>NZ_KB898765.1:536121-582793 GCF_000377885.1 Thioalkalivibrio sp. AKL17
ACAGCGGGGGGCGCGTGGCATTCTTGCCGGACGGGTCGCCGATACGGCCGGTAAAGTCCCCGATCAGGAAGAGCACGTGGTGCCCGAGGTCCTGGAGCTGACGCAGCTTGTTGATCAGGACCGTGTGGCCGAGATGCAGGTCCGGCGCGGTGGGATCGAACCCGGCCTTGATCCGCAGAGGACGGCCGAGGCGCAGCTTTTCGCGCAGCTCGTCTTCGCGGAGAATCTCGTCGGCGCCGCGGCGGAAGACGGCGAGCTGTTCTTCGATATCCATCGATGCCTCTCGTGTCACGATTGTTGTCCCGCCCGAGCGCGGGCACGGAAAAGCCGCAAGGATACCCCGGCGGCCGCATCGGCGCGAAGGACTCAGGAGACACGATATTGGCGTACTACATCGGATTGATGTCGGGCACCAGCCGCGACGGGATCGACGCGGTCCTCACTGCCATCGGGGATGGCCGCGACGCGCGGGTAATCGCACATCACCACCGCGCGTATCCGGCCAGTCTCGCGACGGATCTGGCCGCGGCGGTGGAGCAGTCGGAGCTGAGCGCGGTGACCGCGGGCACCCTGGATGCACGGGTCGGCGAGCAGTTCGCACGCGCGGCCACGGATCTGCTCCGGTCGGAGAGGCTGAGCCCGGGCGATGTCCGCGGGATCGGCAGCCATGGCCAGACGCTCCATCACGCCCCCGATGCGGAACCGGCGTTTTCATGGCAGATCGGTGACCCGTTCCGGATTGCCGAGCGAACCGGCGTGGATACGGTGGCGATGTTCCGTCAGCGGGACATCGCCGCCGGCGGAGAAGGCGCACCGCTGGCCTGCGGGTTCCACGCGGCCCGCTTTGCGCAGCCGGGTCATGACCGGGCGGTGGTGAACATCGGTGGCATCAGCAACGTGACCCGGCTGCCGCCTGACGGCGAGGTCAGCGGCCACGACTGCGGCCCCGGCAACACCCTGCTGGATCACTGGGTGCGGCACCACCGGGGCTGCGAATACGACGCGGACGGGGCATGGGCCCGCACGGGGCAGGTGCGCCCGGAACTGCTGCAGGCCCTGCTGGCGGACCCCTACTTCCAGCGCACGCCGCCCAAGAGCACCGGGCCCGAACATTTTTCACCCGCGTGGCTCGCCGCCCGGGGCGGGCAAACACTGGCCACCGCGAAGCCGGCGGACGTGCAGGCAACCCTGGCCGAGCTGACGGCACACGCGATCGCCCGGGAACTCGTGCGACCGGGCAACGCACCGGAAGACGTGCTGATCTGCGGAGGGGGGGCGCGTAACCGCTTTCTGCTGGAACGACTTGCGGCCGCCCTGCCGCAGACCCGGATCGAACTCACCGATGCCTGCGGCATTCCGGCGGAACAGGTCGAAGGTGCCGCTTTTGCATGGCTGGCGTTCCGGACCCTGCATCATCAAAGCGGAAACCTGCCGGCGGTCACCGGAGCCCGCGGACCCCGCATCCTCGGGTGCGTGATCCCCGGGGGTAAAAGGGCATGAAAAAGGCCCGGTCCGTTGCCGGGCCGGGCCTGTAGTGCGCCGATCTGGCCGCCGGGTCAGACCGAGAAGCTGGAACCGCAGCCGCAGGTGGTGGTCGCGTTGGGGTTGCGGATCACGAACTGGGCGCCTTCGAGGCCTTCGGTGTAGTCAATCTCGGCGCCGGCCAGGTACTGGAAGCTCATCGGATCGATCAGCAGGGTCACCCCGCCGTTCTCGACCACGGTGTCGCCGTCACCGATGGTCTCGTCGAAGGTGAAGCCGTACTGGAAACCGGAGCAGCCGCCACCGCTGACGAAGACGCGGAGCTTGAGATTGTCGTTGTTCTCCTCCTCGATCAGCCCCTTCACCTTGCTTGCGGCGGCATCGGTAAACACCAGCGGGCTGGGGATGTCCATGTCATCCGTCTCGGCCTGCGCGTTGGACGTCATCGTGTCGGACATGCGGTGTCTCCTGTGATCATTTGATTGCCAAGCTATGAAGTCTGACCGCCGGAGTCAAGAATCGTTACGCGCGGTAAGCGTGTCGTCGGCCAGGGCGGTCAATGGCGTCTCGCCTTCCAGTGCGGCATCCGCATCCCGACGCCGCAGCTGTCCATCCACCGAGGCGCCCTCCGCCATCTGCAGCACGCTGTAATAAAGATTTCCCTCCAGCCGCGCCTTCTCGCCCAGCTCAACGTGCTCTCCGGCATGGACATCGCCGCGCACGCTGCCGTTCAGTACCAGATGCGGCACCGCGACCTGCCCTTCGATCTGGCCCTTCTCGTCGACCACCAGCACCGCGGAGCCGTCGGTCGAAGCCCGCACGTCTCCGACGATCCGGCCTTCAAGATGCAGCCCGCCGCTGAATTCCAGGTCGCCGTGGATCGCGGTATTCTCGCCGATCAGTGTGTCGACCCGACGGGCCCGTTGCCTGCGCTTGCGTCCCATCATTCACTCGCCCTCCGGGCCGCAGCCCATCCTCTTGTTTCTTCGATCCGGTCCGGCCCGTCCTCTTCGGACTCCACTCTAATGGACAGCCGTTGCGGGCCGAAACCCTCCGGCAGCACCAGGCGCACCCGGACCGTGCGCAGGAATCGCAGATCAAAGCTGCGTCCGGACTGCAGGTCCGGCCCCAGGTCGTCCGCCCCCTGACTCACCCGCTCCCCGTCGCGCTCGCCTTCCAGCTCCAGGTCCCAGATCAGCGGGACCTCTCCGCGCAGACCGGCGCGGTGCACCTGGAAAATCAGTTCGTATTCACCCTCGATGCCGGTCTCATGCACCGCGATATTGCGCAGGCCGATGCGATCGCCTCCGGCATCGTCCGCCAGCCGCTGGTAGAACGCCAGCTCTTCGCGCAGCACCAGCAGTTCGGCTTCGCGGGCTTCGGCATCCCGCCGGCAGGCCGCGAGTTCCGCCTCGGCCACCTCACGGTGCCGCGCGCTGCGCAGCCGCTCGCGCACGGCCGCGTCACGCTCCTGCGCAAGTTCCTGCAAGGCCGTTTGCAGCTCGACCAGACGCGCGTCCCGCTCACGGGTCACCTCCGTCGACTGCGGAACTCCGGCGTTCAACCACCACCATACGCCCGCCGCACCCACCATCATCAGCACGAGAACGGGCGCCACCGCGCGGCGCAGGGGGTGCCCCCGCAACCGTCGCGGGGCGGGAACCCGCGGACGCCGTCGCCATCGCATGGATCAGGGGAAGGCCGGAACCAGTTCCAGCCCCTCCGTTTCCGGGCGTCCCAGCATCAGATTCATGTTCTGCACGGCCTGCCCTGCCGCACCCTTGACCAGGTTGTCGATGGCCGAAATCACCATGCGGCGGCCACTGTGCGGCGGCGTGGCCAGGGCCAGACGACACTGGTTGGTCCCCCGCACCGACGCGGTTTCCGGATGCGACCCCGACGGCATGACATCAACGAAAGGCTCGCCGGCGTAGCGTTCCCGGAACAGCGCCTCCCAGTCGCCGTCATCCAGCGGACGCAGATAGAGGGTGGCCAGGATCCCGCGCGTCATCGGCACCAGGTGCGGCTGGAAGATCAGCCCCACGTCCGCGCCGGCCACCTCCGCCAGCGTCTGGTGGATCTCCGGCCAGTGCCGGTGTCCGCCGCTGGCGTAGGCGCGGAAATTCTCCTGCACCTCGGCGAACAGCCCGCCGATACGCGCCTGCCGGCCCGCTCCGCTGACCCCGCTCTTGGCATCCGCGATGATGTCGGACACATCCACCAGGTTGTTCTCGAGCAAGGGCAGAAGGGCCAGCGTCACCGCGGTGGGGTAGCAGCCCGGCACGGCGATCAGACGCGCCTCGGAGATGGGTCCGCGGTGAAGTTCGGGCAGGCCGTACACCGCCTCGCCCAGGTATTCCGGCGCCCCGTGCGGCTGGCCGTACCAACGGCTCCACAGCTCGGGATCGCGGATGCGGAAATCCGCCGACAGGTCGATCACGCGTACGCCGCGCGCGAGCAGATCGCCGGCCATTGCATGGGCCACCCCGTGCGGCGTGGCGAAGAACACCACATCGCACTCCGCCAGCAGCTCCGGCTCCGGGGCCCGGAAGACCGCATCCAGCACCCCGCGCAGACTGGGGAACAGATCGGCGACCGGGGTGCCGTCCTCGCCGCGCGAGGTCACCGCGTGCAGCTCCACCGCCGGATGCCCGGCGAGGATGCGCAACAGTTCGACGCCGGCGTAGCCGGTGGCCCCGACCACCCCGAGACGGGTGGGCTTGTTGTTGGTTACGGAAGTCATGCTGCGGCATGATACCGGCTCGCGCCCCGCGGCGGAACGCGGTACGCATTTTCGAGGTCAGTAACAACGCCTCCTTGACGAGTCACGGGAACCGGAAACATGAGCAAGCTCAAACTGGACCGCAAGGCCGCGATCGGCGGCGTCTTTATCATCCTTGTGCTGATCGCGGTCGGCGCGGCGTGGATCACCACCGGCGATGGCGTGCGCGAAGCCCCCGGCTTCGCCGCCAGCAATCTCGAAGGCGAGGCGGTGTCGCTCGACGACTATGACGGCCGCCCGGTCCTGATCTCTTTCTGGGCCACCGACTGCCCGGAATGCATCCGCGAGATCCCCACCCTCAATGAACTGCACGCCGATTTCCGCGACCGCGGGTTCGATATCGTGGCCATCGCCATGGCGCACGACCGCGAAAGCCGGGTACGCTCGATGAGCGAGGATCGCGAGATCGCCTACACCGTCATTCACGACGAGAATGGCGATCTGGCGAGCACCTGGGGCGGGGTTCGCCTGACACCGACCACGTTCCTGGTATCGCCCCGCGGCCGCATCGTCTATCAGAAGCTTGGGGAACCCGATTTCGACCAGATCCGCGATCATCTGGAGCGCTGGCTCTCCTGAGCCGGTACCCAGCACCGGACACCCGGCCCGTAACGCCGCTGCGGGCGCAACAAGGACGCCATCATGCACGACGCCTACTCCTGGTTCCTCAGCCTCCACCTGATCTTCATGGTCACGTGGTTTGCGGGGCTGTTCTATCTGCCGCGGCTGTTCGTCTACCACGCCATGACCGACGACGCACCCGGCAACGAGCGTTTCAAGGTCATGGAGCGCAAGCTGTTCTACGGGATCATGACCCCGGGCGGGGTCATCACGGTGATCTTCGGCGGCATTATGCTGGCGCTGGTGCCGGTGCACCTGGAGCAGCCATGGATGCACTTCAAGCTGACGCTGATCGCGGCGCTGATCGCCTACCACCTGTGGTGCGGCAAGCTGGTGGCAGATTTCGCCGCGGACCGCAACACCCGCGGGCATTACTGGTATCGCTGGTTCAACGAACTGCCGGTTCCGGCGCTGGTCGGAATCGTGATCCTGGCGGTCAACCGCTCGATCACCGATGCCCTGATCGGCATCGGTGTCATCGTGCTGCTGTTCGCCGTGTCGGCCGCGGTAGCCTGGAACAGGGCCCGCCGGGCCTCCGGCTGACAGCCCACCCACCGGGCCCGCGGGAAAAGACCGGGGCGCCCGCCCTCAGGTCTTGCCGGCGCGCACCAGCCCGCCCAGGCCGGCCTGCACCAGGGCGTTGTTGAGCAGTGAACGGGTCTGTTCCGGATTTTCCAGCAGCCGGCACTGGGCCAGCAGGGCCTCGGCCCGATCGGTGGAGAACGAGCGGATCACCCACTTGATACGGGGGATGGCCGACACGCTGACACTCAGGCTGTCGATCCCCATGCCCAGCAGCAGGATCACCGCGGCCGGGTCCGCCGCCATCTCGCCGCACACCGAAACCGGCTTGCCCGCGCGGTGGGCCCCCTCGGTAATACTTTCCAGCGCGTGGATACAGGCCGGATGCAGGGTGTCGTACAGATTGGCGACCCGGGCGTTGTTGCGATCCACCGCCAGCAGGTACTGCACCAGGTCATTGGTGCCCACCGACAGGAAGTCCACCCGCCGCGCGAGCGTTTCGGCCAGATAAACCGCCGCCGGCACCTCGACCATCACCCCGATCTTCGGCATCGGGATGCGATAGCCCTCGTCCAGCAGCTCTTCGCGCGCCCGGTTGAGCAGGGTCATGGCCCCCTTGAGCTCGTCCAGCGCGGAGATCATCGGGAACAGGATCTGCAGGTTGTCGTGCTCGCGGCTCGCCCGCAGCATGGCCCGCAACTGGGTCAGGAAGATCTCCGGATGGTCCAGCGAGATGCGGATGCCGCGCCAGCCGAGGAAGGGGTTGTCCTCCTGCACCGGAAAATAGGGCAGCGCCTTGTCCCCACCAATGTCCAGGGTACGCAGGGTCACCGGCATCGGGTCGAACGACGCGAGGATCTGTTCGTACAGCCGTACCTGCTCCTCCTCCCCGGGGAAACGGTCGCGGATCATGAACGGGACTTCGGTGCGGTACAGCCCGACGCCCTCGGCACCCGATTCCAGCGAGGGCTTGATGTCCGCCAGAAGCCCGGAGTTGGCCAGCACCGGCACCGGATGCCCGTCACGCGTGGCGGCCGGATCCTTCGCCAGCGCACGCAGGTCTTCGGCCAGTTCGCGTTCCTCGCGCACCAGACGTTCGAACTCCGCACGCAGCTCGGCGTTGGGGTTCACGAACAGACGGCCGCGATACCCGTCCACCAGGATCTCGCGCTCCTCCAGGCGGCCTACCGGCAGATCCGAGACCCCCATCACCGCCGGCACGTTCAGGGCCCGTGCGAGGATCGCGATATGCGAGGAGCCCGTGCCCTGCGCGGACACGATCGCGCCCAGGCGCTCGATCGGCACCTCGGCCAGATGCGACGCGGTCAGGTCGTCACCCACCAGGATCCCGCCCTCGGGAAATTCGTCCTGGCTCCGATCCGCCGGCAGCAGATGCGACAGGACGCGGCGACCGAGGTCACGCACGTCCGCCGCGCGTTCGCGCAGGTACGGGTCCTCCATGTCCTCGAACACCCGCACGCTCTCGCGCACGGTGTCACGCAGCGCCGCCGGGGCCCACTGCCCCGCCGAGATCCGCCCCTCGGTCTTGTGCACCAGCGAATCCGACCCCAGCAGCATCAGATAGGCGTCGAACAGCACCTGCTCGTCCGGTCCCAGGGCCTCGCCCATGCGCTGCTTGAGATCCTCGATTTCCTCGCGGGTATCGCTGACCGCCTGGCGGAAATGCGCGAGCTCCGTATCCGGACCCGCGCCCTCGCGATCGGGTATGGAGTCGAGATCCGCCAGGCGATAGGCCACCACTGCACGCCCGATGGCCACCCCGGGGGAACCGGCAATACCGGTCGCCTCCACGTTCTGGTGACCGATCAGCGGGGTCTCACTGGAGATCTCGTCGTTGAATTCGGCATAGGCGATCGCCCCGGCCAGCTGCGCGGCCAGGGTGATCAGGAAAGAAACGTGTTCGTCGTCGAACCGCCGCGCCTCGCGCTGCTGCACCACCAGCACCCCCAGCAGGCTGCGCTGGTGGATAATCGGCACGCCGAGGAAGGCAAGGAAGCGCTCTTCGCCGGTCTCCGGGAAATAGCGGAAACGGGGGTGGTCCTGGGCACTGTCGAGGTTGACCGGCTCCGCGCGTGACGCGACCAGCCCGACCAGCCCTTCCGACGGGTCCATCTCCACCTGCCCCACCGCTTCGGCATGCAGACCTTCCGAGGCCATCAGCACCAGGCGCCCGGAGCTCGGCGACTTCAGGTAGATCGAGCAGACATCGATATCCAGCGCCGCCTTCACCCGGGTCACGATGATGTGCAGCGCCTCGAAGAAGTCGGCCGCACCGTTGACCTCCTGCACCACCCGGCGCAGGACCTCGAGCATGGAAGGCGGATTGGCGGGGGCGTTCAACGCGACACCGCGGGAGAGTTGCAGGACCGGGGTGCCGCGTCGTCGTCGCGCTGCAGCTCGGGGAACATCAGCGGCACCAGTTCGCACAGCGCCCGGCGGTAGACATTGCGCTTGAAGTGCACCACTTCACGTGCCGGACGCCAATAGTCAATCCAGCACCAGGAATCGAACTCCGGCGTGTCCATCGCATTCAGCATTACATTGCTCTCCTCGCCCGTCATGCGCAGCAGGAACCAGCGCTGCTTCTGGCCCACGCACACCGGGTTGCGACGCCGGCGGATCATGCGCTCCGGCAGCCGGTAACGCAGCCAGCGGCGGGTGCTCCCCAGCAGTTCCACGTGTTCCGGAAGCAGCCCGGTCTCTTCGCGCAGCTCACGGAACAGGGCCTCTTCCGGGGTCTCGTCGGTGCGAATGCCGCCCTGCGGAAACTGCCAGGCGTCCTGCCCCGCGCGCTTGCCCCAGAACAACTGCCGCTCCCGGTTGCACAGGATGATGCCTACATTGGGACGAAATCCATCGCAATCAATCACTTGCCGCAACCAGACGCTTCTCTATTACCCGCATTGTTCCACACCCCCCCGCAATGCGGCAAAGACCCGCGGAAGGCATGCGGGTGCACATTGTTTTAAACTCGCGGCATGAGGCTGCTCCTGCTGATCATCGCCATCGTTGCCATCTTTCTTGCCGTGCGCACCCTGGTGCGCTCGAGCGGCGAGCGCCGCCGGGTCCGGCGCGACGACCCGCCGGAACGCGTGCGCGAGAGCGGCGCCATGGTGCGTTGCGCCCACTGCGGCGTGCATGTACCGGAAGACCAGGCCTTGTGCGAAGGCGAGCGCTGCTTCTGTTCGCGGCAACACGCCGAGGCGGACCGCCATCCCCGGGACTGACCCCGTCACCCCACCCTCGATGGTCATCGACACCGACACCCAGCGCTCCAGCCGCCTGTACGCCCTGTACCGGGTGTTTGTCGCGCTGGTCCTGCTCCTGATGGGCCTGTTCCCGGGCCTGCCGGTAGGCGTGGACCCCGCGGTCCCCGAAGTCTATCCCGCACTGGCCGGCGGCTACCTGGTGTTCTCGGTGTTCATGGCGGCGTTTGCCGAACACTGCAACCGCGAACCCGAGCGCGTCGCACAGTTCCGCCGCATGATCCTGCTGGGCGGCACCGGGGATGCCGCGGGCCTGCTCGCATTGATGGTGGTTGCCGGGGGCGTCCACACCGGCATCGGCCTGCTGCTGATCCCTGCGGTGATGGCAACGGCCCTGCTGTCGGCCGGTCGCCTGGGCCTCCCGCTGGCCGCCGCCGTGAGCGCCGGCCTTCTGGGCGCGGAAGGCCTCGCCATCCTGATCACGCTGGGCGACCTCGACAGCCTGACCCAGGCCGGACTGCTGGGGGCCGCGCTGCTGGCCGGAACCCTGCTGGCCCACCACTTCAGCCGGCGGGCCGACGAAAGCCGCGCCCAGGTCGAACAGCAGGAAGTCGATCTCGCCAGCCTGGCGGAACTCAACGCCCAGATCATCGCGCGCATGAGCGCCGGAGTGGTGGCGATCGACCCCCGGGGCTACATCCGCTCCATCAACGAGGCGGCGCGCCAGCTCCTCCCGCCCCGACCGGGGCGGCACCTGTCGTCGATCTCGCCGCGCCTGGCCCGGGCCGTGCGCGAATGGCAGGAAGAAACCGGGCCGGCCAGCCGCACCCGCCACCTGCCCGGCGACCAGGAACAGCCGGCCCTGCAGGTCCGCCTGGCCCCGCTGGGCAACCAGGGCGATCAGGGTACCCTGCTGATCCTGGAAGACGCCGCCGAACTGCGCCGCCAGGCCCAGGCAAGCAAGCTGCAGGCCCTGGGACGCCTGACCGCCAGCATCGCGCACGAGATCCGCAACCCGCTGGGCGCGATCTCCCACAGCGCCCAGCTACTGCGCGAATCGCCCGACCTTTCGGCGCCCGACCAGCGTCTGCTGGCGATCATCGACAAGCAGAGCGACCGCGTGAACAGCCTGATCGCGAACGTCCTCAGCCTGTCGCGTCGCGAATCGGGCGAACGCCAGCGGCTCAACCTGCGCGACGAACTCGAACGTTTCGCCGAGGAGTTCTGCAGTGCGCTGCAGATACCGCGGGAATCGCTGCACGTGAGCGTGGAACCCGCAGATTCGGAGGTCCTGTTCGACCCCTCGCAGCTCAACCAGGTGCTGTGGAACCTGTGCAGCAATGCCAGGGTGCACGGCGGGCACGACCGGCCCGAAAGCCCGCCCATTATCCTGCGCGGCGGCGCCGGCCAGGTCGCCCGGGTGGTCAGTCTGGACGTGCTGGACGCCGGCCCCGGCATCGACCCGGAAACCCAGAAGGAGCTGTTCGAGCCCTTCGTCTCCGGCCATTCCGGCGGCTCCGGCCTGGGCCTGTACATCTCGCGCATGCTGTGCGAAAACAACGGGGCCTCGCTGGAACACGCGCATGCACCCTCCGGGGGCTGCTTCCGCATCCTGTTTGCCCCCGAAGAACAACACCAGGGATCGGCGTCATGAGCATCAAGCACGTGCTGGTTGTCGACGATGAACCCGACATCTGCGAACTGCTGGAGATCACCCTCGCGCGCATGGGCCTGGAGGCCGAAACGACCGGCGCGCTGGACCCGGCACGGCAGCTGCTGGCGCAGCGGGACTTCGACCTCTGCCTGACCGACATGCGCCTGCCGGACGGGGACGGGCTGGACCTGGTGCGTCACATCCAGACCACCCGGCCGGAGCTGCCGGTGGCGGTCATCACCGCGCACGGCAGTGTCGATACGGCGGTGCAGGCCCTCAAGCTGGGCGCCTTCGACTTCGTCAGCAAGCCGGTCGACCTCAAGCAGCTGCGCGAACTGATCGACAGCGCCCTGCGCATGGAATCCGCGCCGGCGACGGAGGCGGCGTGCGGCTCGACGCCGACCCGCTGCAGCACGACCGAAGACCCCGACAGCCCGCTGCTGGGCGACTCCGAACCCATGCAGAAACTGCGCGCCACCATCCGCAAGCTGGCGCGCTCCCAGGCGCCGGTGTTCATCGCCGGAGAATCCGGTTCCGGCAAGGAACTGGTGGCGCGCGAAATCCATCGACTGGGGCCGCGCGCCGAGCGCCCCTTCGTGCCGGTGAACTGCGGCGCGATCCCGGCGGAACTGATGGAGAGCGAGTTCTTCGGCCATCGCAAGGGCGCCTTCACCGGGGCCACCCAGGACCACCCCGGGCTGTTCCAGGCGGCCGAGGGCGGCACCCTGTTCCTGGACGAGGTCGCCGACCTGCCGCTGGCGATGCAGGTCAAGCTGCTGCGCGCGATCCAGGAGCGCGCGATCAAGCCGGTCGGCGGCTCGCGGGAGATCCCGGTGGACGTGCGCATCCTGTCGGCGACCCATCACGACCTTGAGCGCGCCGTGCGCGAAGGCCGTTTCCGCCAGGACCTCTATTACCGTCTCAACGTGATCGAACTGCGGGTCCCGCCGCTGCGCGAACGCGACGGCGACATTCCCGGCCTGGCCACCGTGATGCTGCAGCGAATCGCCGAACAATGGGGCCTGGAGGCCCGCGAACTCGCGCCGGACGCGCAGGAGCTGCTGGAGCGCCACCCCTTCCCGGGCAACGTGCGGGAGCTGGAGAACATCCTGGAGCGCGCCGCCACCCTCGCGGAGGGCGCGGCGATCCACGCCGACAACATCGATCTCCCGGCCACCGCCCCGACCCCGGAGGACAACGGCGAGGACCGCCGCGCCGGCCCCGGCGCAGACAACCCGGGCACCCCGCCCCCCGGGGTGAAGGAGCGCCGCACCCCGCCGTCGATCCGCTACGAGGATGTGGGCCTGGATGATCACCTCGCCGACCAGGAGCGCCAGGCGATCGAGACCGCCCTGCATCAGACCGGCGGCAACCGCACCGCGGCCGCGAGGTTACTGGGGCTCAGTTTCCGCCAGCTGCGCTACCGTCTGAAGAAACTCGGAATCGAATAGTCAGGCACGGGCGGGCGGGTCCTCCAGGTCGTTCAGCCACTGCTCCAGCTCGAACAGGGGCAGGCCGATCACGTTGCTGCAGGAACCGTCGATGCGTTCGACAAAGGCTGCACCCCGCCCCTGCAGGGCATAACCCCCCGCCTTGTCGCGCGGCTCGCCGCTGGCCCAGTAGGCCGCGATGTCGCGCGCGTCCAGCGGGCGCATCCATACCCGCGTCTCGCCGCGCCCGGTGCACACCGGGCCGTCATCGCGCAGCAGTGCCATGCCGGTAATCACCCGGTGTTCGCGGCCGGACAGCCGCTGCAGCATGGCGGCGGCCGAAGCCTCGTCCGCGGGCTTGCCCAGCGCCTCCCCGTCGATCGTCACGACCGTATCCGCCGCCAGAACCCACTGCCCCCGGCGGGCGTGGTCACGCGCTGCTTCCGCCTTGACCGCCGCGAGGCGCTCGACCAGGGCCCCGGGTTCCTCGTCGGGCGCAGCGGTCTCGTCCACATCCATCGCGGCCACCTCATGCACCACGCCGATCTGAGTCAGCAATTCGCGCCGGCGGGGGGACGCGGAGGCCAGCAGAAGCGGCAGGGCGTCGGGACGGTTGCAGGCAGCGGCGGACGACATAACGACCGGAGCGCGACTCACGCGCGATGATAGGGATGATTGTTGAGCAGCGACCAGGCGCGGTAGAGCTGCTCCGCCACCAGCACCCGCACCAGCATGTGGGGGAAGGTCAGCGGCGACAGCGACCAGGCCCACTCGGCCCGCTCGCGCACGGCGGCATCCAGGCCGTCGGCCCCGCCGATCAGCAGCGCGACGTCGCGCCCGTCGTCCTGCCAGCCGGCCAGACGCTGCGCCAGTCCGCGGGTATCCACCGCACGGCCGCGCTCATCCAGGGTGATGATCCGGGCACCGTCCGGCACGGCCCGGAGCAGAGCTTCGCCCTCGCGCCGCAGGCGGGTCGTGGCATCCATGGATTTCGAGCCCGCCGGGGCCGCCAGCGCGTGCAGCTGAAAGCCCCATTCCCGGGGCAGACGGTCCCGGTATTCGGCAAAGCCGGAAGCGACCCAGTCGGGCATGCGCCGGCCGATGGCGATCAGATGCAGACGCATCGCCGATAAACCGGCTCAGCCCCGCAGCCGGCGGACCCGCTGCAGGCCGGGGTCATCCTCCATGCCGCCATCGCCCCCGTCACCCTCCGCGGCCTCTTCCTCGGCCAGCCACAGCTTTTCCAGATTGTAGAAATCGCGAGTCTCGGGGAGCATCACGTGGACGATCACGTCGTTGAGGTCGACCAGGACCCATTCCTGGCCCTCCTGGCCCTCCACGCCCAGCGGCTGGATGCCACGGTGCTTGGCCTCGGTCGCCACGTTCTCGGCGGTGGACTGCACGTGGCGCCCGGAGGTCCCCGAGGCGATCACGATGAAATCGGCCAGGGTGGTCTTGCCGCGCACGTCGATGCTGCGGATGTTGCGGGCCTTCATGTCCTCGAGCGCCTCGAGGCTCAATTCCAGCAACTGTTCGCTGTTCATGGTTTCGGATGTCATGTAGTGGGGTTTCCTGCGGCGGACCGGTAAAGCCCGCGCTCCTGTATGTAGCGTTCGACCGCCCCGGGCAGCAGGAAGCGGGGGCTGGCCCCCTCGCGCAGCTGGGCCCGGATGGCGGTAGCGGAGATATCCAGCTGAGTCACCGGCTGGAAGTACACCCGGCCGGCCGGACTCGCCCGCAGCACGGCGGGATCGTCGGTGACCGCGCCCCCCGGGCCGTCGCCCAGGTCCTGCGAGGCGGGGCTTCCGGGGCGATGCGACACCGCCACGTGCGCCAGCTCGAACAGGGTCTCCCAGCGGTGCCAGGACGACAGGCCGGCAAAGGCATCCATGCCCATGATCAGCACCAGCGGCACATCGTCACCCAGCTCCCGGCGGAAGGTCAGCAGGGTGTCCACGGTGTAGGACGGCCCGGTGCGATCCAGCTCGCGCCGGTCGGCGACGAAACCCTCCACGCCGGCCACCGCGCGCTCCACCATGGCCAGGCGGTCCTCGCCCGAAGTCCCGGGGCTGGCGCGATGAGGCGGCACGTGGCAGGGCACGAAGTGCACCCGTTCCAGCCCCAGGTGCTGCTGCACCTCCAGCGCCGGGCGCAGATGACCGAAATGGATCGGATCGAAGGTCCCGCCGAGGATCCCGATCAAGCCGCCACCTTCCCGCCGCGCTCAGCCACGCACATGGCCGTCGCCAAACACGATGTATTTCAGGGTGGTCAGGCCATGCAGCCCCACCGGCCCGCGCGCGTGCAGCTTGTCGGTGGAGATCCCGATCTCCGCGCCCAGCCCGTACTCGAAGCCGTCGGCGAAGCGGGTGGAGGCATTCACCATCACCGAGCTGGAATCCACCGCGCGCAGGAAGCGCCGCGCATGCCCCCAGTTTTCGGTCACGATGCTGTCGGTGTGATGTGAGCCCCAGGTATTGATGTGCTGGATCGCCGCGTCCAGGTCGTCCACCACGCGGATTGCCAGGATCGGCCCCAGGTATTCCGCAGCCCAGTCTTCTTCGCTCGCTTCGGCGACCTCCGGCCCGCTGTCGGCGAGAACCGCGCGGGTGCGGGCGCAGCCGCGCAGGCTGACCCCCAGCCCGTCCAGTTCGGCGGCCACCGCCGGCAGGAAGGTCTCGGCGACATCGGCATGCACCAGCAGAGTCTCCATGGTGTTGCAGGTGCCGTAGCGATGGGTCTTGGCGTTCACCGCCACCGCCTGCGCCTTGTCCGGGTCCGCCGCGGCGTCCACGTACACGTGGCACACCCCGTCCAGATGCTTGATCACCGGGATCTGCGACTCCTGGCTGATGCGTTCGATCAGGCCCTTGCCGCCGCGTGGCACGATCACGTCCACGTACTCGGGCATGCGCAGCAGCGCCCCCACCGCGGCACGGTCGGTGGTGTCGACGATCTGTACCGCCTCGCGCGGCAGCCCCGCCGCCGCCAGCCCGGACTGGATGATGCCGGCCAGCGCGCGATTGGAATGGGCGGCCTCGGAACCGCCGCGCAGGATCGCCGCGTTACCCGACTTCAGGCACAGCGCCGCCGCGTCGATGGTCACATTGGGGCGTGATTCATAGATGATGCCGATCACCCCCAGCGGCACCCGCATCTGCCCTACCTGGATCCCGCTGGGCTGATAGGCCATGTCGGAGATCGTACCCACCGGATCCGGCAGACCCGCGACCTGCCGGCAGCCCTCGATCATGGTGTCGATGCGCGCATCGGTCAGCGCCAGACGGTCCAGCATCGCCGCGTCCAGCCCGCGGGCTCGCCCCGCCTCCAGGTCGCGCTCGTTGGCCTCGGCCAGCTCCGCGCGACGCTCGGCGATCCCCTCGGCGATGGCCTGCAGCGCCGCGTTCTTGGCACCCGGTTCGGCCTCGGCCATGTGGCGCGAGGCGGCGCGCGCAGCACGCCCCAGGGCCTCGATCCTGGCGACCATATCATCGCTGACAGCAGCGGATTCGGCGGGATTCACGGCAGCGTTCATACGATCAGACTCGTTGGAATTCGGTACGGGTTCAGCCACGGTCGGCGGGTGCTCCGCCATACGTGGACGCCAAGTCTAGCAACCCCTGCCGGGCATTGCCGTTTTCCGGAGCCCGGGTGATCCGATCCACGCTCGCGACCCCGAACGCGGCGCGGATGACGATAACCGGATCAGGCTGGCCGCACTCTCCCACAAGGCACTTTCCGCGTCGATGACTTCGCCGGATGCACCACTGCGGCAGGTTGTCCGCGGGATTGACATGCCGGCGCTCTCACTGAGGCAAGAGACAGCCCGCCCTCCCCGCAAGCCATTGTTCTACATGAACCATGAAACCCCGGGACCGTACTGGCACCGATATTGCTCGATAACAGCAGGGCGATGCCCTGCAGGTCTTTTCCTGCTCATGCGACAACCGGGAGCCACCCAAAAAAGGCGGTGTCACCCGACCATTGACTCCGAAAAGAAGAGGTGTCCAATGAAAACATTTAACCTCGGCCTTGCGGCAACCGGATTGTGCGGTGCACTCGGTCTGGCCAGTACGGCCATGGCTTCACCGATCGATATCTCCGGCTGGGACTGTAATGGAAACTGCGGCACGTCAGCGGCGGACGGCGATATAACGCTGTCGCCGTTCGGCAACTCGGAATACGGCTGGATCTCGACCAACGACGGGAACGACATCGACGGCCTGGACGTTGGCGACGAAACCACCGGATCGACCATCACCTCGCCAGAGTTCAGCGCGGATGAGGGCGATGAACTCAACTTCTACTTCAACTACGTTTCCTCTGATGGTGGAGGTTTCACCGACTACGCGTGGGCACAGATCCTCCCGGACAGCGCGGCTCCGATTCAACTGTTCACCGCCCGCACGACGCCGGACGGTGACACCGTACCGGGTTTCGGGCTCCCGGAGCCGGATGCGGACGTGACCCTCGATCCGGAGGAAACCCCCGTGATCCCCGGGGCACCGGAATGGTCTCCCCTGGGCGCCAACTCAGGATCCTGCTGGGATGACGGGTGCGGATACACCGACTGGATCCAGGCTTCGTACCTGTTCGAGGATACCGGCACCTACTCTCTGGAGTTCGGTGTGGTGAACTGGCAGGACACGGCTTTCCAGTCCGGCCTCGCCTTCGACGGCGCCACCATCGCGGGTACGGCCATCGGCGATGATCCGGCCCCGACCCCCGTGCCCGTGCCGGCGTCGCTGGCCCTGATGGGCCTTGGTCTGGCGGGTCTGACCCTGGTCGCGGGGTACCGGCGCCGGGACGCTGCGGTCACAGGCTAATCGCCTCCGCATGGCCCGTTCCAGGCTGCGCCGGGTCATGCACCCTCGGGGTTGAGGACAGGGTTGGCCACGGTCAGCGGCCGGCCCGCCATACGAGCCACCAGGTCCAGCAGCCCCTGCCGGGCATCCCCGTGTTGTTCCTGCCCCTTGATCACCCGGTCCACCCGGGCAGCCAGGCGCAGGATGTCACGCGCCCGCGCCACGTCCAGACGTCCCGCCGCCAGGCGCAGGGCCTTTTGCTGGTCGCCGAAGCTGCCCTGGAAGGCCTCGCGGTCGTTCGCCCCGGCGGCCCGGCGTTCCAGGGCCTGCACCAGCAGCCGTGCATCGCGCGCCAGCGCCCACAGGATCAGTGGCTCGGGCTGACCTTCGTCCAGCAGGCCCTCCAGCATGCGCAGGGCGCGGCCGGTCTCGCCGCGCAGCGCCGCCGCCGACAGGCCGAACAGATCGAAGCGCGCGGCATCCGCGGTGGACTCGGACAGGGTCTCGAGATCGATCTCCCGCACCCCGGCCAGTGCCAGCTTTTCGATCTCCTGGCGCGCCGCCAGCAGGTTGCCCTCCACCCGGGCCGCCAGCAGCTGCAGCGCCTCGTCCGTGATGCGCAGCCCGTGCCGAGTCAGGCGTTCGCGGATCCAGCCGTCCAGCCGCTCAGGCGGCACCGGCCGCGCATGCACCACCACCGCGGCCGACTCCATGGCCTTGAACCAGGCCGCGCGGCGCATGTCGCGATCCGGGCGCGGCAGCTGCAGCAGCAGCACGGTGTCGGATTGCGGCGCCGCCGCACAGGCCTTCAGCTTCTCCCCGCCCTCGCGCCCGGGCTTGCCGGTCGCCAGACGCAGGTCCACCAGCGTGCGGCTGGCGAACAGCGAGCGGTCACGCAGCGCCGCATCCAGCGCGGACCAGTCGGACTGGGCGGAGAGATCCAGCACCGTGCGCTCGTCGAAACCCTGCTCGCGGGCGGCGGCCCGGATCGCATCGGCGGCCTCGATGGTCTGCAGCGGTTCCTCGCCCAGCAGCATGTACAGCGGGGCCACGCCCTTGCGCAGGGACTGATCGATGCGTCCCGGATCGACGGCCATGTCAGTCCTCGCCCCCCCCGGCCAGGGCTCGCACCCGACGCTGCAGCAGGGCCACCAGATCGCGGTTCATGGTGGCCCGCAGGTCCTCCTCGCGCTCCGAACGGCTGAGCACGGCGGTCTCGTCATAGACGTAAGTGCGCGACGCACGCAGCGGTTCGAGGTCCATCGCTTCACCATCGGCCGGGCGCAGCCGCACGCGCATGCTGCGGGTCAGTTCGTACTCGCTGACCCGCGCCTGATCGGACACCGACAGCGCGCGCCGCGAATCGTCCACCGAGCGGATCTCCAGGGTCGCGCCCCGCTCTTCCGGGCGCTCGTCCACGATCTCGATCCCGGAGGCACGCAGGCCCCGGGCCAGTTCCTGGTACAGGGAGTCCCGCGGCTGCAGGCCGCGGATCTCCACCGGGTCCAGTTCCGCCGGCCAGCCCCCGGTGCCGCGCAGCTGGAACCCGCAGGCGGCCAGCGAGGCCGTCAGCACGAGCACCACCAGCAGACGCGGCAGGAACCGGGTCATTGCGGCTTGACCACGAAATTCACCAGGCGTCCGGGGACCACGATCACCTTCACGATGCCCTGCCCCTCGAGATGGCGCTGGACGTTTTCGTCCTCCCGCGCGATGCGCTCCACGCTCTCACGATCCGCACCGGCCGGGACCGCGATCTCTGCCCGGCGCTTGCCGTTGACCTGTACCGCCAGGGTCTCGCGGGCGGATTGCCGGGCGGCCTCGTCGACCTGCGGCCAGCGGGTATCGGCCACCAGCCCGTCATGGCCCAGCGCCTCCCAAAGCACCTGGGTCACGTGCGGAATGATCGGAGCCAGCATGCATACGATGCCTTCGAGCACCTCCTGGCGGACCGCGATGGCGCCCTCGGCATCCTCCGGCAGCCGCCCGAGCTCGTTCAGCAGCTCCATGTTGGCCGCCACCGCGGTATTGAAGGTCTGGCGCCGGCCGATGTCGTCGGTGACCTTGGCGATGGTGTCGTGCAACTTGCGCCGCAGATCGCCCGCCGGCTCGGACAGGTTTTCGGGATCCAGCGGCGACGCCGCCGCACCCCCGACATGTTCGCGCACCGCGCGCCACAGGCGTCGGATGAAACGCTGCGCCCCTTCGACGCCGGAGTCCGACCATTCCAGCGACAGATCCGGCGGGGCGGCGAACATGGTGAACAACCGCGCGGTGTCGGCCCCGAAGCGCTCGATCAGCGCCTGCGGATCCACGCCGTTGTTCTTCGACTTGGACATCTTCTCCATGCCGCCAATGGTCACCGGCTGCCCGTCTTCGCGGTGGCGCGCGGCTTTCACCGAACCATCCTCGGCGCGCTCCAGTTCCACGTCGACGGGGTTGATCCAGTCCTTCCCGCCATCGCCGCGCTCGCGGTAGAAGGTGGGCGCCACCACCATGCCCTGGGTCAGCAGCCGGGTGAACGGCTCGTCGGAGCCCACCAGCCCCTCGTCACGCAGCAGTTTATGGAAGAAGCGCGCATACAGCAGGTGCAGTACCGCGTGCTCGATCCCGCCGACGTACTGATCCACCGGCAGCCAGTGATCGGCCCGTTCGTCGAGCATCGCCGTGTCGTTGTCGGCGCAGGCGTAGCGGGCGAAGTACCAGCTGGACTCGAAGAAGGTGTCGAAGGTATCGGTCTCGCGCCGTGCCGGCTTGCCGCATTGCGGACAGGTTGCCTCGAAGAACTCCGGCATGCGCGCCAGCGGCGAGCCGGCCCCGTCCGGGATCACGTCCTCCGGCAGGCGCACGGGCAGATCCTCTTCCGGCACCGGCACCGCACCGCAGTCGTCGCAGTGGATCACCGGGATCGGGCAGCCCCAGTAGCGCTGGCGCGAGATGCCCCAGTCGCGCAGACGGTAGTTGCGCCGGCGCCGGCCCAGTCCGGCCTGCTCCAGATGATCGGCGATCGCGGCCTTCGCCGCCTCCGTGTCCTGCCCGGTGAAATCGCCCGAGTTCACCAGCACGCCGGCTTCGGTGAACGCGGCGGCCTGCACGTCGCACTCGCCCCCGTCGGCCGGGGCGATCACCTGGCGGATCGGCAGGCCATATTGCGTCGCGAACTCGTGGTCGCGCTCGTCGTGTGCCGGCACCGCCATCACCGCGCCGGTGCCGTATTCCATCAGCACGAAGTTGGCGACCCACACCGGGATGTCTTCGCCGGTCAGCGGGTGGCGGGCGGTGAAGCCCAGCGCGCGGCCCTTCTTCTCCATTGTGGCCAGGTCCGCCTCGGCCACCCCGCCCTGGCCGCATTCGGCGACGAACGCAGCCAGTTCCGCGTCATTCTGCGCCAGCGCCTGCACCCGCGGGTGCTCCGGCGCGAGCGCCATATAGCCGACGCCGAACAGGGTGTCCGGCCGGGTGGTGAACACGGTCAGCGGCTCGCCGCCTTCCACCGCGAACTCCAGCTCCACGCCCTCGGAACGCCCGATCCAGTTGCGCTGCATGGTGCGCACCTGGTCCGGCCAGCCGTCGAGGTCGTCCAGCGCCTCCAGCAGCTCGTCGGCGTAGTCGGTGATGCGCAGGAACCACTGCGGCATCTCGCGACGCTCCACCGGCGCGCCGGAGCGCCAGCCGCGCCCCTCGATCACCTGCTCATTGGCAAGCACGGTCTGATCCACCGGGTCCCAGTTCACGGTCGCCTTCTTGCGATAGACCAGTCCCTTCTTCAGCAGACGCACGAACAGCCACTGCTCCCAGCGGTAATAATCGGCATCGCAGGTCGCGAACTCGCGCGACCAGTCATAAGCAAAGCCCAGGCGCTGGAGCTGGGTGCGCATCTGCTCGATGTTCTGGCGCGTCCATGTCGCCGGCGGCACATTGTTCTGCATCGCCGCGTTCTCCGCCGGCAGGCCGAAGGCGTCCCAGCCCATCGGCTGCAGCACGCTCCTGCCCTGCATGCGCTGGAAGCGCGCGATCACGTCGCCGATGGTGTAGTTGCGCACGTGGCCCATGTGCAGCTTGCCCGACGGGTACGGGAACATCGACAGGCAATAGAAGGGTTCTCCCGCGGCATCTTCCCGCGCCCGGAAACAGCCGGTCTCGTCCCAGCGACGCTGGACCTCGGTCTCCACCTGTTCCGGGGAATAATGCTCCTGCATGGGCCTCACCTGTGCTGTTTGCCGCCGCGAACGAAGAACCGCGCAGAATACCAGTCACCCCGCCCCCCTTCCAGACAAGTCCCGGATCTGCCGAATGGTTCCGTCAAACGCAACCGCAAGGCGGCGCATGGCCATCTAGACTTCAGGATACATACCCTTGGCGCATCGACCGATGCGATGCGAAGGAGGTGCAGCATGATCTCCCTGATCCAGCGCCGTTATCCGGACGACCTTTCCGAAATCCGGCCCCGTCACGGGTACGAGGAGGCGACGCCCGGCGTACGCCGGATCGAGGCCGGCCGCCCGCTGCGCTGGCTGAGTGCCGGCTGGAATGACCTGCGGCATGCCCCGGCCGGGCTGCTGCACGGCCTGATGGTGACCGCGATCGGAGGCGTCATCATGGGTGTGCTCTGGTCCTGGCCGTGGGCCGGGGTTGCCGCCCTCACGGGCTTCCTTCTGGTCGGACCCGTCCTCGCCACCGGCCTCAACGGCCTGGCCCGGAGCATCGAACGCGGCGAGACCGTCGGCCTGCGCTCGGGCTTCGGCGCGCTGGAGGCGACCGGCGGTGCCATCTGGGCCTTCGCCGCCCTGCTGGCCTCGATCTTCCTGGCCTGGACCGCCTTCGCCTGGCTGTGGATGGGGGTCCTCAACGTCGGCCACGCCGGACTCCTGGGCCCGCTGCACGAGGCCCTTCCGGTCCTGCTGGGCAGCACCAGCGGACTGATCTCGCTGGCCGGTCTGGTCGTCGCCGGTGCCGCTCTCGCGGTCGTGGTTCTGGCGCT
The DNA here is from genome assembly GCF_000377885.1 of Thioalkalivibrio sp. AKL17. Lineage (NCBI taxonomy): Bacteria > Pseudomonadati > Pseudomonadota > Gammaproteobacteria > Chromatiales > Ectothiorhodospiraceae > Thioalkalivibrio > Thioalkalivibrio sp. AKL17. The sequence continues at coordinate 557,626 of NZ_KB898765.1, forward strand.
CTCGGTGGTCACGATCCCGACCCTGCTGGACCGCCGGACCGGACTCATGACGGCGATGGGCACCAGCCTGAAGGCCCTGCGCACCAGCCCGGCCGCCACCCTGATCTGGGCCGCGCTGATCACCGTTCTGTTCGCAGTCTCGGTGGCCACCGCTCTGCTGGCCCTGATCGTCGTGTTCCCCTGGCTGGGCTACGCCATGTGGCACGCCTACCGCGACCTGGTCGAACCCCCGGAGGAGGCGGCTCCGACGACCTGACGCAGGCCCCGTTACCGGCACTCACGGACGCGTCGGCGGGTAACGGGGTATCACTCCACGGGGCGCACGCCCGGGCGGGGGCTGCGCCCCGTTCTGCATACGGGCGACAGGAAGACCGGCCACGCGCCCCGTTTCAGGGCATGCTCGTGCTAACGTACCTCCGAGCACCGATGAATCCGGAGTGATGCCGATGAGCGACAAGAACAGGAATCCCGAGGGCGGTCAGGAAGAGGACCAGCATGAACGCGAATCGCGCCTGAGCGATGCCTACCACCGCATGCTGCACGAGGTCACCGAGGACCTCGAGAAACTGGAGCAGCGTACCGGCAAGGCCATCAACGAGGCCCTGGAGAACGCCCGGGAACGCGTGCAGAAGGCCAGCGACCTGACCCGCGAGGAGGCGCACGAGGTAATGGAGTACCTGCGGCGCGACCTGCAGGACCTGGGCGCCTACATCGACTCGCGCAGCGAGGACTGGCGCAGCTGGCTGCGCATCGACATCGGCCTGATCGAAGCCAGCATCGTCAACGCGCTCGAACGCATTGCCGACCGCACCCGGGTGGAGATCACCGAGCTGACGGCGCGTGCCCAGGTCATGGGCGAATGGCACACCGGCGAGATCACGGGGCCGGGGGAACTGATCTGCAAGAACTGCGGGCACCCGCTGCACATGGAAAAGGTCGGCCGCATTCCGCCCTGCGCGCAATGTCACCACACGGCGTTTCGCCGCGGACCGCCGCCGGAGGCGGACGCCGGCTGAGGCACGCGGCGTCCCGAGTCCGGTGATTCAGACCGGGTCGTCGGACCGCGACTGCCGGCGGCCCACCGCCGCGCCCAGCACCACCAGCACCAGCGCGGCCAGCACCGCCGGGCCCTCGCCCATGGCCGCGGCCGGGGTGATGCCGCTGCGCGGCCGGATCCCGCCGTGCACGGTAGCCGGTTCGAACAGGGGCGAAGCGTCGATCAGCCGGCCGTCGAAGTCGACCAGCGCGGACACCCCGGTATTGGTCGCGCGCAGCATCGGACGTCCGGTCTCCACCGCCCGCACCCGTGCGATCTGCAGATGCTGGGCCGGGGCCAGGCTGTCGCCGAACCACGCATCGTTGGACACGTTGACCAGGAAGCCCGCCTCGGGCAGGGCAGCGCGGATGTGCCGGGCATAGGCCGATTCGTAGCAGATACTGGCGCCGGCGGTGCGTCCCGCCAGCGTGATCCGACCGTCATCCCCCCCGGGGGTCAGATCGGACATCGGGATCATCAGCAGCCGGTCGAGCCAGGCCAGCTGCTCGCGCAGCGGGATGTACTCGCCGAACGGCACCAGCTGCCGCTTGTGATAGGCCTCGCCACCGGGATAGGTCAGGATCGCGTTATGGATGTCCCCCTCCCGCTGGCCATCGAACAGCCCGGTCACCAGCTGCGCGTCCTCGCCCGGCAGGTCCGCGGCCACCTGCTCCAGCGCCCCGGCCACCTCGCCGGTCAGCGCGGGGATCGCGGTTTCCGGCCACACCACCAGATCCGCCGGCTCGGCCTCCGCGGTGAGGTCGCGATAGACCTCCAATGAATGGCGGATGCCGTCCGGGGCCCACTTGCGCTCCTGATCGATGTTGCCCTGCACCAGGGTCGCGCGGACCGGATCGCCGTCCGGGTCGGTCCACTGCAGGGGCAGCAGGGCCGCGGAGACCACCACCACGCCCGCCACCAGCCCCACGCCGATGCCGCGCGAACGCCGCCCGGCCGCCAGCACCAGCCCGGCGGCGATCAGTGCCACCATCAGGCTGCCCGCCAGCTCGCCTCCCAGCGGCAGCCAGGACGCCAGCGGCGTGTCCAGCGTGGCATGACCGAACAGTAGCCAGGGGAACCCGGAGAACAGCCAGGAACGTGCCAGTTCCAGCAGCACCAGCCCGCCGGCCAGGGCAAGAAGGCCCTCCATTCGGTGCAGCGGCAGAAAGCGCGCGGCCAGCGCACTCAACAATGCCGGGTACAGCGCCATCACCAGCACAAAGGCCACCGTGATCACGCTGGCCACCACCAGCGGGGCCTGGCCGAACACCAGCAGGCTGTTGAAGATCCACGACGTGCCGACGCCGAAGAAACCGAGGCCGAACAGCCAGCCGAACCAGGCCGCGCGACGCGGCCGCCCCTGCACCCGGACCAGCAGCCCGAACCACACGGCCAGCGCCAGCGGGGCAGCAGTGAACAGACTGACCGGCGCGAACGCCAGCACCGCCAGCACGCCGGCCAGCAACGCCAGCAGGCCGCCAGTCCAGCGCCCGGACAGGTCGGGCAGCGGGAGCCCTCTCATCGCGCCCCCTCGGTACCGGAATCGCCCGACTCGGCCGCCTCGACTCGTGCGGCGGGCTCGGCCAGGCGCATCTCCACCAGATGCAGCCGGCGATTGTCCGCACGCAGCACGCGGAACTGCATGCCGTCGAGGTTCAGGGTCTCGCCACGGTGCGGCACATGGGCGAAATGCGACAGCAACAGCCCGCCCACGGTGTCGAAGGCATCCTCGTCGTAGGCCGTCTGGAAATAGGCGTTAAACTCCTCCAGCGGGGTCAGGGCCTTGATGGTGTAGCGCCCGCCGGGGTGCTGCATGATCTGGGTGAGATAGTCCTCGACGTCGTGCTCGTCCTCGATCTCGCCGACGATCTGTTCCAGCACGTCCTCGATGGTCACCAGCCCGGCGACGCCGCCGTACTCGTCGACCACGATCGCCATGTGATTGCGGCTCAGGCGGAACTCTTTCAGCAGCACGTTCAGGCGCTTGCTCTCCGGTACGAACACCGCCGGGCGCAGGATCTCCTGCATGTCGAAGGCGGTGTCGTCGGGATCGCCGAAGAAACGCAGCAGGTCCTTGGCGAGCAGGATGCCCACCACCTCGTCGCGGTGATCGCCCACTACCGGCAGGCGCGAATGGGCCGAGGCGACCACGTCAGGCAGGAATTCCGACAGCGGGGCATCGCGCCGCACCACCTCCATCTGCGCCCGCGGGATCATGATGTCGCGCACCTGCATATCGGCGACGTTGAGCACGCCCTCGAGCATGGTCAGCGCCTCGGGGTCCAGCACCTCGCGGTCCTGGGCGCCGCGCAGGGTCTCGACCAGTTCCGGGCGAGAGTGCGGCTCGCGGCGCAGCCGCTGCAGCGCCGGCTCCAGCAGACGCCGCAACAGGCCGGCCCCGCCGGTGGTGTTCGCCTCAGAGCCCATGGGCCCCTCGTGCGTCGCACCCGGGGTCCGCCCCGGCCGTCCGGTAGGGGTCCGGCAGGCCAAGACCGGCGAGGATCGCCGTTTCCAGGGCCTCCATCTCGGCCGCCTCCCCGGCGCCCTGATGATCGAAGCCCTGCAGATGCAGCATCCCGTGCACTACCATGTGGGTGTAGTGATCGTTCACCCGCTTGCCCTGCTCGCGCGCCTCGCGCTGCAGCACCGGGTCGCACAGCACGATGTCGCCGAGACAGGCCGGCCCGGCACCGGGTGGCATGATCAAGTCGTCCGGTGCCGGGAAAGACAGCACGTTGGTGGCGTAGTCGCGGCCGCGGAACGCGTGATTGAGCTCGCGCCCCTCGTCGGCATCCACGATGCGCAGGGTCACCCCGGCCGGGCCCTCCCCCCGCCAGGCGGCGCGGGCGGCGGCATGCAGGCCGCGGGCCGCCGGCACCCCGGCGCGCGGCACCGCATACTGCACCGCGACCTCAAGCGTCATGGCCGGAGTCCTCCTCGTGGAGGTCATAGGCCTGGACGATGCGCTGCACCAGCGGATGGCGGACCACGTCCTCGCCACGGAAATGGTGGATGCCCACGCCCTCCACGCCTTCGAGGATGCGGATCGCGTGCTGCAGGCCGGACTTCTGCCCGCGCGGCAGGTCGACCTGGGTCACGTCGCCGTTGACCACGGCGGTCGAACCGAAGCCGATGCGGGTGAGGAACATCTTCATCTGTTCCACGGTGGTGTTCTGCGCCTCGTCGAGGATAATGAAGGACTCGTTCAGGGTGCGCCCGCGCATGTAGGCCAGCGGGGCCACTTCGATCACCTGGCGTTCCATCAGGCGCGCGGTCTGATCGAATCCCATCAGCTCATACAGGGCGTCGTACATCGGCCGCAGGTAGGGGTCGATCTTCTGCGCGAGGTCCCCGGGCAGGAACCCCAGGCGCTCGCCGGCCTCCACCGCCGGGCGCACCAGTACCAGGCGCTGCACGCGGTCCTGCTCCAGCGCGGCCACCGCCGCGGCCACCGCGAGGAAGGTCTTGCCGGTGCCTGCCGGGCCGATGCCGAAGGTCAGGTCGTTGCGCCCAATGCCGGCGATATAGCGCGACTGCCGCGGACCGCGACCACGGATCGCCGCGCGCTTGAGACGCAGCACCGGATCGGGGGTCTGGGCATCGGTATCGGTCAGCGCCTCGACGTGGGCGTCCTGCAGCGCGGTGTGCACCTGCTCCAGGGATACCGGCTCTTCCTGCGCCATGCGGTGCAGGTCGTGGATCAACGCGCCGGCGGCATCCACCGCCGCGCTGGGCCCGGTCAGATTGAAACGCGGGCCCCGGTTGTGCACCGCCACGCCCAGGCGATTCTCGATCAGGCGCAGATGTGCATCCAGCGGCCCGGACAAGCGCGCCAGGGTCTCCTGGTCGCCCGGCTCCAGGGTGAAATCCAGTCGGTTCGCCATCAGGGAATCAGGCCGTCGCGACGGCCGGCGCGGGCTCCTGCACCCGGCGTCCGCGCAGCGAATGGGCCAGGGCCTCGGTGATCTCCACCGGCACCATCTGTCCGATCAGCGCCGGGTCGGCCGGGAAGTTCACGATGCGGTTGTTGGCGGTGCGTCCGGCGAGCTCGTCCGGGTTGCGCTTCGCCGGCCCTTCGACCAGGACCGGCTCGATGCTGCCGACCATCGACTGGTTGCGCTCGCGCCCGTACTGCTCGATCAACGCCTGCAATTCCGCGAGGCGGGCCTTTTTCACCGCCATCGGCACGTCGTCCGGAAGCGAGGCTGCCGGCGTGCCCGGACGCGCGCTGTAGATAAAGCTGAAGGAAAAATCGAAGTGCAGTTCCTCGATCAGGTCCATGGTCGCCCGGTGATCGGCGTCGGTCTCGCCGGGGAAACCGACGATGAAATCCGACGACAGATCCAGGTCCGGACGCGCCTCGCGCAGGCGCCGGATCTTCGACTTGTATTCGACCACGGTGTGCCCGCGCTTCATCTGCGCCAGGATCCGGTCGGAGCCGCTCTGCACCGGCAGATGCAGGTGGCTGACCAGCTTGGGTTCGTCGGCGAAGGCCTGGATCAGGGAGTCGGAGAACTCCACCGGATGCGAGGTGGTGAAGCGGATGCGCTCGATCCCGTCCACCGCCGCCACGTAATGGATCAGCAGCGCAAGATCGGCGGTGTCGCCGTCCTCCATCGGACCACGATAGGCATTCACGTTCTGCCCCAGCAGGTTGATCTCCTTCACCCCCTGCTCGGCCAGCGCCACCACCTCGGCGATCACGTCGTCGAACGGGCGCGAGATCTCGTCGCCGCGGGTATAGGGCACCACGCAGAAGCTGCAGTACTTCGAGCAGCCCTCCATCACCGAGACGAAGGCCGTGGGGCCCTCGGCCTGCGGTTCGGGCAGGCGGTCGAACTTCTCGATCTCGGGAAACGAGATGTCGACCACCGGGGCCCGCGCCCGCTGCGCCTCGCGGATCATCTCCGGCAGGCGGTGCAGGGTCTGCGGCCCGAACACCAGATCCACGTACGGCGCGCGCTGACGCAGGGCCTCGCCCTCCTGACTCGCCACGCAGCCACCGACCCCGATCACCATCCCCGGCCGGCGCTCCTTGATCGCGCGCCAGCGGCCCAGCAGCGAGAAGACCTTCTCCTGGGCCTTCTCGCGGATCGAACAGGTGTTCAGCAGCAGAACATCGGCCTGTTCGGGATCCTCGGTACGCTCCGCACCGCCGTCCGCCTTCAGGGCGTCCAGCATGCGGTCGGAGTCGTACTCGTTCATCTGACAGCCGTGGGTCTGGATGTAGATCTTGCGGGTCATTGCGTGTCGGCCACCTCAGCTGATGTGCCTTTTAGATACCCCTCAGAACGGGACGTCATCGTCATCGAAGGAGCCGCCCGGACCGGACGACGGGGAGGACGAACCGCCCCCGAAGCCGTCGCCACCGCCACCGGGGCCCGGGTCGTAACCGCCGCCGTAGCCACCACCGGCAGCAGCGGCACCGCCGGCGCCACCGCCGCCGCGTCCACCGACCAGCTGCATGTCACTGGCGACGATCTCGGTGGTATAGCGATCCTGACCGTCCTGCCCCTGCCACTTGCGGGTCTGGATCCGGCCCTCGATGTACACCTGGGAGCCCTTGGACAGATACTGCGCGGCGATGTCGGCCAGACGACCGAACATTACGACCCGGTGCCATTCGGTGTTTTCGCGCCGTTCCCCGCTCTGCTTGTCGGTCCACTGCTCCGTGGTGGCCACGCGGAAGTTGGTGACGGTCGCCCCGCCGGGCGTTTCGCGCTTTTCGGGGTCGGCACCGAGGTTGCCGAGAATGATCGCCTTGTTGACTCCGCGGGCCATGGGAACTCCTTGTGTCAGGCACGGGTTAATCGAGCCGATAGTGTAGCAGGCGCTGACGGGCGCAACAGAACCCGCCCGCGTGACGCGGATCGCCCGCCGGAGTGCGAGCCGGTCACCGGGCCGGCCCCCGCTCCAGGCAGGTTTGCAGAGCTCCCTCCTCCTGTAGCTCCGGCCGCAGGCGCAGATAAACCGAACCCGCATCCGGTGACAGCACGACCTCCGCGACGCCGGGGCAGGCGCGCAGTTCATCCAGCAAACGCACCGGATACCCCTCCCAGACCGCGGGCACCGCAAGGGTCCGGGTAACGAGGTGCTCCGGGGTGCGTCCGCGGGCCAGCAGGAGCCACGTCATCAGCGCGGGCACGCTGGCCAGCAGCACCGCCACCGGCCCGGCGAGGCCCAGCAACGCCCCGCCCAGAGCACCACCGGCAAAGATGCCGAGGAACTGGGCGGTCGCGAAGCCACCCATCGCGGTCCCCTTGTGAGCCAGCGGCGCGGCGCGCGAAACCATCGCGGGCAGGCCTGCCTCCAGCAGATTGAAGGCGGCAAAAAAGCCGACCATCAACAGCGCGAGCACCCAGACATCGCCGCCCAGATGGAAGACCAGCCCCAGGGCTGCCTGAACAACCACCAGCAATCCGATGGCCACCAGCAGCACCCCGTGCATGCGCCGGCGGCGCTCGCCCAGAATCACCCCGGGCAGCATCAGCGCGAAACCGGTCAACAGCACTGGCAGGTAGAAGGCCCAGTGGTCGGCGGGTGCCAGCCCGGCCCCGTCGACCAGGAACGTCGGCAGCACCAGGAAGTTCGCCGCCAGGACCAGGTGCAGGATGAAGATCCCCGCATTCATCCGCGCGAGATCGGGGTCCGCCAGGACCCGGGGCAGGGCCGACCACTGCGGAACCATGTCCGGGTGCTGACGCAGCCGCCCCGGCGAGGGCACCCACACCAGGAGGATCACCAGCGCCAGCACGCCCAGTCCCGCCGCGACCAGAAAGATGCCCGAGAGCCCGATGCCCCGGTCCAGAACCGGCCCCAGCGCCATGGACACGGTGAACGTAAGGCCGATCGTCAGGCCGATCACCGCCAGTGCCCGCGTGCGCCTCTCCTCCGTCACCAGGTCTGCGGTCAGCGCCAGCACGACGGCAGCCACCGCACCGGCCCCCTGCAGCGCCCGCCCAAGGATGATCCCGTGAATGTCCTCGGCGAACCCCGCCACCAGAGAGCCCAGCACGAACAGCCCCAGCCCCGCGGCGATCAGCGGCTTGCGGCCGAGCCGGTCGGAGAGCAAGCCGAACGGAATCTGCAGGGCCGCCTGGGTCAGGCCGTAAATCCCCAGCGCCAGCCCGGCGAGCAGCGGCGTGGCACCGGGGATATCGTCAGCGTGCAGCATGAACACCGGCAGGATCAGGAACAGGCCGGCCATGCGCACTCCATAAATGGCCGCCAGCCCGGTGGTGGCTCGCAACTCGCGGGCATTCATGTGGTCAGGACTCCTGAATGGCACGCCGGTGAACGAACGCGGACGGGAGTCTACCAGAGCCCCGGGCCTCCGGCGGGCCGTGACCGGGTGTTACCATGGCCGGCTGGCAGCCGCCGGCTGCCGTTCCCCAACGACTCCGGAGTATCCGTCACCCCATGATGCAGAACATCCAGATCCGTGGCGCCCGCACCCACAACCTCAAGGACCTGCACATCGAACTGCCGCGCGAGCGGCTGATCGTGATCACCGGAGTCTCGGGGTCGGGCAAGTCGTCGCTGGCCTTCGACACCCTGTTCGCCGAAGGCCAGCGACGCTACGTCGAGAGCCTGTCGACCTACGCGCGGCAGTTCCTGTCGATGATGGAAAAACCGGATGTCGACCAGATCGACGGTCTGTCCCCGGCCATCTCCATCGAGCAGAAAAGCACCTCCCACAACCCGCGCTCGACCGTCGGCACCATCACCGAGATCTATGACTACCTGCGCCTGCTGTTCGCCCGCGCCGGCGAGCCGCGCTGTCCTGATCACGGCGAGACCCTGGCCGCACAGACCATCTCGCAGATGGTCGACCAGGTACTGGAGATGCCTGAAGGCGAAAAGCTGATGCTGCTGGCGCCGGTGGTGCGCGACCGCAAGGGCGAACACCACAAGCTGCTGGAATCCATGCGTGCCCACGGGTATCTGCGTGCACGCATCAACGGCGAGATCCACGAACTGGACGCCTTGCCCGAGCTGGACCCCAAACGCAAGCACAATATCGAGATCGTCATCGACCGCTTCAAGGTCCGCGAGGACCTGCGGCAGCGCCTGGCCGAATCCTTCGAGACCGCGACCGAGCTGGCCGACGGCCTGGCGCTGGTCGCCTGGATGGACGAGCCGGAACGCGAGCCGATGACCTTCTCGGCCCGCTTCGCCTGCCCGGTGTGCGGCTATGCGCTGCGCGAACTGGAACCGCGCCTGTTCTCCTTCAACAATCCCGCCGGTGCCTGCCCCACCTGTGATGGCCTGGGCGTGCACCAGTATTTCGACCCCGAGCGTGTGGTCGCCCAGCCCGAGGTCAGCCTGGCCGGGGGCGCGGTAAGGGGGTGGGATCGCCGCAACGCCTGGTACTTCAGCCTCCTGAACAGCCTGGCACGCCACTACGGCTTCGATGTGGAGACGCCGTGGAAGGACCTGCCGGCGGAAGTCCGGGCCGTGATCCTGCACGGCTCCGGCACCGAGGAGATCCCCCTGAGCACCCCGGCCGCGAACGGGCGCCTGCGTACCGACCATCGGGTCTTCGAGGGCATCATCCCCAACCTCGAACGCCGTTACCGCGAGACCGATTCGGCAGCCGTGCGCGAGGAACTGGGGCGCTATCTCAACGAGCAGCCCTGCCCCTCCTGCCATGGCACCCGTCTCAATGCCGCCGCGCGCAACGTGTTCGTCAAGGGCCACACCCTGCCGGAGGTCACGCACATGAGCGTCGCCGGCGCCCAGGCCTTCTTCGACGACCTCGAGCTGCCGGGGCGTTTCGCACGCATCGCGGAAAAGATCGTCCGCGAGATCGCCGCACGGCTCGGTTTCCTGGTGGATGTGGGCCTGGACTACCTGACGCTGGACCGTTCCGCCGAAACCCTCTCCGGCGGCGAGGCCCAGCGCATCCGCCTGGCGTCACAGATCGGCTCGGCACTGGTCGGCGTGATGTACATCCTCGACGAACCCTCCATCGGCCTGCACCAGCGGGACAACGCGCGCCTGCTCAACACCCTGGCCAGCCTGCGCGACCTCGGCAACACGGTCATCGTGGTGGAACATGACGAGGACGCCATCCGCGAAGCCGATCATGTCCTCGACATCGGACCCGGGGCCGGCCGCCATGGCGGTGAAGTCGTGGCCGCGGGCACACCGGCCGAGATCGCCGCCAGCGAAGACTCCCTGACCGGCGCCTACCTCTCGGGGCGGCGCAGTATCGCGATCCCCGACCAGCGCCACGCCGCCGATCCGGACCATACACTCCGGGTTCGCGGTGCGCGCGGCAACAATCTGCGCGGCGGCGACTTTGAATTCCCACTGGGGCTGTTCACCTGCGTGACCGGTGTCTCCGGCTCCGGCAAGTCCACCCTGGTCAACGCCACCCTGTATCCCGCCGCCGCCAACACCCTGCACAACGCGCGGCATCCGGTCGCCGACCACGACCGCATCGAAGGGCTCGAGCGGATCGACAAGGTGGTCGACATCGACCAGAGCCCGATCGGCCGCACGCCAAGATCCAACCCCGCGACCTACACCGGCCTGTTCACCCCCATCCGGGAGCTGTTCGCCGCCACCGCTGAGGCCCGCTCACGCGGCTACAAGCCCGGCCGCTTTTCCTTCAACGTGCGCGGCGGGCGCTGCGAGGCCTGCCAGGGTGATGGCGTCATCAAGGTCGAGATGCACTTCCTCCCGGACGTCTACGTGCCCTGCGACGTGTGCCGCGGCCAGCGCTACAACCGCGAGACCCTCGAGGTTCGTTACAAGGGAAAGAACATCCACGAGGTCCTCGAGATGACCGTCGAAGAGGCGCTGGACTTCTTCCAGCCGGTACCCGTCATCCATCGCAAGCTCGAAATGCTGATGGAGGTCGGGCTTTCCTACATCCAGCTCGGGCAGAACGCCACCACCCTCTCCGGCGGCGAAGCCCAGCGCATCAAGCTCGCCCGCGAACTGTCCAAACGCGACACCGGCAAGACCCTCTACATCCTCGACGAACCGACTACGGGTCTCCACTTCGAGGATATCGCCCAGCTGCTTCGCGTCCTGCATCGTCTGCGCGACCACGGCAACACCATCGTGGTCATCGAACACAACCTCGACGTCATCAAGACGGCCGACTGGCTGGTCGACATCGGACCCGAGGGCGGCAGCGGGGGCGGGCAGCTGATCGTCGCCGGAACACCCGAAACCGTCGCGGCCACCCCCGCCAGCCATACCGGCCACTTCCTCGGCCCGATGCTCACCCCCTGGCCCGCCAGCGAGAATGCCTCTGCCTGACGCGCCCGGCGCAAACTCGACCCGCCCGCACTGTTACCCCACGGGCCAGACCACGATCCCCAAACGAAAAAGGCCGCCCCGAAGGGCGGCCTCATCACACAGCGGCAACAGACCTGGCGTCAGGCCGCCTCTTCCTCGTCCGGCATCGGACGGTCCACCAGCTCCACGTAGGCCATCGGCGCGTTGTCCCCCGCGCGGAAGCCGCACTTGAGGATGCGAAGATACCCACCCGGACGTCCCTGGTAACGCGGACCAAGCTGGGAAAACAGCTTGCCTACGGTTTCCTTGTCCCGCAGCCGGGAGAACGCCTCGCGCCGTGCATGCACGCTGTCATTCTTCGACAGGGTGATCAACGGCTCGGCTACCCGGCGAAGCTCCTTCGCCTTGGGCAGCGTGGTCTTGATCAGCTCGTGCCGAATGAGCGCATTCGTCAGCGCCTTCATGGTGGCCTTGCGGTGCGAACTGTTGCGGCCGAGCTGCCGGCCGGAATGACGATGACGCATTGGACTATCCTCTGAATGCTATTGGCGTGTGACGCCCACTGATTACTCGTTCTCGTCCCGCAGACCCGGCGGCGGCCAGTTTTCCAGCCGCATACCCAGGGAAAGCCCGTGGGTCGCAAGCGTGTCCTTGATCTCGGTCAGCGACTTCTTGCCGAGATTCGGGGCACGCAGCAGCTCCACTTCCGTACGCTGGACCAGGTCACCGATGTAGTACAGGTTCTCGGCCTTCAGGCAGTTCGCCGAGCGCACGGTAAGCTCAAGCTCGTCCACCGGACGCAGCAGCACCGGATCCACAGCACTGGCACCACCGGTCGCGGTTTCGGCGGCCTCTTCCTGCAGATCCACGAACGGCGCCAGTTGCCCCTGCAGGATGGTCGCAGCCTGCCGAACGGCATCGTCCGGAGCAATTGCGCCGTTCGTTTCCAGCTCCAGCACCAGCCGATCCATGTCCGTACGTTGGGCCAGACGGGCGCTTTCCACCCGATACGCCACACGCCGAATCGGGCTGAACGTCGCGTCCAGCTGCAGACGACCAATCCCGGTTTCGTCCGTCTCGCCGCCGCTCTGGCGGGCGGTGACCGGCTCGTAGCCTTCCCCCGTGCGCGCCGTCAGCGTCATGTCCAGTTCAACGTCCTTGTTGATCGTGGCGATCACGTGCTCCGGATTGACCACTTCGACGTCATGGTCCACCTGGATGTCCGCAGCGGTCACCGTACACGGACCCTTTTTCTTCAGCGTGAGCGTCGACTCATCCCGCGCATGCATGCGCAGCGCCACGCCCTTCAGGTTGAGCAGGATGTCCACGACGTCTTCCTGCACACCCTCAATGGTCGTGTACTCGTGCAGCACGCCCTGGATGCGGGCTTCGACGATCGCCGCACCCGGGATCGAAGACAGCAGCACCCGCCGCAGCGCATTGCCGAGCGTGTGCCCGAATCCCCGCTCCAGCGGCTCGAGCGCCACGCGCGACTGATTCCGCGCCTCGGACTCGACCTCGATCTGCTGTTTGTTGACCAGTTCGTTGGCTTGCATTGATGCTCCCGGCGAAATGCCCGCTGGCGGTTACTTCGAATAAAGCTCGACGACGAGCGACTCGTTGATGTCGGCCGGCAGATCCGCACGATCCGGCACCGCCTTGAAGGTGCCCTCGAACTTGCTGCTGTCGACCTCCACCCACTCGGGCAGACCGCTTTGTTCGGCCAGGGTCATGGAATCCTGGATCCGAACCTGCTTGCGGGCCTTCTCGCGAACACTCACCACATCCGCCGGCTGAACCTGATAGGCCGCCACGTTCACAACCCGGCCATTGACCAGAATCGCGCGATGCGCCACGAGCTGGCGCGCTTCGGAGCGCGTCGAGCCGAAGCCCATGCGATAGACCACGTTATCCAGACGGCCTTCGAGGAGCTTCAGGAGATTCTCCCCGGTCGAACCCTTCCGTTGCGCAGCCTTGTGGTAATAATTACGAAACTGCTTTTCCTGTACACCGTACGTCCGGCGCAGCTTCTGCTTCTCGCGCAGCTGTACCGCATAGTCCGAAAGCCGCGTACGGCGTTCGCCATGCTGACCCGGCGGCTGATCCAGCTTGCACTTCGTCTCGAGTGCGCGCGCCCGGCTCTTCAGACCGAGATCGGCACCCTCGCGACGACTCAGTTTGCACTTCGGTCCAATATAACGACCCATAATTCGACTCCAGCCTCAGACGCGCCGCTTCTTGGGCGGCCGGCAACCATTGTGCGGGATTGGTGTCACGTCACTGATGTTCGTGATCTTGAAACCCGCGTTATTCAGCGCACGCACCGCCGACTCGCGCCCCGGCCCCGGGCCGCGGACCTCGACGTCCAGGTTCTTCACCCCGTGCTCCGCCGCTGCATTGCCGGCGCGCTCGGCCGCCACCTGCGCGGCGAAGGGCGTCGACTTGCGCGAGCCGCGAAAGCCGGACCCGCCGGACGTCGCCCAGCTGATGGCGTTGCCCTGGCGATCGGTGATGGTGATGATCGTGTTGTTGAACGTCGCGTAGACATGCGCGACGCCCTCGGCGATGTTCTTGCGGACCTTTTTCTTGGTCCGGGTCTGCGCTTGTGCCATTAACCTGTATTCCCAGTCGTGTTACTTGCGAATCGGACGCCGCGGGCCCTTGCGGGTGCGCGCGTTGGTCTGCGTCTGCTGCCCGCGCAGCGGAAGGCCGCGACGATGGCGTACGCCCCGGTAGCAACCGAGATCCATCAGTCGCTTGATGTTCATGCTGATCTCGCGCCGCAGGTCCCCTTCCACCGGGAACTTGTCCACCTCGGCCCGCAGCGCATCCACCTCGGCATCGGTGAGATCCCTCACCTTCATCTCCGGACGCACCCCGGCGGAATCGCAGATATGCCGGGCACGCGTGGGACCAATGCCATAGATCGACGTCAGTGCGATCACCGTATGCTTCTGATCAGGAATATTGATTCCAGCGACGCGAGCCATCCAACTTCTCCATCAAGATTCGGCAAAGCCGACTATAGTATCAGCGTTTCGGTCAGCGGCCAAGCTCAGCCCTGGCGCTGCTTGTGACGGGCTTCCGTACAGATCACACGAACGGTCCCGTTGCGACGCACCACCTTGCAGTTGCGGCAAATCGGCTTAACGGATGCGCGTACCTTCATTTTACTTCTCCTGTGCTAGCGGATCCCGGTCCCGCCGAAACCCTTGAGATTCGCCTTCTTCATCAGGCCTTCATACTGGTGCGATACCAGGTGCGACTGCAGCTGCGCCATGAAGTCCATGACCACGATCACGATGATCAGCAGCGACGTCCCGCCAAAGTAGAACGGCACGTTCCAGTACAGGATGAGGAACTCGGGCAGCAGACACACCGCGGTGATGTACACCGCACCCACTGCTGTCAGCCGGGTCATCACACCGTCGATGTAGCGCTCCGTCTGCACACCGGGACGGATCCCGGGAATGAACGCACCCTGTTTTTTCAGGTTCTCCGCCGTATCCCGCGAATTGAATACCAGCGCGGTATAGAAGAAGCAGAAAAATATGATCGCGGCGGCATAAAAGCCCACGTACAACGGTTGCCCGGGCGCCAGCGTGGTCGAGATCTCCCGCAGCCAGTCCATCCCCTCGGCCTGCCCGAACCACTGTCCCAGTGTCGACGGGAAGAGGATGATGCTCGACGCGAAGATCGGTGGGATCACCCCGGCCATGTTCAGCTTCAACGGAAGGTGGGACGACTGCCCACCGACCATCTTGCGACCCACCTGCCGTTTGGCGTAGTTGATCGTAATTCGCCGCTGGCCGCGCTCCACGAAGACCACGAAGGCCGTAACCGCCAGCGCCAGGATCAGCAGGATCACCACAAAGGCGGCAGCCAGCTCGCCTGTCCGCGCCAGTTCCAGCGTTCCGCCAATCGCGCCCGGCAGACCCGCCACGATTCCGGCGAAGATGATGATCGAAATGCCGTTACCAATGCCCCGTTCCGTGATCTGTTCACCGAGCCACATGAGGAACAGCGTTCCCGTGACCAGCGACACCACCACGGTGAAGATGAAGATCGGACCCGGATTCAACGCCATCGGCATGCCCTGGATGGTCTGCCCGTTCAGCGCGATACCGATCCCGATACTCTGAAACAGAGCCAGCACCACGGTGCCATACCGCGTGTACTGTGTGATCTTCCGGCGGCCGGCTTCCCCTTCCTTTTTCAATTGCTGCAGAGACGGCACCACCGCAGCCAGAAGCTGCATGATGATGGCCGCCGAGATATACGGCATCACTCCCAGCGCAAAGACCGACAGACGCTCCAGCGCACCGCCGGAGAACATGTTGAACATGTCCAGGATGGTGCCGCTTTGCTGTTCAAAGAACTGCTGAACCGCGACCGGATTGATGCCCGGCACCGGAATGAACGTCCCGATCCGATAGACCACCAGCGCGCCCAGCACGAACAGCAGGCGTTTGCGCAACTCGGTGAAGCCGGTCAGTCCGCCTCCACCACCCGCTCGGGCTGCCGGTCCGCGCGCCATTGTCAGACCTCGACGCTGCCGCCCGCGGCCTCGATCGCCGCGCGCGCACCCCTGGAGACCCGGACACCACGGACGGTGACCGCACCGGACACCTCGCCCGAGGCGAAGATCTTCGCTGCACGCGCCTCGGCCGGGATGACACCCGCCTGCTTCAGCGTCTCCAGACTGACCTCGCCGCCAACGCGGTTCAGTTCGTTCAGGCGCACTTCGGCCGTTTCGGCCTGCCGGCGCGAGCGGAAGCCGACCTTGGGCAGCCGACGCTGCAACGGCATCTGGCCACCCTCAAAGCCGGTCTTGGTGAAACCGCCGGAGCGAGATTTCTGCCCCTTGTGGCCACGTCCGCCGGTCTTTCCCAGGCCGGAGCCGATGCCGCGACCGACCCGTTTCCCGGCCTTCCGGGCGCCCTGCGGGCTCGCAATCTCATTCAGTCGCATTTCAGACTTCCTCTACGTCCAGGAGATAGCGCACCTTGCGCACCATCCCCAGATTCTCGGGCGTCGCCTCGATCACCGAGGTGCTGTGCATCCGGCGCAGACCGAGACCCCGAACCGTCGCCTTGTGGCTGCGGATTCGATTCGCCGGACTGCGCACGAGTTTCACTTTGAGTTTGCTCATGATCAGCTCTTCACGTCTTCGACCGACTTGCCGCGCTTCGCCGCGATCAGTTCGGGCGAGTTCACCATGGCCAGTCCGTTGATCGTCGCCTGCACCACATTGATGGGGTTGCGGGATCCGACACATTTCGCCAGAACGTTCTTGACGCCCGCGACCTCCAGGACCGCGCGCATCGCGCCGCCGGCGATGATTCCGGTACCTTCGGACGCCGGCTGCATATAGACCTTCGCCGCCCCGTGGCGGCCGTTCACGGCGTAGTGCAACGTGCCCTCCTGCAACGCCACATCCCGCATTTCGAGGCGCGCCTGCTGCATCGCCTTCTGAATCGCCTGCGGAACCTCGCGCGCCTTGCCATACCCGAAGCCCACGCGGCCTTCGCCATCGCCGACTACCGTCAGGGCGGCGAACCGGAACTGCCGGCCGCCCTTGACGACCTTGGCTACACGGTTGACGCCGATCAGCTTTTCCTGGAGCCCATCGGTGGCTTCACTTACATCATTACGTGCCATTGTTATCTCCGCTGGGTCCGTCTGCTAGAACTGGAGCCCGCCCTCGCGGGCAGCATCGGCCAGGGCTTTCACCCGACCATGGAAGCGGAATCCGGAACGGTCGAATGCGACTTCCTGGATACCCGCCTGGCGCGCACGCTCGGCAATCTTCTGACCCACGCGCGCGGCCGCGTCCGCATTCCCGGTGTAGGTTCCTGCCTCGCGCAGGTCCTTCTCGACCGTGGAGGCCGCGGCCACCACATTGTCGCCGTTGGGGGCGATGAGCTGTGCATACATGTGCCGCGGCGTGCGATGGATACAGAGACGGTGAACGCCCTGCTCGCGAATCTTGTACCGCGCCCGACGTGCCCGCTTGATTCTGGCCTGTTTCTTGTCCACTAGTGCCTACCTACTTCTTCTTGGCTTCTTTGCGCTGGATACGCTCGTCCTTGTACTTCACGCCCTTGCCCTTGTAGGGCTCCGGGGGACGCAGCGCGCGGATATCGGCGGCCACCTGGCCGACGCTCTGACGATCATGCCCCTGCACGGCGATTTCGGTGGGCGAACGGGCCTCGACGGTCACGCCCTCCGGAATCGTGAAATCGATGGGATGAGAAAACCCGAGCGTCAGATTCAGGTTCTTGCCCTGAACCTGTGCCCGGTATCCAACCCCGACCAGTTCCAGCACGATTTCGAAGCCCTGGCTCACGCCATGGACATGATTGCCGAGCAACGACCGAATGGTTCCGGCCATCGCGTAGGTCTTCGCCTTCTCGCTGGGCTGCACGCTCACGGTATTGTCCTCGACGGAGACCAGCACGGTCTCGGGGACGGAGAGGGAGATCTCCCCCTTGGGCCCCTTGACCGTGATGCGGTCGCCCTGCTGATCGAGAGACACCCCGTTGGGCAGCTCCAGCGGCAGATTTGCAATGCGAGACATCGAATCGTCCTCAGTAGATCTTGCAGAGCACTTCGCCGCCCTGACCGATCTCGCGTGCGGCGCGATCGCTCATCACGCCGCGCGGCGTGGAGATCACGGCCACACCCAGACCGGCATTGATGCGGGGCAGCTCGTTTTTGCCGCGGTAAATCCGCAGCCCCGGCCGTGAGATGCGCTGAACGGTCTCGATCACCGGCTGGCCCTGAAAATATTTCAGGGTGGCGATCAACACCTTGCGAGCACCTTCGCCTTCCGAACGGTAATCGGCGATGAAGCCCTCGTCCGCGAAAACACGGAGAATCGCTTCCTTGTTCTTGCTATACGGGATCGACACCTGCTCCTTGTCGGCGCGCTGTGCATTGCGCAGCCGGGTGAGCATGTCGGCGATCGGATCGGTCATCATGGCGGTTTCTCCTTACCAGCTCGCCTTGCGCAGCCCCGGAATCTCGCCCTTCATGGCGTACTCGCGAAGCTTGTTTCGGCCCAGGCCAAACCGGCGATAGTAACCCTTCGGCCGACCGGTCACGGCACAGCGATTCTTCTGCCGCACGGGACTGGAGTCACGCGGCAGCTTCTGCAGCTTGTTCATCGCCTCCAGACGCTCTTCGCCGGACCGGTTCTCGTCGACGAGAATCGCCTTGAGTTCCTGCCGTTTCTCGGCGTGCTTCTTCGCCAGGCGCTCACGCTTACGCTCACGCTGGACCATCGATACCTTGGCCATTCCTCTTACCTCTTTACTGCCGGAAGGGGAAGTTGAAGGCCTCCAGGAGAGCCCGGGCTTCCGCGTCCGTCTTGGCGCTGGTCGTAATCGTAATGTCCATCCCCCGGAGGCGATCGACGCGGTCGTAATCGATCTCCGGAAAGATGATCTGTTCCTTCACCCCGAGGGTGTAATTGCCGCGGCCGTCAAACGCCTTCGGACTGAAGCCGCGGAAATCGCGTACACGAGGCAGCGCGATATTGATCAGACGATCCAGAAACTCGTACATCTGGCGGCGCCGCAACGTCACCTTGCAACCGATCGGATATCCGTCGCGAATCTTGAATCCGGCGATGGATTTGCGCGCCCGGGTCACGACCGGCTTCTGCCCCGCGATCGCCGTCATGTCGCCCATCGCATGCTCGATGATCTTCTTGTCAGCGACCGCATCTCCAAGCCCCATGTTCAGGGTGACCTTGGTGACCTGCGGGATCTCCATGACGTTGCCGTAACCGAACTGCTCCTGCAGGGCCGGCTTGATCCTGGACTCGTAATCTTCTTTCAAGCGTTCCATAAACCGATATTCCTGCAGTTAAGCGTCCACGACCTCGTCGTTCGAGCGATACACCCGAACCTTTCGGCCATCTTCCAGCGTCCGAATTCCGACCCGGTCACCCTTGGCGGTTGCCGGGTTGTACAGCATAACGTTCGAAATATGCATCGGCATCTCCTTCTCGATGATGCCGCCGCTGACGCCCTGCTGCGGATTCGGTTTCTGGTGTTTCTTCGCCATGTTGATGTTCTGCACCAGGACCTGGTCGTCCTGCACCTTGATCACCGTGCCACGCCGGCCCTTGTCCTTACCGGCGATCACGACGACATCGTCACCCTTGCGAATCTTTTTCATGACGTCCTCAAAGCACTTCCGGCGCGAGAGAAATGATCTTCATGTAATTCTCTCCACGCAGTTCACGGGTCACCGGGCCAAAGATGCGGGTCCCGACCGGCTGGTACTGGCTGTTCAGCAGCACCGCAGCGTTACGGTCAAACCGGATCACCGATCCATCGGAGCGACGGACGCCGGAGGCGGTACGCACGACCACGGCATTGTACACGTCGCCTTTCTTGACCTTGCCCCGGGGAATGGCGTCCTTGACGGACACCTTGATGACGTCCCCGATCCGCGCGTATCGCCGATGGGATCCGCCCAGGACCTTAATGCACTGCATGCGGCGCGCGCCGGAGTTATCGGCGGCTTCAAGGACGGTCTGCATCTGAATCATGGATGTTCTCCCGGGATCCGGTTCACAGCGCGTCGCGCCCGACCACTTCGATCAGGGCAAAGCGCTTCTGTTTCGACATGGGCCGGCACTCCCGAACCCGTACGCGATCGCCTTCCTTCGACACGTTTTCCTCGTCATGGACGCGGAGCTTCGTCGAGCGGCGAATGAACTTGCCATACAGCGGGTGCCGAACGCGCCGTTCAACCACGACCGTGCGGGTCTTGTCCATCTTGTCGCTGACCACGCGACCCACAACGGAGCGCTGGGTTTTCGTCGTTTCCTGGTTCATCTTCGTTAACCCGCCGTTCTGCGTTCGTTCATCAGCGTCTTGATCCGGGCGATGTCGCGCCGCACGGTTTTCATGCGGTCGGGACGCGAAAGCTGCCCGACGGCCTGCTGCATGCGCAGACCGAACTGTTCCTTGTACAGGGCCTCGAGTTCACCCCCGAGTTCCTGATCGGACTTGTTCCTGAGTTCGGACGTTTTCATCACATCACCTGCCGACGCGTAAACACGGTCTTCACGGGGAGCTTCGCAGCGGCGAGCCGAAACGCCTCGCGCGCGACGTCCTCGTTGACCCCTTCCATTTCGTAAAGCATGCGGCCCGGCTGGACCTTGCATACCCAGTACTCGACACCGCCCTTGCCCTTGCCCATGCGGACTTCGAGAGGCTTACTGGTGACGGGCACATCGGGGAACACCCGAATCCAGATCTTTCCGCCGCGCTTGATGTGACGGACCATCGCCCGCCGTGCGGCTTCGATCTGCCGGGCGTTCACGCGACCGCGCTCGACCGCCTGGAGCCCGTACTCGCCGAAGCTCACCTTGGCCCCCACGGACGCCATACCGCGGTTGCGCCCCTTGAACTGCTTCCTGAACTTGGTTCTTTTTGGCTGCAACATGGCTTATGTCCTAGCTCGCGTTGGCCGCGGCGCGGCGGCCTTCGGTGGGCTCCAGGCTGAAGACCTCACCCTTGAAGATCCAGACCTTCACGCCGATGATTCCGTAAGTCGTTCGCGCCTCTGCGAATCCGTAGTCAATATCCGCACGAAGCGTATGCAGCGGAACACGACCCTCCCGATACCACTCGGACCGGGCGATTTCGGCGCCATTCAGGCGACCCGAAACATGCACCTTGATGCCTTCGGCGCCCAGGCGCACCGCGTTCCCAACCGCCCGCTTCATCGCCCGACGGAACATGATGCGGCGCTCCAGCTGCTGGGCGATGCCTTCGGCCACCAGCTGGGCCTCGATTTCGGGCTTGCGGACCTCCTCGATATTGATCTTGACCGAACCCTGGTCCAGACCCGTCTCGCGCGCCACTTCCCGGCGCAGCTTCTCGATGTCCTCGCCCTTCTTGCCAATCACGATACCCGGACGTGCGGTCTGAATCGTGATGTGCGCTGCCTTAGCGGGGCGCTCGATGATCACGCGGCTCACGGACGCGTGGCTCAGCCGTTTCAGGAGGAATTCCCGCAGCTGGATGTCGTTGTTCAGCGTAGCGCCGAAGTCCTCGCCGTCCGCATACCAGGTGGCGGACCACGGGCGCGAGATGCCGAGGCGAATGCCGGTCGGATGTACCTTGTTACCCATGCTTACTTCGCCCCCTTCTCGCTGACACCCACGATCACGTGGCTCGTGCGCTTAAGAATACGATTGCCGCGGCCCTTGGCCCGGGCCTGCATGCGCTTCAGCACCGGGCCTTCGTCGACCTGGATCCGCGACACGCGTAGTTCGTCGATGTCGGCGCCGTCGTTGTTTTCGGCGTTCGCGATGGCCGATTCCAGCACCTTCTTGACGATGGCCGCCGGTTTCTTGCGGCTGAACGCAAGTTCGTTCAGCGCCTTTTCTACCGGCATGCCGCGAACCTGGTCAGCAATCAGCCGCGCTTTTTGCGGCGACATCCGCGCGAACCGGAGTTTTGCGATCGTTTCCATCAAACCGTCCTCAGCGCGATTTCTTGTTGGCGATGTGACCCTTGAAGGTCCGGGTCGCGGCGAATTCGCCCAACTTGTGGCCAACCATGTTCTCGTTGATGAGCACCGGGACATGCTGCCGCCCGTTATGCACCGCGATGGTGAGCCCCACCATCTGCGGAATGATCATCGAACGCCGGGACCAGGTCTTGATCGGACGACGGTCGTTCTTTTCCGCCGCCACTTCCACCTTCTGGCGCAGGTGATGGTCAACGAACGGGCCTTTCTTCAGTGAACGCGGCATGCTCGTGCTCCGTTACTTCTTGCGCCGACGCACAATCATGCGGTCGGTACGTTTGTTGTTACGGGTCTTGAATCCCTTGGTCGGGCGCCCCCACGGGGTCACCGGATGGCGACCGAAGTTGCGGCCTTCACCGCCCCCATGCGGATGGTCGACCGGGTTCATCGCCGTACCGCGGACCGTCGGGCGCTTGCCCTGCCAGCGGCGTGCGCCGGCCTTGCCAAACTTGCGCAGGGAATGCTCGGAGTGTCCGACTTCGCCGACCACGGCACGGCACTCGGACTGAATGCGGCGCATCTCTCCGGACGCGAGCCGGACCGTTGCCAGCTGCCCTTCACGGGCCACCACCTGCGCGCTGCCACCGGCCGAGCGCACCAGCTGCGCGCCCTTGCCAGGCTTCAGCTCGATGCCGTGCACCGTGGTGCCCACCGGGATGGACCGCAGCGCCATGGCATTGCCGGGCCGGATCGGCGCCTGCGAGCCGCTCGAAACGGTGTCCCCGACTTTCAGCCCGCGCGGCGCAATGATATACCGACGTTCGCCATCGCGATACAGCAGAAGCGCCAGATGAGCACTGCGGTTCGGATCGTATTCCAGCCGCTCGACGCGAGCCGGAATATTATCCTTCGTCCGCTTGAAGTCGACCGTGCGGTAGCGCTGCTTGTGCCCACCGCCGATATGCCGCGAAGTGATGCGGCCGGTGTTGTTGCGCCCGCCGGTCCGCTGCTTCTTCTCGACGAGGCCCGGATATGGTTCGCCTCGATGCAGACCGTCTCCGCGAATCTGCACCGTGTGCCGGCGACCGGCCGACGTGGGGTTGGTCTTGATAATAGCCATGATCAGAGCTGCTCCCCTTCACCCATGTCAATGCTTTCGCCCGGGGCCAGCGACACATAGGCCTTTTTCCAGTGATTCCGCCGCCCGAACTGGCGACCGAACCGCTTGGTCTTGCCCTGCTGCCGCAGCGTGCGCACGCCTTCCACGCGCACCTCGAAGAGCTGCTCGACGGCAGCCTTCACCTCGGCCTTGCTTGCATCGGGCAGCACCTTGAACACGTATTGCCCGACCTCCCCGGCCATCGTCGCTTTTTCCGACACCACCGGGCCCTGGATTACCTGCATCAGACGGCCATTCATGCCAACCACTCCTCGATCCGGCGCACGGTCGCTTCGGTCATCACCACGGTTTCGGCTCCGACGAGATTGGCCGGACCGATCTCGCCCAGGGTCGCCACATCCACGCGCGGCACGTTCCTCAATGCCCGGTCGGTCCGCTCATCCTCGGCATCGAGGACGACGAGACCGGACTCCATCCCGAGCTGGCGCAGCGCGGCGACGCCATCACGCGTCTTGCCGCTATCCACGCTGAAGCTGGAAACGATCTTCAGCCGTTCTTGCCGCACCAGCTCGGAAAGAATCGACGCCAGCGCGGCGCGATACATCTTCCGGTTCAGCTTCTGCGAGAAATCCCGCGTGCGAGCCGCAAACACCTTGCCGCCACCAATCCACAGCGGACTACGGATCGTACCGGCGCGCGCTCGCCCCGTACCCTTCTGCCGAAACGGCTTGATACCGCCTCCGGAGACCTGCGAACGAGTCTTTTGCGCGCGGGTCCCACGACGGGCGGCCGCCAATTGCGCCACCACGGCCTGGTGGACCAGCGAGTCATTGAACTCGCGTTCGAAGCAGGCGGGCGAAAGCTCCACACTGGCCCCGGTATCGGCTGTTGTCATCTGCATCGTTATCAACCCTTCGCCTTGACTGCCGGCCGGATCATCACGTCCGCGCTGGACGGACCGGGAACGGCACCCTTGACCAGCAGCAGTCCGCGATCCGCATCGACCCGGACCACACTGAGATTCTGAATGGTCTTTCGCTCGGCGCCCATCTGGCCCGCCATCTTCTTGCCCTTGAACACGCGACCCGGGCTCTGGTTCTGCCCGATCGATCCCGGCGCCCGATGGGCCAGCGAGTTACCGTGGGTGGCGTCCTGAGTACGGAAGTTGTGCCGCTTGACCGTCCCCTGGAAACCCTTGCCCTTGCTCTGCGCGGTCACGTCGACCATCTGGCCCTCTTCGAACCGTTCGACGGTCATCGCGTCGCCCGGGCTCAGGCCCTCGGCCTCCTCACCATCGAGGCGGAATTCCCAGAGCCCTCGCCCGGGTTCGACTTCGGCCCTGGCGAAGTGCCCGCTCGCCGCGCGGTTCACCCGCTGCGGCTTGCGCGAGCCGGCCGTGACCTGCACCGCGTCGTAGCCATCGCTGTCGGCACGCTTCACCTGGACCACGCGATTATTGTCCACCTCGAGCACCGTGACCGGCACCGACGCGCCCTCTTCGGTGAACACGCGCGTCATTCCAAGCTTGCGACCAATGAGTCCAAGAGCCATTTTCCAACCCCTTCGTAATCGCTGGCGCGGCCCTGCGCCCCAAAGTCGTGGCCCGGCGCCGAACGCCGGGCCACGGAAAGCCCAATATTATGACAGAAAGTTTCCGCTTAGTTAAGTCGAATCTGAACATTGACCCCTGCGGCCAGGTCCAGCTTCATCAACGCGTCCACTGTCTTGTCCGTGGGATCCATGATGTCCATCAGGCGCTTGTGGGTACGCAGCTCGTACTGATCCCGCGCGTCCTTGTTGACATGCGGGGAGGTCAGCACGGTGTACGACTCCCGCTTGGTCGGCAGCGGAATGGGGCCCTTGACCCGGGCCCCGGTCCGCTTCGCTGTTTCCACGATTTCGGCCGCTGACCGGTCAATGAGACGGTGGTCAAAGGCCTTGAGCCGAATTCGAATACGCTGATTAGCCATGGATCTTTACTCGATAATCTTGGAGACGACGCCGGCGCCCACGGTGCGGCCGCCTTCGCGAATCGCGAAACGCAGACCGTCTTCCATGGCAATCGGGCTGATCAGCGACACCGTCATCTTCACGTTGTCGCCCGGCATCACCATCTCGGTGCCTTCCGGCAGCTCGACCGAACCCGTCACGTCCGTCGTCCGGAAATAGAACTGCGGACGATACCCGTTGAAGAACGGCGTGTGACGACCGCCCTCTTCCTTGTTCAGGATGTACACTTCCGCCTCGAACTGGGTGTGCGG
>NZ_KB898766.1:0-150645 GCF_000377885.1 Thioalkalivibrio sp. AKL17
GGGTCGGTCCCGGCCGTCGGGGCAGCGGTTGGGCTTGATCGGCCAGGGGGCTGGCCTCCTACGGGGGTTGGGAAACGGTAGGAGACCGGCCCCGGTGGGGTAAAGCCGTTCAGGGCGCTGCAGTCACGCCGCAGTCGTCGATCGGGTCGCCGATGTCACCGGAGGAAGCGGTGGTCAGACTGAAGGCTTCTCCGGACCCGTCAGCCGCGATGTTGAACTGACTGCCATCCCAGTCGTCGACCAGGCCCGTTGCATCGCCACATGCAGTGATCGTTACACACTGATCGTTCTCCATCGCGCAGGCCCCGACGTTGATCGTGTTGGCCGAACTCAGGTTGCTGGCCTGGGCCTGGAGCGTGCGCTCTTCGGCCTCGTCGGAAAAATCGATGAAGCGCGGGGCGGCGACGGCGGCCAGTACGCCGATGATGATCAGCACGATGACCAGTTCGATCAGGGTAAAGCCGCGGGAATGGCGGGCCTGCGAAAGGCGGGCGGGGTTATGCATGGTGCTTCTCCCTGGAAAAATGTCCTTGCATGGGCAGCGCGGCGGTCTCCGCACCGTTCGTTCATTGGAAAGCTAACATCGAATGTGACGCAGTTCCAGAAATCGACTTGACACGCATCAACAGTCCCGGTCAAAGGGCTGCGCCGGCCAGGTCCCACATGGGCAGGAAGATCGCAAGCGCGAGCACCAGCACCATCGCGCCCACGATGCTGATGAGGATCGGCTCGAGGGCGCTGGAGAGGTTCTTCAGTTCGTAGTCGACCTCCTGCTCGTAGAAGCGGGCGACCTCCTCCATCATGTCGTCGACCTGGCCGGTCTCCTCGCCGACCGCGATCATCTGCAGCACCAGCGGGGTGAACAGGCCGGTGCCGGCGGCCGCCTGGCCCAGGGACTCGCCGCGCTCCAGGGCCTCGCGCATGTGGACCACGCGATCGGCGACCCAGGCGTTGTCCACGGCGCGGCCGATGGAGTCCAGGCCCTCCAGGATTGGCACGCCGGAGCGTGTGGCCATGGTCAGGGCGCGGGCGAAACGCGCCAGCAGGGCCCGTTCCAGGATGGACCCGATCACCGGCAGGCGCAGCTTGATCCGGTCCCACCACAGGCGGCCGTCACCGCTGCGGGTGTACTGGCGGAACCCGAGGACCGCGGCCACCATGCCCCCGAGCATCCACGCCCAGTAGTCCAGGGTGAACGCCGAGGTGGCCATCAGGATGCGGGTGGGCAGCGGCAGCTCGGCATCGAAGCGCTCGAACATGCCGGCGAAGGCGGGGATGACCACCACGTTGATGATCGCAATGGCGGCGAGGATGGCGGTCAGCACGAAGATCGGGTAGCGGGTGGCCTGCTTGATCTGCTGGCGGGTCTCGCGTTCGCGTTCCAGGTAGAAGCTGAGCTGCTCGAAGGTCTCTTCCATGCGCCCGGTGTCCTCGCCCATGCGCACCATGTTGATCAGCAGCGCGGGGAAGACGGCGGAATGCTCGCGCATGGCCGCGTGTAGTTCACGGCCGGCCTCCAGCGATTCGGCGATGCCGCGCAGGGCGGCGGAGAGGCGGGCGTTGTGGGTGGTCTCGGCGATGCCCTGCAGCCCCCGGACGATGGGCACGCCGGCGCGGGTCAGGCTGTGCATCTGACGACAGAAGAGTTCCAGATCCTCGTGGCGCGGGCGCCCGCCCCGCATGCGCAGGCCCGCGCCTGTCCCTTCGCCGGAGGGATCGGTGACCGATTCGATCCCTACCGGCGGGGTGCCGCCGGCGTTCAGCCGCCGGGCCAGTGCGGCGGCGTTCTCCGCC
Source organism: Thioalkalivibrio sp. AKL17 (assembly GCF_000377885.1). Taxonomy (NCBI): domain Bacteria; kingdom Pseudomonadati; phylum Pseudomonadota; class Gammaproteobacteria; order Chromatiales; family Ectothiorhodospiraceae; genus Thioalkalivibrio; species Thioalkalivibrio sp. AKL17. The sequence continues at coordinate 1,795 of NZ_KB898766.1, forward strand.
TCTGCCCGTCCGCTTTCGGTGCGGCCGTCCGGCGTACGGATGCGGTAGTCGAACAGGGGCATGGCGGCTCACTCCCGCAGCGGGGCGTCCGGCAGGACCAGGCCCGGATCGTCGTCGCCGAAGTCGGGGCCTTCCTCGGTCGGCGGGGCCGGGGTGTCCGTCTCCGGTTCCGTGCCCTGCGCGGCCCCCGTGGCCCCCGGGTTGCCGATGTCATCATCCAGGCGGGCGGATTCGCCGGCGATGCGCAGCACCTCGTCCAGCGGGATCAGTCCCTGGCGGGCATAGTCCAGGGCCACCTGCCCCAGCGGGCGGAAACCGCGCGCCAGGCGCGCGGCGTCGGCGAAGCCCTGATGGTCGTTGGTGCGCAGCGCGGCGGCCATGTCGCCGTCGATTTCCAGCAGTTCGTAGATGCCGATCCGGCCGGAAACCCCGGTGTTGTTGCAGCGGTTGCAGCCGGTGCCGCGCTGCCAGCGCGCGGGGGCCTGCGGGCGGTCGTCCAGCGGTTCCAGCGCGGCCAGCATGCGCGGGTCCGGTTCGTGGGGCTCGGCGCACTCCGGGCAGACCCGGCGCGCCAGGCGCTGGGCCAGCACGCCGATGACCGAGGGCGCCAGCAGGTACCCTTCCACGCCCATGTCCAGCAGGCGGATAGGAGTGGAGATGGCGTCGTTGGTGTGCAGTGTGGACAGCACCAGATGGCCGGTGAGCGCCGCGCGTACGCCGATCTCCGCGGTCTCCTGGTCGCGCATCTCGCCGACCAGCACGATGTCCGGGTCCTGGCGCAGGGCGGTGCGCAGGACGCGGGGGAAGTCCAGCCCGATACGCGCGTTCACCTGCACCTGGCAGATCCGGGGCAGGCGATATTCCACCGGGTCCTCGACGGTGATGATCTTCTTCTCCGGATCGTTGAGCTCGCGCAGGGCGGAGTACAGCGTGGTGGTCTTGCCGGAACCGGTGGGGCCGGTTACCAGGATCACCCCGTGCGGGTCGCGCAGCAGGCGCCGCAGCGGTTCCAGCACGTGCTCCGGCATGCCCAGGCTGTCCAGTGACAGCACGCCGGTGGACTGGTCGAGCAGGCGCATGACCACGGATTCGCCGTTCTGCAGCGGCAGGGTGGACACGCGGACGTCGATGGAACGGTCGCGCACGCGGATGTTGAAGCGGCCGTCCTGTGGCAGGCGCCGCTCGGAGATGTTGAGCCCGGCCATGATCTTCAGGCGCGAGACCAGGGCCCCGGCGATCTGGCGCTCCTTGAACTCGTGTTCGTGCAGCACGCCGTCGATGCGCTGGCGCACGCGCAGCACCCGGTCGTCGGGTTCGATGTGGATGTCCGAGGCGCCGGTCTGGATGGCGTCCTCGAACAGGGTCTGCAGCAGGCGGACCACCGGGGCGTCCACCTTCATCTCCGCCTCCACCAGCTGGTCGAGGTCGTAGTCGCTGCGCGAGAGCTCCTCGGACAGCTCCTCGGCGACCCGCGAGATCGCCTCGGTATGGCGGAAGACCCGGTCCAGGGTGGCCAGCAGGTCGTCTTCGGCGACCACCGCGATCTGCGGGCGCTGGCCGAGCTGGCGGGTGATTTCGTCCTGGGCGAACAGGTCGGTGGGATCGGCCATGGCCACCAGGATGCCGTCGCGACCCTCGGACAAGGGCAGGGCGCGCAGGCGTCGAGCCAGGGTCTCGGGAAGCTTGCGCGCGACTTCCGGGTCGAACTGGTAGCGCCGCAGGTCGACCTGCGGGACCTGCAGCTGGTCGGCCAGCACCTCGACGATCCGGTGACGGTCGACCAGTTCCATGTCCACCAGCACCTGCCCCAGCTTGCGTCCGCTCTCCTTCTGCCGCTTGAGCGCCTGTTCCAGCTGGCTCTCGTCGATGTACCCGTAGTCGATCAGCAGATCACCGATGCGGATGCGGCGCATCTGTTCCTGCAGCGCCCCGGCAATGTCCTCCTGGGTGCAAAGACCCATGTCCGTGAGGACACGCCCCAGCTTGCGGCCGGAATCGCGCTGTTCGTCCAGGGCCTGCTGCAGCTGTTCCTCGGTGATGACCCCGGTATCGACCAGGGTCTCGCCCAGGCTGCGCGTGCGGCGAGGGGCCGGCGCCCTGGTCGCCGCTCCGGTGTCGGAGGGCGTGTCGGATTCGCGGGGCGGCCGGTCCTGGTCGCCGGATTCCGGCTTGCGGAAAAAACGCATGGAGCTTCCTCGTAAGGCCGCCCGGTGCGGCATTGGGACGGCGAATCCGTGACAGGTTGCCCAAACCCGGGCGCTGCGACAACCTTGCGGTCTCCCGGGAGTGACCTCCTCCGTGGCCTCCGGCGTGCGCGCCTGTCGGCTATTCTCCTGTTATATTCCGAGATATCCGTCGCAATTCGAGTCTTGCATGAGCCCGCGTCCGCCGCCCGCCCCGATGGCCGGATTCACCCTGTTCGAGCTGGTGCTCGTGCTGCTGGTGCTCGGCGTGCTGGCCGTGGTGGCCATCCCGCGGATCCCGGCCGGCTTGCTGGGGTCCGCGCCCGACCTGCAGGCCGCGGAGGACCAGCTGGTCGGCGATCTGCGCCAGGCGCGCGCCGGAGCCATGGTCTGCGGGCATAACCGGGCCGTGGCGGTGGATTTCAACGGGGGGCAGTGGACCATGGACGGCGCCCGTAACTGTCTGGTCGCCAGCCTGAGCGGCCCGCGCAATATCTCGGGCGTGTCCGTCTCGGGTTCCGGCTTCGAGTTTCGCTATCCCTTCGGTGCGCTGGATCCGGACGCTGACGTGCCTCTGAGCCTCGCCGGTGGCGGGGAATCGCGCACGGTTTGTGTGCGGGCGCTCACCGGGGCCGTCGAACGAGGGGGGTGCTGAATGATCGATCGACCGGGGACCGGAGCGCGCGCCGCCGGACATCGCTTCCGCGGCCTGACCCTGATCGAGCTCGTGGTGGCGCTGGTGATCATCGCGGTGGCGATGGCCGGGCTGGCCGGGACCTTCGCCCTGCTGACCGGCGTGGCGGGCACCGAGGACGCGGAGCAGTACGCGCGCGAGGCACGCGGCTGCGGCGAGGCCCTGCTGGCGGTCCACGATGGACCGGGGCTGGATCTGCAGACGCAGTGCGGAATCAGCGATGACCCGGATGCCTGGGCCGAGGAGGATTCCGCGGGGGCCGACGTGCTGGCCGGCGCCTGTCGGGACGACGTGGACCTGGAGGTTTCATGTCGGGTGATACCCGCGGCGGATGTCCCGGAGGACAACCCGCTCAGCCAGGTCGAGATCCGCCGGGCCGGCGGCGGCATGCCCGTGCTGTTCCTGCAGTTCCCGCGCGAGGACGATGGATGATGCGCCGCCGCGGGTTCACGCTGCTGGAGCTGGTGCTGGTGCTGATCATCCTCGGGGTGATCGGCGTGGCCGCCGCGCGCTTCCTGGGCGGGGCCGTGGAGGCGATCTTCGTCACGCGCGAGCTGACCGATACCCAGATGGAGTCCGGAGCGGCGCTGGATCGTATGGCGCGGGATCTTCGCGGAGCAGTGAGCGTGGATGATTGCGCGGCAGGTTCTTTGACCCTCAATGGCGGCGACCTCGAATACGTGCGAACCAACGGGCGGCTGGAGCTGAACGGCGTGCTGCTGGCGGGCACCCCCGAGGATCCTGTGGACCGGTTCGACTGCACGCCGACCGATGTCGGCCGCCTGTACGCCCTGGAACTGGAGACCGAGAGTGGCTATGTCGCGCAGACCCATGCCTATCACCGGCGCTGAAAACGCGCCCGCGATCCCGCGCGGCCAGCGCGGCAGCCTGCTGCTGGTGGCCCTGCTGCTGGTGGTGCTGGTGGCCGCCATCGCCGTGGGGGCCGCGTCGCTGGTGGGTTCCGGTGCGGCCACCGGCGCCGACCGCGTGCTGGGGGAAAAGGCCCTGTTCGCGGCCCAGAGCGGGATCCTGCGCATCAGCGAGGGCGGGCTTTCGTGTGACGAGGCCCCGTCCGGGGCCGGGGAAGGGGCATGGTTTTACTGCACCCCGCCCGGCGACGCCGGATGCGGGGGGGACAATCGTTCCCGGGTGCGCGGCTGGGCCGGCGCCGAAGTCGAGGAAGATGCCCCCGCCGTGCACAACATCTGCGTAAACCTCGCTGCGGCCGGAGGCGCGGGTCCGCCCTCCGAATGCGCCGAGGACCATGAGGATGCAGGTGAATGGGACTGTGCATTTGATGACGATGACATTGATCCGGGACAAGGTGGTGCCACGTTTCAGAACATGTATGTGGGCGAGAACGTGCGGCTGACAGGGGTCGGGAACTGGACCATTGAAGGCGAGGTATGTCTTGCTGATGGCGTATCCCTGCAAGGGACACCTGATTTCAGAGGGAACGTGTACTGGGAGTCGGCGGAAGACACCAGCGGGCAGGCTCGCGACTACGACGCCTGCGTCTACGTAGCGGGTGCGCTGGATGAAGATCTCAGCAGCGATGACTGTGACGGGGAGTCGACGCTGGATGCCTGGTGCCCCCATGCCGAAGAAGGCGGCTCCGGCTGGGGGTATTCCGACTGAGGGTTGTTACATCTCCAGGGTGCGGTGGTCCACGCCTTCCCAGTCGCGCATACGCTCGCGGCTGCGCCGGATCTCGTCTTCCCAGGCCTCGCCGTCGTCGTCGACCACCACGGGGCGCAGCAGGATGACCAGTTCGTTCTTGCGCTGCTCCTGGCGGGTGTGGCGGAACAGGCCCCCCAGTACCGGCAGGTCGCTCAGCAGGGGCGTGCTGGCGATGATCTCCTCGGTGGTGTCCTGCATCAGCCCGCCGATCACGATGACCTGACCGTTCTCGGCGCGCACCACGCTGTCCGATTCGCGGATGGACGAGCTGGCCAGCGGGAACGAGTATTCCCGGCCGTCGAAGCGGAAGCTGGTGACCTGTTCGCGCACCTCGCTGACGCTCGGCTGGACGTGGAGGATGACGTCGCCGCTGCCGGCGACCTGGGGCGTGACGTCCAGGGCCACGCCGTCGAACAGCGGGGAGAACGTGGGATCCGGAAGCAGGCGGTCGGTGCGGGCGTCGCCGGTCCCCGTGCTCTCGGTACGCAGCTGGAAATCGGTGATGTAGGTGCTGTCGTCCCCGACCTTGATCACCGCCTTCTGGTTGTTGACGGTGGAGACCCGCGGGCTGGACAGGACGGTGAGGTCCCCCTGGGTTTCCAGCAGGTCGAGAAAGGCGTTGAACCCGGTACCGCTGTAGGCCGCGGTCAGGATACCGCCCAGGGCCTCGAACTGGCCTCCGGTGACCTCGCCGATGGTCCCGATGTCGCCCTCGATCGGCGTCCGCCGCGAATCCGCCAGGGATCCGGGGCTGGCCTGCCCGATCCGCAGTTCGCCGCCGGCGATCTGGTTGAGGCGTGACCAGTTGATCCCGGCCTCGAATTCCGATCCGAGCGCCACTTCGACGATCTTGGCCTCGAGGATGACCTGACGCTGCGCGGATTCCTGCACGGCGTCGAGGAACCCGGCCACGTCGCGGAGTTCGTCCGGGCGCGCACGCACGGCGATCACGCCAGTGTTGGGGCTGGCCACCACCCGGCGGCCCTCGCGGTCGTTGCCTTCTTCGCCCAGCACCAGCATCTCCAGGGAGTCACGCAGGTCACCCCAGAAATGCGATTCGGAACTGGTGCGGATGGTCGTCCCCGAGGTCTCCGGCTCGTCCTCGTCGGCGGCGAGCTGTCCGGCGCTGACTTGCAGACCGGTCTGACCCTCGCGGTTGACGTTCAGGTAGTCCACGAAAAAGGTGCGGGTCTGCAGGCCGGCGGGCCCGACGCGAAAGGTGGAGCCGCGGCGGGTGATCGCGTAGCCGTGGGTCTCCTCGACGATCTCCAGGATCTCCGGCACGGTCACGGCATTGAGCTGCAGGCTGATGCGGCCCTCCACGTCGGGGTGCACGACCATGCCGTAGGCGGTGTCCTCCACCAGCGTGTAGAAGAATCCGCGGGCCTCGGCATCCTCCACGCGCAGGTCGAACACCGGCTCGTCGGGGGGGATGTCGGGCTCCGCGAGCGGCGGCTCCCCGGTGTCGCGGGCCGCCGGTTCCGGGGGCGGTGTCGGGATGGGCCGGGGCACCGGCCGTTCCATGTCCTCCAGGCTCTGCTGGGTGCGATCGCGTGCATCCGAGCCCAGTTCGCCGGGGGCGGCGCAGCCGCCGAGGAAGGCGATGGCGGGGGTGAGCAGCAGCCAGGGCAGGGCCGGGAGCCGGATCATGGGTGTCTCCTGAGTTCCATTTCGACAGGGGGGGTAACGGACAGACGGTGCTCTTCGCCATCGGTGGTGCGAACCACGATACCCCGGGGTTCGATGTGCAGGATCTCGGCGCGGTCGACCGTATCGCCGATATGCACCTCACTCTCGCGGCCATCCGGGTCTTGAACCCGGGCCACGTTCCGGTCGCCCTGCAGCCGCACCATGATGACACGGAGCTCCGCGAGGCGGGTGTCGGGTTCTTCGCGGGCTTCGGCGGCGTCGGGAGCGGGGTCCGGGACGGCAGCCGGCTCGGGCGCGGTGAGTACTGCGGGCAGTCGGGTGGGGTCGGCCAGTTCTTCCGCCACAGCGGAAGAGGCCCCCCAGGCCGGGAAAAGCCCGCAGGCGAGGATCGCCGGCATCAGGAGGGAGCACCGATTCATGGCGTGTCCTCCAGCCCGTCCAGGTCCATGGCGTCCATTGCTAGGCGCAGCCGGGGCGTGCCATCCACCAGGGTCAGTTCGGTGTCGCCCCACAGCCACAGCACCGGCATTGCCTCCAGATGGCGTATGTAACGCAGGAGGCTCAGGTAGTCGCCGGTCATCGCCAGCTCGATGCGGTGGCTGCGGATGCGGATGCCGGAATCCTCTCCGCGCGTCATGGTTTCGGGACTGCGGCGAACCAGGGTGTCCAGCCGGATGTTCCCGCGCTCCGCCAGCAGTTCGCGCAGCAGTCGTGCGGTGCGGTCGGGGCCGAGGAGATCCTGCGCGGCGGTCTGCAGGCGCTGTTCGATCTCCGCAGCCTGTTCCCGTGCCTCGCGTTCGCGTTGCCGGAACATCTGCAGCGGGTCGTCCTGTACGGCGATCTCGCCGGTCTGTTCCAGCAGGGTCCGGGTGTCGGTACGGGTCTGTTCGATGCGCTCGTCGAGCTCTGCCAGGCGCTGCTCCTGAGGGACCACCGCGAACTGAAAGATCAGCAGGAACGGCGTCAGCAGCACGGCGCCGTAAAGCAGCAGGCGTTCGCGCCCGGAGAGCGCGCGAACGCGTGTATCCAGCGACTCCAGGGCGGCTGCGACGGGCATCTTCAACGGGGTGTCCTCCCGGGCCGGAAGACGAACCTCAGCGTGTCTTCCCCGGCGTGCAGTTCGAACTCGGGCTCGCCCTCGTGTGCGCCCGTTTCTCCGAGTACTTCCAGATAGGGCGGCAGGTCATCGGCCCGCAGGGCGCGGCCCTCGATCGCGAGTTCGCCGGTGTCGCCGTCGATATGCATGCGCTCGATCCAGATGTTCGTGGCCTCGGGGCGGGCCGCCGCCCGGGCCAGACCGGTCAGGGGTTCCGCCGGGGCGGAGGCACGGGCCTGGTCCAGACGGGCCTGCAGCAGCGCCTCGGCTTCCGCCAGTTGTTCGCGGCGAAGTTCGGCCCGTTCCGCGGCGGCCTGTTCCGAACGAACCTCGGGTGTGTCGCGCAGGTCCCGGAGTTCCATCAGGCGTTCCTCGGCCGCCTGCTGTTCTGCGCGTGCCGAGGCCAGCTCCTCGGCGCGTTCCTGTGCCGCCCGGTATTCCACTGTCCACAGGAACAGACCCAGCAGCAGCGAGACCGCGAACAGGAGCAGCAGGCGCCAACGCGGTGGCCATTCGCGGCGGAGGTCGAGTTCTTCCCGATACAGGTCGAGGCTCTGGTGCATGTCAGCCGCCTCCGGCAGCGTTTTCCGGGGGCGGGGCGGGAGATGGCCCCGGTGGGCCGAACGCCGCGCCCAGTGCGCGGGCGCAGCCGGCTCCGCCTGCCGGCAGGCCCTCCGCAAAGCGGCTCAGCGGGATCCAGCGGGCTTCCATCCGGAGCTGGCTGCTCAGGTAACCGAGGGCCTCGTCCTCCACCGGCATGTCCCCCATCACCGCCAGGTTCCGGATCGGCGGCAGGGCGAAGTGGCCGTCGTAGTAGTCCAGCGCACGCTGGATCTCCAGCAGCAGCGTGTCCGGGCCGCCAGCGCCGTCGTCATCGATGGCCACGTCCACGTGCCGCGCCACGAACAGGTGGGTGCCGTACACCAGCAGGATGGTGGCGGAGCGGGCTCGCGCGTACAGGAGCACCAGGCCGCTGACTGCCTCGGGCAGTCGTGCCGCAAGATTGCGCAGGGCGAGTTCCGGGAGCCCGACGCTGGCCACGCGCAGGCCGGCCCGGCGCACCGAGTGAATGGCCCGGCGCACGTGGTCCGCCGGGGCTACGGCCGCGAACACCATGGGTTTTCCGTGGTGGCTGACCCCGTCGCCCATCGGGCAGAAATCGATGACCGCGTGGGTGACGTCGAAGTCGACCAGGTCCGCGACCTGCCAGCGGATCGCTTCGCGCCGTTCTGCTTCCGGGACATCGGGCTGCTCCGTGGGCAACAGACGGAAGGTCCCCTCGTCCAGGACGAGATGCGCGGAATGGCGGCCCAGCCGCTGGCGGCGGACGGTCTGTTCCAGGGCGTCCGGGTCCTCGTGGGTGTCGCAGTACGCCGCATCCGGTTCGACCCGCGCGAGCCCGAAGCCCCGGTCGTGGCAGGCAAGACCCAGGCATCGGGGGGTGCGGTCCCGGAAGCGGCCGAGCAGTCCTTTCATGTGTGGGTGTCCGATCGGGTAATGGGCCCGTTGCGCCGGTCGCGGACGGCGACTGGCCACAATTATGTGACGCAGTTTGCAGTATTTCGAGGGTGCTTGTCTTCCCTGCGGGCCGGGATCCCGGGGCGGATCGGCAGGAGGCCAGCCCCCCGGCCGATGTCGGCGGTGGGCCGGTCCCGGTCGTCGGGGCATCGGTTGGGCCGGATCGGCGAGGGGGCTCGCCTCCTACAAGGGGGGTGTCGATGGGTGCCCGGTTGGTAGGAGGCCGGCCCTCCGGCCGATGTCGGCGGTGGGCCGGCCCCCGGTCGTCGGGGCACCGGATGGCCTGGTCGGTGCGCTACCCGGAAGCGGGGCTATTGCAGCACTTCCTCCTGGAAGCCCTTGAAACCGCCTTCCATGAAGTAGTAATCCTCGATCCCGTATTCTTCCAGGGTGTACTGGAACGCCTTGATTTCGTGCCCGGTGATGTCATACACGAGCAGCGGGGCGTCGGAGTCGCGGGCCTGTTCCAGGTAATCCTCCAGGGCTTCGGTGTCCCCCGCCGGGATGTTGGTCTCGGAATTGAGGAACAGACCGACCTGGTCCTGTTCGAACGGGCGCCGGATGTCCAGCACCCGGGCATTGTCGCGCTGCGCGCGCTCGGAGAACTCCATCGGCGGCAACAGGCGCTCGCGGAATTCGTTGAAATCGATCAGATCGGCCCGTTCGATCGGCGCCTCCCCGAACAGGGCGGTGTCCTCGGGGTAATTCTCGGCCCAGTCGAAGATGCCGTAATCCATGGCCATGGCGTCGTCGAAGCCGGCGGCCTTCATGCGTTCCACGGCCTGGTAGCTCATGAAGCAGGTATGGCCCCGGCAGTAGAAGGCGACCGGCTTGTCCGGGTCCTCTTCGTGGATCTCGAGCACCTTGTCGACGAAGTCCTCGTCGTCGATGCTCACGTGCCGTGCGCCGTCGATACGCAGGGTGTCGTATTCGTAGCGCGTGCGTACGTCGATGACGTGGATCTCGTCGCGGGCGTATTTCGCCGCCAGTTCCTCGAGATCCAGGGCGTCCACGTAGAAATAGATGGAGCGTCCCGGCGGTTCGTACCCCTCGGCCTCGGGATCGAGTTCCATGTCACCGGGCTCTGCGGTGTCTCCGGTGCTGGCGGCAGCCTGACCGGAGAGTGCCAGCAGGCCGGCGGAGAACAGGGCGAGAGTAAGGCGAGAGGGCTTGAAAAACATGGCGAACTGCTCCATGAAAGGTCGACTGCTCCCACTCTAGACACTTCAGCGTGTGGTTTCTACTCCGGGCCGTTTCCTTTGCGTGGCTGGAATGCCAGGACCGCGGAATTGATGCAGTAGCGCAGTCCCGTGGGCGGCGGACCGTCCGGAAAGACATGCCCCAGGTGCGAGTCGCAGGCGGCGCAGCGTACTTCGGTCCGTTCCATGCCCAGCGAGGCGTCGCGGTGTTCGGAAACGGCCTCGGCGGTGACCGGCGCGGTGTAGCTGGGCCACCCGCTGCCGGAATCGAATTTCGTCGTGCTGTCGAACAGCGCAGCGCCGCACACCGCGCAGTGATAACGACCGGAGGCCTTGTGGTCGTGGTATTCGCCGGTGAACGGCGGCTCGGTGCCCGCCTGGCGGGCGATGCGATACTGCTCCGGGGTGAGGCGCCGGCGCAGTTCGTCTTCGTCGACGGGGGTGTCGGGATGCGGGTGGTCGGTCATGTCGGTGCCTCCGCGGAAATTAGTGTTATCTTGCGAGCCGGTTCCACCAGCGAAGCGAATGGCCACGGGCGAGGAGACCATATTGAGCTGTCCGGACTGTGAACGCATCAACGTCCTTCCGACCGGTGCGGGGACTCTCTACCTTGCGCCGGTGCTGGCGCATACCCGTGCCACTCTGCGCCAGCGGCTGATCGAGGAGCGCTTCCCCTGCAGCGAACCGGCTTCGGGGATCCTGGCGGTGGCCGTGGATCCGGAGCACGACCTGGGGGCGACCCTGTCGCGTCTCGACGAGGCCCTGAGCCATTCGGAGCAGAACGGGTGCCGCGCGACCTTCGTCCCCGACGGCGAACGCTTCGGCGTGGAGCACCTGCAGGATACGCATCTGCTGTCCACGCTGATCGCCCGGCACAATGCGCGCGATCTGGCGGCCATACTCGCCAGCGATGCCCTGGACTTTCATTTTCAGCCCATCGTGCATGCGGCCCGGCCGGATCAGGTGTTCGCCTGGGAGGCGCTGGTGCGGGCCAGCTCGCCGGCGGGGGGGGTGATCCCGCCGAACATCCTGTTCGATCAGGCACGGGCGGCGGAGATGATGTTCCATCTCGATCGCGCGGCGCGTATCAATGCGATCCGCCGTGCGACCGAGCGCGGAATCCGCGACCAGCTGTTCATCAACTTCAATCCCACCGCGATCTACGACCCGGCGTTCTGCCTCGAAACGACGGTGCGCGAGATCCGCGGCATCGCACCGGATGTACCCGCCCCCGCGGGCTTCGTGTTCGAGGTGATCGAGAGTGACCAGATTACCGACACCGAACACCTGCGGCGCATTATCGATCGCTATCGCAACGCCGGTTTCCGGGTCGCCCTGGATGATCTCGGCGCGGGCTATGCGTCGCTCAACCTGCTGTCGCAGCTGCGACCGGACTTCGTGAAGATCGACCGCGAGCTGGTCCGCGGCATCGACGCCGACGAATATCAGCAGAAGATCCTCGGCAAGATCATCGAACTGGCGCGCGAGCTGGACATCCGTATCGTGGCCGAAGGGGTCGAGACTGCGGGTGAATGGCGCTGGCTGCGTGATCGGGTCGATTACTGTCAGGGCTTTCTGTTCGCGCGCCCGGCGGCCGAGCCACCGGCACCGGTGCATCCCGATCCCGAGGTGCCGTAGGAGGCCGGCCCTCTCGCCGATCAGGCCCATCCGGTGCCTCGACGGCTGAGGCCGACCTCCCGCCGACATCGGCCGGAGGGCCGGCCTCCTACGGGGTGTCGATGGGTGTCCGCTCGGCAGGGGGCCGACCTCCTGCGGGTTGTGGAGGCGTCCATGTGCACATTGGACCGGGCTTCACTAAACTGAGGACCATGACGACTCTGCCGCATGATGCCCGCAATCCCACGCTGGAAGCGGCCGCCCAGCTGCTGCGCGATGCCGAGGTGCGCTATCAGGGGCGCACCGTTGGCACGGTGGCCAGCCTCGACAGCCGCGCCCCGGCGGAAAACTATGCCGACTGCTTCATCCGCGACTTCGTGCCATCCGGGCTGGTGTATCTGCTGCACGACGAACCCGAGGTGGTGCGCGATTTCCTCGGCCTGATCCTGCGCATCCGCGATACCCAGGAGGAGATCGAGGGTCACCGGCGCCTGCCGCGGGTGATGCCGGCCAGCTTCCGCGTGGTGACCGACCCGAAGGGGCGCGAGACCCTGGCCGCCGATTTTGGTGACCGCGCGATCGGCCGCGTGGCTCCGGTAGACTCGATGATGTGGTGGGTGCTGCTGGCGCGGGCCTACCAGAACCGGACCGGTGACCACGAGTTCATCAAGTCGCCGGACGTGCAGCGCGGCATCCGGTTGATCCTCAGCATCTGCCTGCAGGACCGCTTCGAGGTCTTCCCGACCCTGCTGGTGCCGGACGGCAGTTTCATGATCGACCGGCGCATGGGGGTCTACGGGCATCCGCTGGAGATCCAGGCGCTGTTCTACGGCATGCTCAAGGCCGCGCTGGCGATGCTGGAGCCCTGCGATACCGATTCCGAGCAGCTGTGTGAACAGTCCGCGATCCGTGCCCGCCAGCTGGCCGACTATATCCGCCACTACTACTGGCTGGACCTGGAGCGGCTGAACGCCATCCATCGCTATCGCACCGAGCATTTCGGCCACGAATCCGAGAACGCGCTCAACATCTATCCCGAGAGCATCCCCGACTGGCTGGTGGACTGGATCCCCTCGGAGAGTGGTTATCTGGTCGGCAACCTGGGGCCGGGGCGCATGGATTTCCGTTTCTTCAGTTTCGGCAATCTGCTGGCGGTGCTGTTCGGGCTGGCGGACGAACACGAGTCACGCCTGATCATGCAGACCTTCGAGCAGCGGTTCGAGGACCTGATCGGTACCATGCCGGTCAAGATCTGCTACCCCGCGATGATGGGCGAGGAATGGCGCCTGCTCACCGGGTCCGACCCGAAGAATACCCCCTGGTCGTATCACAACGGCGGCAACTGGCCGGCGCTGCTGTGGGCCTTTACCGGGGCGGCGATGCGCGTCGGGCGGCCGGATCTCGCCCGCAGCGTGCATGCGGTGGCGGCCGAGCGGCTCCACCGGGATGACTGGCCGGAATACTATGACGGGCGCCATGGCCGCCTGATCGGGCGCCGGGCGAACTATCGCCAGACCTGGTCGGCGACCGCGGTGCTGCTGTCCCAGGCGATGATCGATAACCCCGAAACCCTGTCACTGTTCGACAGTCCGGAGCCGGAGACCCCATGAAAAAGACTCAGAGCAAGGCCCGTCAGGGCGAAGGCCTTTATCTTGTTCTGATCAGCGTGCATGGCCTCATCCGGGGCGAAAACCTGGAACTCGGACGCGACGCCGATACCGGCGGCCAGACCCTTTACGTGGTCGAGCTTGCCCGCGCCCTGGCGCGGCACCCGCAGGTGGGGCGGGTGGACCTGCTGACCCGGCGCGTGGTCGACAGCCGGGTCGACGATGACTATGCCGAACCGGTGGAGGATCTGGGCGATGGTGCCCATATCGTGCGCCTGGACAGCGGCCCGAAGCGCTACCTGCGCAAGGAAAAGCTCTGGCCGTATCTCGACTGCTTCGCCGACAACGCCCTGGCGCACATCCGGCGGGTCGGGCTGCGCCCGGACGTGATCCACGGTCATTATGCCGATGCCGGGCAAGTCGCGGTGCGGCTGTCCAATCTGCTGGGCGTGCCCATGCTGCAGACCGGGCACTCGCTGGGGCGGGTCAAGCGGGAGCGCCTGCGCGAGAGCGGCCTGTCCGAGAAGGACATCGAATCACGCTACAACATCTCCACCCGTATCCATGCCGAGGAGGAGGCCCTGGCGCACGCCCACCGGGTGATCGCCAGCACCCGCCAGGAGGTGGACGAGCAGTACGCCACCTACGACAACTACCAGCCCGAGCGCATGGAGGTGATCCCGCCGGGGACCGACCTCGAACGCTTCCACCCGCCGAAACGCGGTGAGCGCAAACCGCCGATCTGGCCCGAGATCCGGCGTTTCCTGCAAAAGCCCGACCGGCCGCTGATCATGGCGCTGTCGCGCGCCGACGAGCGCAAGAACATCCGCGGCCTGGTGGATGCCTATGCCGGTAACGAATGGCTGCGCGAGAACGCCAATCTGCTGATCGTGGCCGGTAACCGCGACGACATCCGCGATCTGGAAAAGGGCGCGCGTGAGGTCCTGACCGATCTCCTGCTGCGCATCGACCGCCACGACCTGTATGGCAAGGTGGCCTGTCCCAAGCACCACGGATCGGATGACGTGCCGGATCTCTATCGCCTGGTCGCGTCCACCCGCGGGGTGTTCGTGAACCCGGCGCTGACCGAGCCGTTCGGCCTGACCCTGATCGAGGCGGCGGCCAGCGGTGCGCCCATCGTGGCCACCAACGACGGCGGCCCGGAGGAGATTATCTCGCGCTGCCACAACGGACTGCTGATCGACCCGCAGGATCCCGAAGGCATCGCCGACGCCATCCAGGCGATCCTGGCCGACCGGCCGCGCTGGCAGCGCTACTCGCGGGACGGGCTCAAGGGCGTGCGCAAGCACTATTCCTGGGACGGCCATGCGGAGAAATACGTTCGCCTGCTGCGCTCGCTGTCGCGCGAGGTGCGCCAGGTGCGGCACGAACAGCGCCAGGTATCCGGCCGGCTGGCGAACGTGGACCGCGCGGTGATTACCGATATCGACAACACCCTGCTGGGCGACACGAAGGCGACCCGGGCCTTTGTCGCCTGGCTGCGGCGCAACCGCAAGCGGGTCGCCTTCGGCGTGGCCACCGGGCGCCGCATCGATTCCGCCGCCGCGGTGCTGGAGGAACACGGCGTGCCGATGCCCGACGTCTGGATCACCTCGGTGGGCAGCGAGATCCACTACGGGTCCGAACAGACCCCGGATCGTGGCTGGGCCCGGCATATCAGCCATCGCTGGGAACCCGATCGCCTGCGCGAGGAACTGGACGGCGAGCCCGGGCTGGTGCCCCAGCCGGACATTGACCAGCGCTCGCACAAGGTCAGCTATTTCGTCGAACCGCCCGGCACCCTCGACGTGGAAACCATCGAGACCCGGTTGTACCGGGCCGATCTGCATGCCCACGTGATCTATTCCCACGAGCGCTTCCTGGATCTGCTGCCGGTGCGGGCCTCCAAGGGCCTGGCGGTGCGCTACTTCGCCGACAAGTGGGGCATCCCGCTGGAGCATGTACTGGTCGCCGGCGATTCGGGCAACGACGAGGACATGCTGCGCGGGCGCCTGCTGGGCGTGGTGGTGGGTAACCACCAGCCCGAACTGCAGTCTCTGCGTGGCTTCAAGCGGATCTGCTTTGCCCGCGCCACGCACGCGCGCGGCATCCTCGAGGGGATCGAGCACTTCGATCTGCTCAATCGCTGCGATGTCCCCACGGGTGACGGCAGCGGCTGAGGTTACGGGACTGGCAGCAGCAGTGCGATGCCGGTGAGGACCGTGACCACCTCGAACGCGCGTTTGACCAGGCGGTTGCCGTAGCGGATCGCCAGCGTGGCGCCCAGATAGCCGCCGATGAAGCTGCCCACCAGCAGCGCCGGCAGCCAGTCCCACTGCACCGTGCCGAAGGTGCCCAGCATCAGCGCGCCGGCACCATTCCACACCAGACCCACCAGGACCATGGTGTAGCCGACGGCCTCGGTGTAGCTCATGCCGTACCAGCGCACCAGCCACAGCGTGACCATCAGGCCGGTGCCCGAGGCCAGCGAACCGTTGAGGATGCCGATCACGAACAGCCCGGCGGCACCGATCAGCGCGTGATTGAGGCTGTCGGAGGTGATCCGGCGCGTCTGTCCCAGCTGCGGGCGCCGCCAGGAATACCAGCCCAGGGCGACGGTCAGCAGGCCCAGGGCGATCTCCCCGGCGCGTGGCGGGATCTCCAGCACCAGCCAGGCCCCCAGCAGTACGCCCGGTACGCCGGCCCCCAGGATGACCCCTAGTCGAGCCGGGGAAAATGTGCTTTCCTTCACATGTCGCAGGCCAGCGCCCGCCCCCAGGGCCACCGTGGCGATCTTGTGAGTCGCCAGGGCCACCGGGTAGGGCAGGCCGAGGAAGATCAGGGCCGGGAGCTGCAAGAGCCCCGCGCCGCCGCCCGCCAGCGCGGAGAAGCCGTTGGCGATGAGGGCCACGAGCGCGAGCCCGAGATGCTCGAGGATGGACATGAGAGTAAGCGGACCAATGTACGGGAACGGGATGGGTGTCGGGGTGCTGCTCGGCGCGCTGGTCATGCTGCTGGCCATGCCGGTGGCACCGGCGGTGGCCGGCGACATCCATCGCTGGGTGGATGATGACGGCACGGTGCATTTCTCGAACACCCCGCAGCCGGAGGCCAGCGACCGCGAGCGGCAAGTGTACGACCGCCAGGGCTTCGTGCGCGAGGTGGTGCCGGCCCCGCCCACCGCCGAGGAACGCGAGGCCGTGGCCGAGGAACGCCGGCGCGCCGAGCAGGCGCAGGAGTCGGGTGAGGGTAATGCCAGCAGCCAGGCGGCCCGCAAGCGCCAGCTGGAGCGGGCCTACGATTCGCTCGACGAGATCGAACGCCAGCGTGAACGGCGTGTACAGGCGCTGGAGAACAACATCCGCCTGAGTGAACGTCAGGCCGAGCGGCTGGAGCGTGAGCGGGACCGCATCGAGGAACAGAAGAGCCGCAATCGGGATGATCCCGGCCTCCAGCAGCGCTATTCCAGCGAGCTGGAGGACGTTCGCGGGCGTCTGGAGCGCGAACGTTCCTACCTGGATCGCCAGCAGGCCCGTATCGACGATATGAACGTGCAGTTCGACGCGGACGCCGAGGATTTCCGCGAGCTGGTCCTGGAGGAGGACTGAGCGCACCCCGCCGCGCCGTGCCCGGGCGGCGGGTCAGCGGCTGATCAGGGTGCCCACGCCCTCGTCGGTCAGCAGTTCCAGCAGGACCGCGTGTTCCACCCGGCCGTCGACGATGTGGGTGGCGTTCACGCCGCTGCGCACCGCATCCAGGGCACAGCGGATCTTGGGGATCATGCCGCCATGGATGGTCCCGTCACGGATCATCTCGTCCACCTGCGGCGCGGCGAGCTTCGGCAGCAGCGTGCCGGCGCCGTCCAGCACCCCGGGGGTGTTGGTCAGCAGGAACAGCTTCTCCGCGTCCAGCACTACCGCGAGCTTTTCCGCCGCGGTATCGGCGTTGATGTTGTAGGCGCGCCCCTCGCGGTCGAAGCCGATGGGGGCGATCACCGGGATGAAGCTGCTGTGGTCGAGGGTATGCACGATGGCCGGATCCACGCCTTCCACCTGACCGACATGGCCCAGATCCACGTCGGGATCCTCGCCGCGCAGCGGCGTGGCGCGGATCATCTGCCCGTCCTTGCCGGTCAGGCCCACCGCGCGGCCGCCGTAACGGTTGATCAGGGACACGATCTCCTGGTTGACGATCCCGCCGAGGACCATCTGCACCACGTCCATGGTCTCGCGGTCGGTCACCCGCAGGCCGTCGACGAACTCCGATTTCTTGCCGAGGCGGTCCAGCAGGTCACCGATCTGCGGGCCTCCACCATGGACCACCACCGGGTTTACGCCCACCTGCTTGAGCAGCACGATGTCGCGCGCGAAGCTCGCCTTCAGGTGGTCCTCGGTCATCGCGTTGCCGCCGTACTTGATGACGATGGTCTTGCCTGCGAAACGCTGGATGTAGGGCAGCGCCTCGATCAGGACATGGGCGACGGAATGGGCGGTGTCGGTGTCCATGGCTGGGGGTCCGGTTGACGTTCGGGGGCGGAGTTTATCACCCGGCGCGGGGCCGCGGTGCGGGCGAACGGCGTCAGCGCTGGCCGGATGAACCGAAGCCGCCGGCACCGCGCTCGCTTTGCTCGAAGTCATCCACCACGCGGAACCGCGGCTGCAGTACCGGCACGATGACCAGCTGCGCGATGCGGTCGCCGACGTCGATGGAGATCGGTGCATCACTGCGGTTCCAGGCGGAGACCATCAGCGGGCCCTGGTAGTCGGCGTCGATCAGTCCGACCAGGTTGCCCAGCACCAGGCCCTTCTTGTGGCCCAGGCCCGAGCGCGGGAGGATCATGCCGGCGTAGCCCGGGTCGGCGATGTGCACCGCCAGTCCGGTGGGCAGCAGCTCGGCTTCGCCGGGGGCCAGGTTCAGCGGTTCTTCCAGCATGGCGCGCAGATCCACGCCGGCGGAGCCCTCGGTGGCGGGCGCGGGAAGCGGGAAGTCCGTGCCCATGCGCGGATCAAGGACCTTCAGATCGATTTCCGGGGCGGGCATGCGTCAGTTTCCTTGGGTCGGAGAGGGGTTGGCCGGGTGCGTCTGCAGGCGCTCGGCGATCAGGTTGATCAGTTCGCGGGCCAGGCGGTCCTTGGGCTGGCGTGGCAGTTCGCGTTCGCCGTCGGGCCACAGGCACAGCAGGCTGTTGTCGCCGTGGCCGAAGCCCCGGCCGCCGTCCACGCGGTTGGCGGCGACCAGATCCAGGCCCTTGGCGACGAGCTTGTCGCGGGCGTATTCCCGCAGATTGCCGGTCTCGGCGGCGAATCCGACCAGCAGCGGCCGCGCTGCAAGTCCGTCGACCCGCCGGGCGACGTCGGCGAGGATGTCCGGGGTGCGTTCCAGTTCCAGCGTCAGGTCTTCGCGGGTCTTTTTCAGCTTCTGCGCGGCCGGGGTGGCGGGCCGGTAGTCGGCCACCGCGGCGGTGGCGATGAACACCTCCGTGCCGTCCAGCGCCTCCAGTACGGCCGCATGCATCTCCGCCGCCGTTTCCACCGCATGCGCCTGCACGCCGGGCGGTACCGCCAGCTCGCAGGGTCCGTGCACCAGGGTGACCCGGGCGCCGGCATCGCGCGCGGCGGCGGCCACGGCAAACCCCATGCGTCCGGAGCTGCGGTTGCCGAGGTAGCGCACCGGGTCCACCGGTTCGCGGGTCGGCCCGGCGGTGATCAGGATACGGCGGCCCTGCAGCGGGCCGGGGGTTGTATCCAGCAGGGCGGAAGTAATGTTCGCCGGTTCCGCCATGCGTCCGGCGCCCTGCTCGCCACAGGCCTGCTCGCCGCTGTCCGGCCCGACGAACCGCACGCCGCGCTCGCGCAGGGTGGTGTGGTTGGCACGGGTCGCCGGGTGCTCCCACATGCGGTGGTTCATCGCCGGGGCCAGGGTGACCGGGGCGGTGGTGGCCAGCAGCAGGGTGGTCAGCAGGTCGTCGGCCAGCCCCTGGGCCATGCGCGCCATCAGGTCCGCGCTGGCGGGGGCGACCACGATGTGGTCGGCCCAGCGCGCCAGGGCGATGTGGTCCATCCCGGATTCCGCTTCGGCGTCCAGCAGATGGGTGCGCACCGGCTCGCCGGACAGCGCCTGGAAGGTCAGCGGGGTGACGAAGGCCTGCGCCCCCGCGGTCATCACCACGCGCACCGCGCAGCCGCGGCGGCGCAGTTCGCGCACCAGCTCGCAGGCCTTGTACGCCGCGATGCCGCCGCTGACCCCCACCAGGATGCGTGGCCCGCCGGAGTCCCCGTCGCTGCAGGTCGTTTGGTTCATCGGGGAGATTCTAACAGCGGGCCCGCCGTCGCGGCTTGCGCGCGTCGGGCGGGCGGGGCAGGATCGAACCGGATACGGACCACAGGGAGGTGGATATGGCCATCACGGACTGGCCGGCGGGCGAGCGCCCGCGCGAGAAACTGCTGGAGCGCGGTGCCGCCGCGCTGTCGGATGCCGAACTGCTGGCGATCTTTCTGCGCACCGGCGTGACCGGCAAGAGTGCGGTGGATGTCGCGCGCGACCTGCTGTCCCGCTTCGGCGGGCTGCGCCCGCTGCTGCAGGCCGACGAGGCCGGGTTCTGTGCGGCGCCCGGTCTGGGACAGGCCAAGTACGCCCAGCTGCAGGCCGTGCTGGAAATGGGCCGCCGCCACCTGGAGGCGGACCTGGAGCGCGGCGAGGCGCTGACCTCGCCGGCGGCCACCCGCCGGTTTCTGAGTGCGCGCCTGCGCGACTACCCGTTCGAAGTCTTCGGCGTGCTGTTCCTCGACAATCGCCACCGGGTGCTGGCGTTCGAGGAACTGTTCCGCGGCACCATCGACGGCGCCAGCGTGCACCCGCGCGAGGTGGTGCGGCGGGTACTGCACCACAACGCCGCCGCGGTCATCCTCGCCCACAACCATCCTTCCGGCGTGGCCGAGCCCTCGCGCTCGGATGCGCTGATCACCCGGCGCCTGAGCGAGGCGCTGTCGCTGATCGACGTGCGCCTGGTGGATCACCTGATCATCGGCGATACCGCCGTGTCGCTGGCCGAACGCGGCGAGCTGTGAGCGCTCGCGCGCACGGCCGGAATCAGTCCTTCAGCGCCCAGCTGCCTTCCTCGTCGGGACAGGCGGTGCCGGTGTGCCGTTCTCCGTCGATGGTCATCTCGAACGGGCGGCACCCTTGCGATCGGGTTTCGCCGGGCGTGAAATGGACCTTCTCGCCCTGATCGGTTTCCCAGCGGACGTCCTGCCCGCTGTCGGCCAGTTCGAGGGCATGCCCCATGCAGGCCTGGTCGCGGCCGTCCAGTTCGCGGCCGATCAGCCCGCCCAGCAGGGCCCCGCCGGCCGCCCCGATGAGTACCGCCACGGTATCGCCGTCACCCACGCGGTGGCCGATGATGGCGCCCGCGCCGCCGCCGATGGCCGCGCCGATGCGGTCCCGGTTGCAGCGGCCTTCAAGGATGCCCCAGTGGTCATCCCAGCGGTCGCGGGTGTGGCCATGGTAGCCGGCATAGCCGGGATCGTTCTGGGCGCGCCAGCCGTGCGCGGGCGCATGCGGTGGCGGCTGTGCCACCGCATCGGCCGCGAAGCCGGCCAGCATTGCCGTCGCGAGGATTTTGGGTATGAGTCGGTTACGTCGCATGTTTCCGGCCCTCCGTGCGTGCGTTTGGAGAAAACGTGCCACGGGGCGCTGAACCGACGGTGAATCGCGACGCTGGAACGGGAAGTCGTTCACGTTCCTGCTGTCTGCGAGGTCTCAGTTTGCGGATTCGGCCCGCAGGGCGCGCTCGAGTGCGTTCAGCAGGGCGTCGACCTGGGCTTCGCTGTGGGCGGCGGACAGGGTGATGCGCAGACGGGCCTGGCCCTCGGGGACCGTGGGCGGGCGGATGGCGGGAACCAGGAAGCCGGCCTGCTGCAGGCGCTCGGCGATGGCCGTGGTGTGCGCCGCATCGCCCAGGATCACCGGCTGGATGGGCGTGTCCGGCGGCGGGTGAGGCAGGCCCAGGGCATCCAGCCCGGCGCCCAGGCGCCGGATCAGGGCGCGCAGGTGTTCGCGGCGGTCGCCGGCGGCCTCGGCGATGCGGACGGACGCCAGGGTGGCGGCGGCCAGCGCGGCGGGCATCGCCGTGGTGTAGATATACGGGCGTGCGGTCTGGATCAGGGCCTCGATCAGCGCCTCACTGCCGGCAACGAAGGCCCCGGCGGTGCCGAAGCCCTTGCCCAGGGTGCCCATCAGGATCGGTACGTCGCCGGCATCCAGGCCGAAATGCTGGCAGCTGCCGCCCCCGGTCTCGCCCAGCACCGTGAAACCGTGGGCGTCGTCCACCATCAGCCAGGCGTCGAACTCGCGGGCCAGCGCGGCCAGCTGTGGCAGCGGCGCGATGTCGCCGTCCATGGAGAAGACCCCGTCGGTGACGATCAGCCGGTGGCCGTTGGCAGGCGCGCGCTCCAGACGCTGGCGCAGATGTTCGGGGTCGGCGTGGCGGTAGCGCTGGCTGCGCGCGCCGGACAGGCGCACGGCGTCGATCAGCGAGGCGTGGTTCCAGCGGTCCTCGAACACCGTGTCGTGACGCCCGACCAGGGTCTGTACCAGCGCGAGGTTGGCCATGTAACCGGTGGAGAAGACCAGTGCCCGCTCGCGCCCGGTGAAACGCGCCAGCGCCTGTTCCAGCTCGGCATGGGCCCGGGTGTGGCCGTTGATCAGGTGGGCGGCCCCGGCGCCGGTGGCGTATGCGTCCAGGGCCTCGCGGGCGGCCGCGCTGACCGCCGGATCGGCGGCCAGGCCGAGATAGTCGTTGGAACAGAAGGCGACGACCGGCTTCCCGTCGATGATCTGCTCCGGCTGCTGCGGCCCGTCCAGCGTGCGCAGGCGGCGCCACAGTCCGGCCTCGCGGACGGTCTCGAGGCGCTGCTGGAGGAAGCGTTGCAGGGAGTCGCTCATGCCTGGCCGGGGATGGTGGCAGGCGGGAGGCGTCCGCCCCGGGGTGCCGGGCGGACGCCTGGCCTCACGCGCTGCGCGCGGCGGGTTCGGCGGTGCCCTCGCCGGTGTGCCCGTCGGCGGTTTCCGGCTGCAGGCCCAGGCGCTCGAACAGCGCGAGGTCGTGGTTCTCGCCGGGGTTCGGCGTGGTCAGCAGGGTGTCGCCATAGAACAGCGAGTTGGCTCCGGCGAGAAAGCACAGGGCCTGCATCTCGTCGGACATCTCGGTGCGCCCGGCGGACAGGCGCACGTAGGAGGCGGGCATCACGATGCGCGCGACCGCGATGCTCCGCACGAACTCCAGCGGATCGATGTTCTCCACGTCCTGCAGCGGGGTGCCCTCGACCTGGATCAGCTGATTGATCGGCACCGACTCTGGGTGCTTCGGCAGGTTGCCCATCTGCTGCAGCATCCGCGCGCGGTCACGGCGCGTCTCGCCCATGCCGAGGATGCCGCCGCAGCAGACGTTCATGCCGGCCTCGCGCACGTGCTCCAGGGTCTCCAGCCGGTCCTGGTAGGTGCGGGTGGAGATGATGTGGCCGTAGAACTCCGGCGAGGTGTCGAGGTTGTGGTTGTAGTAGTCCAGCCCCGCTTCGGACAGGCGCCGGGCCTGCTCCGCCTTCAGCATGCCGAGGGTCATGCAGGTCTCCAGTCCCTCGTCCTTGACCGCGCGCACCATCTCGATCACGCGCTCGAGATTCTTGTCGGTGGGGTTGCGCCAGGCCGCGCCCATGCAGAAGCGGGTCGCGCCCTGGGCGCGGGCGTTGCGCGCGGCCTCGACGACCTCCTCCACTGGCAGCAGGCGCTCGCGTTCCAGTTCGACCTCGTGGTGGGCGCTCTGCGGGCAGTAGGCGCAGTCCTCCGGGCAGGCCCCGGTCTTGATCGACAGCAGCGTGCTGACCTGCACCGCGTTGGGGTCGAAATATTCCCGATGGGCGGTCTGCGCGCGGAAGATCAGGTCGTTCAGCGGCAGATCCAGCAGGGTTTCGACTTCCTCGGTGGTCCAGTCGTGGCGCAGCTCGCTCATAGGTGGTGCTCCTGGTCGGCCTCGGCCGGGACATCGATGTCCGACCATGGCTCGCGATAGATGGTGTAGAGGGCATACAGCGACCACGGCAGCAGGATCACCGCGGCCACGGCCCAGTAGGCGCGATAGTAGTCGATGTCGGGCGGGAAGAAGGTTGCCACCACGATCAGCGCGCCCATCAGGCCGTACAGCCGGTAGGCGGCCCACTGGGTGTGGTGCCCCACGCGCGGGTCGGGGTGATGCTTGTTCAGGGCATAGACGACCATGGATCCCCCGAACCACAGGATCAGCGGGACGATCCCCACGATCGCCGCGATGATGAAGCCCACGCCGACCCCGTCGCCGCCGACGAGGAACAGGGGGATACCGGCCACGCTGATGACGATGACGTTCCCGATATCGAACAGCGATGCCGCCCGCCGCGATCGGCGTCCGGAGATGGTCTTCGTTTCCATGAGCTATCCTGCCGGTAAAAGGTCGGAGTTTAGCATCATGGCATGCGGCCCTTCATGGATGACGGGGAGAGCGGGAATGCGGGTACGGCGCTGGCTGGAGGGGCCGTTTCCGTCGGCCTGCGGGCTTTGCGGGGCCGGCGTTGGTCCGGGCGATGCCCTGTGCGCGGGCTGTCTGGCGGAACTGGAACGGGTGGTGTCCCCCTGTCCGCGCTGTGGCGAGCCGGACGCCGTGGCGGGTCCGTGTCCCCGGTGCCGGGATCGCGAGCCGCGGCTGGCGGCACTGCATGCCCCGTGGCGCTATAGCTGGCCGCTGGATCGCCTGATCCTCGCACGCAAGCATGCCGATGACGCCACCGCGGCACGCGTGCTCCGGGAGCTGGCCCGGCGCGCGGCGGGCGAGCTGGCGGATGCGCGGCGCGCCGTGCAGCAGGGGCCGGATTGCGTGGTCCCGGTGCCGCTGCACCCCGAGCGTTACCGCGAGCGTGGCTTCAACCAGGCGCTGGAACTGGCGCGCGAAGTGGCGCGGGTGCTGGAGGCGCCGCTGGCGTCGCGGCTGGTGGTCCGGGTGCGCGCGACCGAGTCGCAGCAGGGGCTGGGGCGGCGCGAACGCCGTCGCAACGTCGCACGTGCCTTTGCCCTGAAACCCGGTGCGGAATTCCCGGAGGCTGCCCGTGTGCTGCTGGTGGATGACGTGGCGACCACCGGGGCCACGCTGGATGCACTGGCGGAGGCCCTGTATGCGGCGGGGGCGGCGCGGGTGGAGGCGCTGACGCTCGCGCGGGCCTGAGGTGCGTTGTTCGCGGGGCGCGGTTGGCGGCTCAGGCGGCCGCGCGCCACAGGTGGTCGCCGATCATCGCCAGCATCACCACCGCGCCGAGATAATGATTGTTCCTGAACGCCCGCAGGCAGTCGGCCGGCTCGCGTTCGGCGATCAGGAACTGCTGGTAGAACATCAGCGCGGCGACCACCGCCAGCCCGGCCATGTAGACCCCGCCGAACTCCAGATTGCGTCCCAGCAGGAACAGGCCGATCCAGACCATCACCTGGAGCGCCCCGGTGATGGCGCGGTCCAGCTCGCCGAAGGCGATGGCGGTGGATTTCACCCCGATCTTGAGGTCGTCCTCGCGGTCGACCATGCCGTAGAAGGTGTCGTAGACCGTGGTCCATGCGAGGGTGATCACGAACAGCAGCCAGGCCTCCGGCGGCGGCAGTTCGTTGTTGACCGCGGTAAAGGCCATGGGCACCGCCCAGGCGAACGCCGCGCCCAGATGCACCTGCGGGAAATGATGGAAACGCTTGGAGAACGGATAGGTGCCCGCCAGCAGCACCGCCACCACCGAGAACGCGATGGTCAGCGGGTTGGTGAACAGCACCAGCACGAAGGCCGCCAGGCACAGCGCCGCGAACACCGCCAGGGCCTCGCGCGGGGTGATGCTGCCGATCGCCAGCGGGCGGTCGCGGGTGCGCGTGACATGGGCGTCGAAATGGCGGTCGGCATAGTCGTTGATCGCGCAGCCGGCCGAGCGCATCAGGGTGACCCCGGCGACGAAGATGAACAGCAGATGCCAGGGTGGCAGGCCGTCGGCGGCGATCCACAACGCCCACAGCGTCGGCCACAGCAGCAGGTAGATGCCCACCGGCCGGTCCAGCCGGGTCAGGCGGGCGTACTCGTACAGGCGCTCGCGCGGGGTCATGGCTGGGGCGGGTCAGTCGGCGGCTTCGTGGCGCAGGGTCGCCAGTACCGGTCCGGTTTCGGGGTGTACCCCGCGCCAGATGGCGAAGGCCTCGGCGGCCTGTTCCACCAGCATGCCCAGACCGTCGCTGCTGAGCGCGCAGCCGGCCGCCTCGGCCCAGTCGAGAAAGCGCAGGGCGGCCGGGCCGTAGACCAGGTCGTAGGCCGTGGTCCGCGGACCGACCAGACCGGCGGGCAGCTCCAGGGCATCCTCGGACAGCCCGGCGGCGGTTGCGTTGAGGATCAGATCGAACGGGCCGTCGGGCAGGGCGTCCAGCGCGCAGGCCTCCAGGTGGGTGTCGCCGGCGAGATCGGCGAAGTCGCGGGCGAGGCCCTCGGCCCGGGCCGGGGTGCGGTTGGCGACGACCAGCTCGGCGGGCGTGCGTTCCAGCAGCGGCTGCAGGATGCCGCGGGTGGCGCCGCCGGCCCCCAGGATCAGGATGCGGCGGCCGTTCAGGTCGCAGCCGAGGCGGTCTTCCAGATCGCGCAGCAGGCCGACGCCGTCGGTGTTGTCGCCATGGATGCGGCTGTTGTCGCCGGTCCACAGGGTGTTGGCGGCCCCGGCGCGGCGGGCCCGGTCGGAGAGCACGGCCGCGAGCTGGCAGGCATCCTCCTTGAACGGCACGGTCACGTTCACGCCGCGCAGTTCCCCGGCCAGCCAGCCGCCGACCTCTTCGGCGAACTGCCCCGGGGTGCCGCGGCGCGCCTCGTAGGTCATCGCCTGCCCGGTCTGCTCGGCGAACAGGGTGTGGATGCGCGGCGACAGGGAATGATGGATCGGGTTGCCCACCACCGCGTAGCGATCGGGACGGCTCATGATGTGGCGTCCTCCGCCAGCCATTCGGCCGCCGCCCGGGCGTAATAGGTGAGGATGCCGTCCGCCCCGGCGCGCTTCATGCCGGTCAGGGCCTCCAGCACGCAGGCGCGCTCGTCCAGCCAGCCGCGTTCGGCGGCGGCCTTGAGCATCGCGTATTCGCCGGAGACGTGGTAGACAAAGGTCGGGCGCTGAAAGCGCTCGCGGATGCGGTGGACCACGTCGAGATACGGCATGCCCGGCTTGATCATCACCATATCGGCACCCTCCGCCAGATCGGCGGCCACCTCGTGGATCGCCTCCTCGCCGTTGGCCGGATCCATCTGGTAGGTCTCCTTGCTGCCGCGGCCGAGGTTGCCGGCCGAGCCCACCGCGTCGCGGAACGGGCCGTAGAAGGCCGAGGCGTACTTCGCCGAGTAGGCGAGGATGCGCGTGTGGACCTGGCCGTCGTCTTCCAGCGCGCTACGGATGGCGCCGATGCGTCCGTCCATCATGTCCGAGGGCGCGACCACGTCGGCGCCGGCCGCGGCATGCGAACGTGCCTGACGCACCAGGGCCTCCACAGTGATGTCGTTCACCACATAGCCGTCGTCATCGATGATGCCGTCCTGGCCGTGGGTGGTGAACGGGTCCAGCGCGACGTCGGTGATCACGCCCAGATCCGGAAGCTCGGCCTTCAGCGCGCGCACCGCGCGCTGGGCGAGGCCCTCCGGGTTCCATGCCTCGGCGGCGTCCAGGCTCTTCTTCTCCGCCGGGACCACCGGAAACAGGGCCAGGGCCGGGATGCCCAGGCGGTGGCCGGCGGCCGCGTCGATCAGCAGCTGGTCAATGGAGACCCGCTCCACGCCGGGCATCGAGGGCACCGGTTCGCGCACCCCTTCGCCTTCGGTCACGAACACCGGCAGGATCAGGTCGTCGGCGCTCAGGCGATGCTCGCGCATCAGCCGCCGGGAGAAGGCATCCCGGCGCATGCGGCGTGGACGGCTGGCAGGATAGGGGGCGATGGGGGCGGTCATATGTGCGCGTCCTCGATCGGGTTTTCTCAGTCAGCCTCGGCCAGCCAGTCGCGGGGCACCAGGTAGCGCTCGTAGAGTTCGGCCTCCGGGGTGCCGGCTTCCGGCCGGTAGTTGTATTCCCAGCGCACCAGCGGGGGCAGCGACATCAGGATCGACTCGGTGCGCCCGCCGGACTGCAGGCCGAACAGGGTACCCCGGTCGTAGACCAGATTGAACTCCACGTAGCGCCCGCGGCGGTAGAGCTGGAACTGGCGTTCACGCTCGCCCCATTCGAGATCGCGGCGGCGGCGCACGATGGGGGCATAGGCCTCGAGGTAGGCGTCCCCCACGCTCTTCATGTAGCCGAAGGCGTGTTCGAAGCCGCCCTCGTTGAAGTCGTCGAAGAACAGCCCGCCGATGCCGCGCGGTTCCCCGCGGTGCTTGAGGAAGAAGTAGTCGTCGCACCACTTCTTGTGCTCGGGGTAGAGGTGCTCGCCGAACGGCCGGCAGGCGGCCTCGGCGGTGCGGTGCCAGTGGATGCAGTCCTCGTCGAAGCCGTAGTAGGGCGTCAGGTCGAAGCCGCCGCCGAACCACCACACCGGGTCCTCGCCCGGTTTCTCCGCGACGAAGATCCGCACGTTGGCGTGCGAGGTGGGCACATAGGGGTTGTGCGGGTGGATCACCAGCGAGACCCCGGCGGCCTGGAACGAGCGCCCGGCGAGTTCCGGGCGGTGGGCGGTGGCCGAGGCCGGCAGGGTGTCGCCCATCACGTGCGAGAAGTTGACCCCGGCCTGCTCGAAGGTCGCGCCGCCGGACAGCACCCGGGTGCGCCCGCCGCCGCCGGCCGGGCGGTCCCAGGCGTCCTCGTGGAAACCGGCCTCGCCGTCGAGTTCCTCGATGCCGGCACAGATGCGGTCCTGCAGCCCCCGCAGGTATTCGGTCACGCGATCGATGGAGACGTCGTCTTCACGGGCCATGTCGGCTCCTCTCAATGGTCCGGTTCGGGTTCGGGGTCGCCGCCGCCGCGCAGCCACGCGCCGGTACGCGCGTCGCGGATGGCGGTGGGGCCGGGGAGGTCGCCGCAGGCGGCCTGCAGGATGGCATCCACCCCGTCGCCGAAGCGATGTTCCACGCAGGACCAGTCGGTACAGGGCGCCTCTCCGGCGGGATTGGCGCTGGTGGAGACCAGAGCGCTCTCGGCGGCTGCACACAGTGCGCGGGCCGGAGGATGCGCGGTCACACGTACCGCCAGGGTCTCGTGCTCGCCGCGCAGCAGGGCCGGACACTCGGGGGCGGCCGGCCACAGCCAGGTGACTGGCCCCGGCCAGCTGGCCTCCACCCGGGCGCGCGCCTCGGCATCCAGGGGTGCCAGCCACCCGACAAGACGCTCCAGGCGGTCGCTGATCAGGATCAGGCCCTTGGTGCCGGGGCGGCCCTTCAGGGTGAGGATGCGTTCCACCGCGGCGGGCTCGTCCGGCCGGCAGCCCAGGCCGAACACCCCCTCGGTGGGGTAGGCCACCACACCACCGGCGCGCAGGATGCGCGCCACGGACTCGATGGATGTCGTGCCCCGCCCGGGGGTGGACGCGTCAGTCGGAACCACGGCCGCTGGCGGTAACGGTCTCGTCGCTGGGGGATTTTTCCGTGGAGTCGCCGTCGCTTCCGGCCTTGCCACCCGATTTCTTGCTGGTGGCCTTGCCGGTGGATTTCCCGCTGCCCGATGCACTCGATTTCGTGCCGGTGGACTTCGAACCCGAGGCCTTCGAACCCGAGGCCTTTGAGCCCGTGGATTTCGTTCCCGAGCTCTTCGTGCCTTTTTGGGTTGATGCTTTCGACCCCGTGGACTTTGACTTCGACGCGGTGGATTTCGAAGTGGTCGACCTGGTCGTGGAGGCCTTCTTCGTGCCGCCCGACTTGCTGGCCGCGGCCTTGCCGCCCTTGCGGCCGCGGCCCTTGCGCTCGGGGGCGTTCGCGATCAGCTCCTGGCACTGCTCCAGGGTCAGGGACTTGGGATCGGTCTCCTTGGGCACCTTGGCGTTCTTGTTGCCGTCGGTGACATAGGGGCCGTAGCGACCGTTCAGCACCTGGATGCCTTCTTCGTCGAAGCTCTTGATGAAGCGTTCGGCGTCCTTTTTCTTCTTCTCCGCCACCAGTTCCAGGGCGCGCGGCAGCTCGATGGTCCAGACGTCGTCGTCCGGGCCCAGGGAGACGTACCTGGAACCGTACTTCACATATGGTCCGAAGCGCCCGATGTTCACCATCACCGGTTCGCCCTCGGGGGTCTCGCCCAGCTCGCGCGGCAGCTTGAACAGCTCCAGTGCCTCCTCGAGGGTGATCTTGTCCATCTTCTGCCCGGGCAGCAGCCCCGCGAAGCGCGGCTTCTCCTCGTCGTCCTTGGTGCCGATCTGCACGATCGGCCCGAAACGGCCCAGGCGAACGCTGACGGGCCGCCCGCTCTTCGGGTCGGTGCCCAGCTCGCGCGACTGCACCGCCTCGGCGCGGGTGACGTTCTCTTCCTTTTCCTTGACCCGGTCGCGGAAATCGCCCCAGAAGTCCTCCAGCACCGGGACCCAGTCCTTTTCCCCGCGCGAGATCGCGTCCAGCTCGTCTTCCAGGTTCGCGGTGAAGTCGTAGTCGACGTAGCGATCGAAATGCTGGGTCAGGAAGCTGTTCACGATCCGGCCGGTGTCGGTCGGGATGAAGCGCTTGCCGTCCATCTCCACGTATTCGCGCGACTGCAGGGTCGAGATGATGCTGGCATAGGTCGACGGGCGGCCGATGCCGTATTCCTCGAGGGTCTTCACCAGGCTGGCCTCGGTGTAGCGCGGCGGCGGCTCGGTGAAGTGCTGGTCGGCGGTGACCTCGTGCAGCGCGACGGTGTCGCCCTCGGCCATCTCCGGCAGGCGCTTGTCCTCGTCGTCGTCCGCGCTGTCGTCGCGGCCCTCCTGGTAGACCGCGATGAAGCCGGCGTGGCGCAGGGTGGAGCCGGTGGCGCGGAAGCGGTGGTCGGTGTCACCCGGGACCAGATCGGCGGCCACGGTGTCGAAGGTCGCGTGGATCATCTGGCAGGCCACGGTACGCTTCCAGATCAGGTCGTACAGCCGGGCCTGGTCGCTGGTCAGGCGGTTGCGGACCTCGTCGGGGATGCGCCGCACCGACGTCGGACGGATCGCCTCGTGGGCCTCCTGCGCGTTCTTCGACTTGGTCTTGTACTGGCGCGGGCTGTCCGGGAGGTTGTCGGCCCCGTAGCGCTCTTCGATCAGGCCGCGGGCCTCGCCGATCGCCTCGCCGGCCAGCGCGACCGAGTCGGTTCGCATGTAGGTGATCAGGCCTTCCGCGCCGGAGCCCAGGTCGATGCCCTCGTACAGCTGCTGGGCGGTGCGCATGGTGCGGCTGGCATTGAAGCCCAGCTTGCGCGAGGCCTCCTGCTGCAGGGTCGAGGTGGTGAACGGCGCGGCCGGATTGCGGCGGCGCTGTTTCTTTTCGACCTTCGCCACGCGCAGTTCACCGTTCGCGGCCTCGTTCAGGCGGCCCTGCGCATCGTGGGCGAGCTCGGCGCTGTTGAGGTCGAACTGGTTGAGTTTGTTGCCGTCCAGGTGGGTCAGCCGCGCGGTGAACGGCTGGCCCTCGCGTTCGGCCTTCGCGTCCAGGGTCCAGTATTCCTGCGGGACGAAGGCCTCGATCTCGTTCTCGCGCTCGCAGATCATGCGCAGCGCCGGGCTCTGCACGCGTCCGGCGGACAGGCCGCGCTTGATCTTGCGCCACAGCAGCGGCGAGAGGTTGAAGCCGACCAGGTAGTCCAGCGCGCGGCGCGCCTGCTGGGCGTCGATCAGCGGCTGGGCGAGTTCGCGGGGCTGTTCGATCGCCTCCTGGATGGCCTTCTTCGTGATCTCGTGGAACACCACGCGGTAGACGTTGCGGCTCTCGAGCAGGCCGCGTTCGCGCAGGACCTCGTAGAGGTGCCAGGAGATCGCCTCGCCTTCGCGGTCGGGGTCAGTCGCGAGGATCAGGTCGTCGGATTTCTTCAGGGCCTTCGCGATCGCCTCGATCTGCTTTTCGCTGCGCTCGATCACGTCGTAGCGCATGCGGAACCCGTCCTCCGGATCCACCGCTCCTTCCTTGGGCACGAGATCGCGCACATGGCCATAGGAGGCCATGACCTGATACTCGGGGCCGAGGTATTTCTCGATGGTCTTCCCCTTGGCGGGGGACTCAACAATAACGAGGTGCTTGCTCATGGGGACTCGGGACCGTCTCGGTGGCGGCGGGTTCCGTGGGAGGCGGTGACGCCGGGATCAGTGCAGATAATCCATCTCGGTGGGGCCGAGGTGGTCGCGCATGACCTCATCGAGCCGGGAGTAGGCCACGGCGTCGTCCGGCTGGTTGAACAGGACCATCAACACCACCCAGCGAAGCTGGTCGAGGTCGATCTCCTCGGCGTCCAGTTCCATCACGCGGTCCATCACCAGTTCGCGGGTGCCGGCGGTGAGCAGACCGTTCTGTTCCAGATTGAGGAGGAAGCCGCGGCTTTCCATGTTCAGGCGCTGGCGTTCCTCGGGGGCGAACACGCGGCAGGCTGCGCTGTCACCACCGCGGCTGGCCAGCGGGGCCTCGCTCATCAGTCGGTCCAGCCAGCCCAGGGCGCGCTCGATCTCCCCGGACGCAAAACCGGCTTCGACCAGCTGCCGCTGCAGCTCGCCGCGATCGGGTTCGGCCTCGGATTCTTCGTCGAGGGTGTGCTCGAACAGATACATGAGCACGTCCAGCACGCTTTCGTTCATGATTCGGGGGATCCTGCGTCGAGGCGCTGATAGCGCCCGTGATCGAGGGCGGCCACGCGGCCATTGAGTTCCAGTAAAACGAGAATGGATGAAAGCGTGTCGATGGTCAATTGAGTCCGGCTGCGCAGGGTTTCCATGTCCACCGGGTCGAAACCCATCGCCTGCAGGACCCTTTCGTGCTCCGGATCCACCGGCTCGGCGGGCGCCGGCCCCGGGGGTTGCGGGGCGGGCGGGACGCCCAGCCAGTCGGCCAGGTCGTCGAGGATCTCGCCGGCGGTCTCGACCAGTTGCGCCCCTTCGCGGATCAACCGGTGGCAGCCCCGGCTGACCGGGCTGAACACCGAGCCCGGGACGGCGTAGACCTGCCGGCCCTGTTCTCCGGCGAGCCGCGCGGTAATCAGCGAGCCGCTGTTGTCGCCCGCTTCCACCACCAGGGTCGCGAGGGCGAGCCCGCTGATCACGCGGTTGCGCTGCGGGAAGTGCCCGGCCTGGGCCTGGGTGCCCGTGGGCCAGAGCGACACGATCAGGCCGTGATCGGCGATGCGGTGCCCCAGCCGCCGGTGCGCGGCCGGATAGATGCGGTCGGGCCCCGTCGCGACCACGGCAGTGGTGCGCCCCTGCGGGGCATCCAGTGCGCCCTGATGGGCGGCGCCGTCGATCCCGCGCGCCAGACCCGAGGTGATGGTGACCCCGGCGCTCGCCAGCTCGCGAGCGAACTCGCGGGCCAGCTTGAGTCCCTGCGGAGTCGCGTCGCGGCTGCCGATGATGGCCACCTGCGGTGCGGTCAGCAGGGCCGGGTCGCCGTTGAGGAACAGCACCGGCGGGGGGTCGGGCAGTTGCGTCAGCAGCGGCGGATAGTCGGGGTCGTCGCGACACAGGATGCGGTGACGCGCGTCCGCGCGCTCCCAGGCCAGGTCGGCCGCCACGCCGGGGTGGTCATCGTCGGGGTTTTCTGGCGGGGCCACGCCGACGTCGGCGTCCCTCCACTGCCGGGCGGGCGCGGCCAGCGCGGCCTGTGGCGAGCCGAAGGCCTCCAGCAGGCGCTGGATGCGCCGTGGCCCCAGTCCGGGGGTATGCAAAAGACGCAGCCACGGCCCGGGGTCGACCCCGGCCGTGGCTGCGTCGTTGCGGGACTCGCGTTCCATCGCGGAATCCGCCCTGGTGGTCATGGCTTACGGATGGCGGACGGTGTACCCCTCGCGCAGCGTGCGCTCGGATTCGGTCACCAGCACGTAGGAGACCTTCTCGAAGGTCTTGAAGACCATCACCTCGCCGACCCGTTCTTCGGGCAGGTCCACGGACTCGTTGGTCCCGGCGATCGGATCGCGGACCGTCCGGCCGGCGGTGTAGGCGGCGAACACGTGGCCGTTCTCGATGCCGTCGCGCTCGCCGCGGTTGATCACCGCGGCCTGGTAGCGGCCGATCTGGCTGATCGCATCGAACAGCTTGATGACCTGGCCGTCGATGTCTTCCGGCGGGCGGCCGATCTCGAACAGCAAGTCCTGTTCTTCCGCGAACGGAACCAGGCGGTCGCCGCGGATGGTCTCGCGTTCGCCACGGCGGATGTTGGCACGCGCCACGTGCCCGGGTTCGACGATCTCGGCTTCACCCACCGGGATGGTGGCGACGCCCAGTTCCTCGCCGGTGTCCGGATCCAGCAGCATCTCGTCGCGCCGGACGATGTGGTAGATCTCGTATTCTTCCGTGTCCTCGGCATTGCGGACATAAACCCGGTCGCCCGGGCCGTAGATCACGCGATCGTCGTCCGCGGCCACGATGTAGGGCGCCTGTTCCAGGGTCTCCTCGTCGAGGACCTGCGGCTGGAACATGAACGACTGCAGCGTGGAGATCGGCGGGGTGTCGTCGTCGAGCTCCTCCACGCGGACCTCCGGCGAGAGGCGCTTGGTCGGCCGCACGCGCGGGCCGCCGTCGACCGTGATGCGCGGTTCGCCGTCCACGTAGTGGATGCTCAGGACATCGCCCGGATAGATCAGGTGCGGGTTCTCGATCTCCGGATTCACCGCCCAGATCTCCGGCCAGTACCAGGGTTCGTCGAGGTACATTGCGGAGATGTCCCAGAGGGTGTCGCCCTTCTTGACGACGTAGCGCTCCGGTGCCGAGTCCCGGATCTCCGGGGTTTCCTCGGTGGCGGAGCCGCTGGCCTCCTGGCGTTCCCCGTTGTCCGGGGTGGCGGTTTCGGCAGTCCGGTTCTCGGGATCTTCCGTGCCGCTGCCGGTGTCGGTGTCTCCGGTGGCCGCGCAGCCCCCCAGAAACAGCGTTACACTGAACAGTACGCCCGGCAGCACGAAAGAGGTCGTGGTCGCTCTGGTTTTCAACATCATGATTTCCCCTGTCAGGTCCGCACTCCCCGGGGCCATCCTGTGGCCCGGTCCGAATTCGGTGACGCTTCGGCGGATGATGCGGTCCAACGTTAGCAGAATTGACGGGACTGTACAGCACAAAGATTGAGGTTTTTCATGGCGAAGCGAGAAATTCTCCACTTTCCCGATCCCCGGTTGCGGCAGAAGGCCGAACCGGTCACCGAGGTGGACGACTCCATCCGCACACTGGTGGACGACATGTTCGAGACCATGTACGCGGCACCGGGCATCGGCCTGGCGGCGGTGCAGGTGAACGTCCACAAGCGTGTCCTGGTGGCCGACGTCTCCGAGGACCAGAGCCAGCCCCGGGCCCTGATCAATCCGGAGATCCTCGAGACCCGGGGCGAGGAAGAGATGGACGAGGGCTGCCTGTCGGTGCCCGGTTACTACGAGAAGGTGCGGCGCGCGGACTGGATCTGCTTCCGCGCGCTGGGCCGCGACGGCCAGCCGTTCGAGGCCGAGGCCGACGGGCTGCTGGCGGTGTGCATCCAGCACGAGATC
Organism: Thioalkalivibrio sp. AKL17; assembly: GCF_000377885.1. Lineage (NCBI taxonomy): Bacteria > Pseudomonadati > Pseudomonadota > Gammaproteobacteria > Chromatiales > Ectothiorhodospiraceae > Thioalkalivibrio > Thioalkalivibrio sp. AKL17. The sequence continues at coordinate 36,704 of NZ_KB898766.1, forward strand.
GATCATCTCGACGGCAAGCTGTTCGTGGATTACCTGTCCAGTCTCAAGCGTGGCCGTATCCGCAAGAAGCTGGAGAAGCAGGGCGCGCGCGCCGGTGGTTCCGGCAAGGCCGCGGTGCCCGCGGTCTGATGGCGGCTGCCGACAGGGACGCCCCGGCGCCGCGCATCGTGTACGCGGGAACCCCCGACTTCGCGGTTCCCGCGCTGGAGGCCCTGATCGCGGCGGGTCACCCGCCGGTCGCGGTCTATACCCAGCCGGACCGCCCGGCGGGCCGGGGCCGCAAGCTGCGTCCGGGGCCGGTGAAGCAGGCCGCGACGGCCGCCGGGATCCCGGTGGAGCAGCCGGAATCGCTGCGGGATCCGCAGGCGCGGGCGCGGCTGGCCGAATGGCAGCCGGACCTGCTGGTGGTCGCGGCCTACGGGCTGATCCTGCCGCGCGCGGTGCTGGAGATCCCGCCTCTGGGCGGGGTGAATATCCACGCCTCGCTGCTGCCGCGCTGGCGCGGGGCGGCACCCATCCATCGCGCGATCCTCGCCGGCGACGACGAGACCGGCGTGTGCCTGATGCAGATGGCCCCGGGGCTGGATACCGGCCCGGTGCACGCCTGCTGGCGCCTGCCGCTGGGGCCGCGTGTGACCACCGGCGAGGTCCACGACGCCCTCGCGCGGATGGGGGCGGAACTGCTGGTGGAGCGCCTGCCGGCGATCGCGCGTGGCGAGTCGGTGCCCGAGCCGCAGGACGACGCCCGGGCGACCTATGCCGACAAGCTCGAGAAGGACGAGGCGCGACTGGACTGGGATCAGCCGGCCGGCGAGCTGGACCGCCGCGTGCGCGCCTTCGACCCCTGGCCGGTCGCCTGGACCCGCATGCCGGACGGCGAGGCGGTCCTGCGCATCCATGCCGCCCGGCCCGTTGAGGCGGCGCAAGCGGCGACCATGACGCCCGCCGATGCCGGGCCGGGCACCATCGTCGCCGCGGGCGGCGAGGGCGTGGACGTCGTTACCGGCGACGGTCTCCTGCGTCTGGAGCGCGTGCAGTTGCCCGGCCGGCGGCCGGTGAGTGCCGGCGACTGGGCCAATACCGGTGATCTGACCGGTCAGCGACTCGGAGGTGACGCCTGATGGCCCGCCAGCTTTCTCCCCGCCAGTGCGCCGTGGAGGCCACCGAGCAGGTGGTGCTGCACGGGGCTTCGCTCAACAGCGTGCTGGAACCCGCGGTGGCGGATCTCCCGGTGCGCGAGGCGGCCTGGACCCGCGCCCTGGTGTACACCACCCTGCGCTGGTATCCGCAGCTGGAGGTGCTGGTGCGTGAAAGCCTGGACCGGCCACTGCGGCGCAAGGACGGCGTGATCGGCGTGCTGCTGGCCCAGGGGCTGGCGGAGATCCTGCATTTCTCCACCCGCGATCACGCGGCGGTGCGCGAGACCGCCGAGACCGCGCGCCGCATCCACCGACCCGGAGCCGTGGGGCTGATCAACGCGATCCTGCGTCGCGCGTTGCGCGAGACCGACGCGCTGGAGGCCCGCATCGCCGAGGACCCGGTGTTGCGGCATGCCTGCCCGGCGTGGCTGATCGAGGCGATCGAGGCCGCGTGGCCCGAGCGCGCGGAGGCCGTGCTGGGCGAGTTGCTGCGCGAGGCCCCGCTGACCCTGCGGGTCAATACCCGTCGCTGGAGCCCGGCCGATGCGCTGGCGGCGCTGCGCGAGGCGGGCTTCGGGGCGCGGCTGCACGACGTGCCCGAGGGTGCTCTGACGCTCGAGGCGGCCACCGACGTAACCGCGTTGCCGGGATTCAGTGACGGCCGGCTGTCGGTTCAGGATGTTTCCGCGCAGTGGGCCGCGCATCTGCTGGCGCCGCGCCCGGGCGAGCGGGTGCTGGATGCCTGCGCCGCTCCGGGCGGCAAGACCGGGCATCTGCTGGAGCGTGCCGGCGGCGAGCTGGATCTGGTGGCCCTGGACAACGACGCCACGCGCCTGGAACAGGTGCGCGAGAACCTGGACCGGCTGCAGCTGGACGCCACGCTGACCGTGGCGGATCTGGGTGACACCGACGCCTGGTGGGACGGACGGCCGTTCGACGCGATCCTGCTGGATGTGCCCTGTTCCGCCACCGGCGTGATCCGCCGGCATCCGGACATCAAGACCCTGCGCCGCGCGGACGACATCCCGCGTCTGGCCGCCGAACAGGTCCGTCTGCTGCGCGCGGCCTGGGACCTGCTGCGTCCGGGCGGGCGGCTGCTGTATGCGACCTGTTCCCTGCTGGACGCGGAAAACCAGGAAGTCGTGACCCCGTTCGTCGAGGCGACCGGTGACGCGTGTGCCGTGGAGACGGGCGCGGAAGGCCCGATTCCCGGGGCGTTGTCCCGTTCCTCCGGGGTTTCCATCCCGCCGGGGCTGGCCGGAGGCGACGGCTTCTACTATGCCCTGCTGGAGAAGGTCGGCGACTGATGCCGCGGATCCCGTGGCTGCTGGTGCTGCTGCTGGTGCCGGGGGTGGCCCCGGCACTCGAGATCCGCGACGCCAGCCACCTGTGGCTGGATGACACCACGCTGCTGGCGCGCCTGGATCTGCACATGAACCTGCCCGAAGTCCTAGTGGACGCGCTGGAGAACGGCGTGATCCTGGGGTTTCGGCTGGAGGCGCAGGCGGAGCCCGACCGCATGCTGCCGGGGAGACCGCTGGTACGCGCGGAGAACCGCGTGCAGCTGCGCTACTACCCCCTCAACCGGCATTATCTGGTGACCTCGCGGGATGGCGAGCGCATGGAGCTGCGCCCCACCCTGGGGGATGCTCTGGAGCAGAGCGCCCGCCGTCTGGGGCGGATCCGGCTGGAGGACGTCCCCGAGGCGCTGCGCGAGGCCCCGGATGACTACCGCCTGAACGCCCGGCTGTCGCTGGACTACACCGCACTGCCGCTGCCGTTGCAGCTGGACGCCGGCCTGCGCGGCGAACTCACGGCCCGTCAGGAGTGGTACGGATGGTCGCTCGACTGAAGAGCCTGCCCTGGGGGCTGCTGGGGATGATCCTGCTGTTCGTCCTCCTGCTGGCCTCGCTGCTGGTGATGGGGGACGCGGCCCAGCACCAGGCGCGTTTCGAACAGCTGTTCATCTGGCTGCTGGTGTTCCACGCCGGGGTGCTGATCGTGCTGGCCGGCCTGATCATCTATCAGGTGGTGCGCATGTTCTGGCAGTACCGCCACGGGGTGCCGGGCAGCCGCCTGACCCTGCGCCTGGTCGGCGGGTTCATGCTGGTCGCGGTGCTGCCGGTCTCGGTGGTGTACTACTTCTCCTACGAATTCCTCAGCGAAGGCGTGGACTCGTGGTTCGACGTGCGCGTGGATTCGGCGCTGGAAGACGCGCTGGAGCTGTCGCGCTCCTCGCTGGACCTGCGCGTGCGGCAGCTGGCCGAGGAGACCCAGGAGATCATGGAAGACCTGGAAGGTGTCTCCGAGGGCCTGATGGGGCTGACCCTCAACGATTACCGGCGCAGTCTGGGGGCCCAGGAGCTGACCCTGGTGGGCGCCAACAACCGCATCATCGCGTCGAGCACCGACAGCCCCATCCGCCAGCTGCCGTCACCGCCAAGCTCCGACATCCTGATGCGCGTGCGGCCGGGCCAGCCCTACTCGCGTCTGGAGCCGCGCCCCGATGACCAGCTGGTGATCCGTGTGGTGGCGACCACGGCCTCGCGCCGACCCGGCACCGACAACCGCATCCTGCAGGCCGTGTACCCCGTGGATCCGCGCATGAGCGCCCTGTCCCTGCGGGTGCAGGACGCGTTCGCCGATTACCGCGAGTTCGCCTATCTGCGCGGGCCGATCACCCAGGGCTTCATCTTCACCATGTCGCTGGCGCTGGCGATCTCGCTGATGGCCGCGCTGTGGGCCGGGCTGGTGGTCGCACGGCGGCTGGTGCAGCCGGTGTCCGATCTGGTGCAGGGCACGCGCATGGTCGCCGCCGGGGACTACAACACCCGGCTGGAGGTGCGGCGGGCGGACGAACTGGGTTTTCTGGTGCAGTCCTTCAACGCGATGACCCGCACCCTCAGCGAGGCGCGCAACGAGGCCGAGCGCAACCGCCGGCTGCTGGACGCCGAGCGGGCCTATCTGGAGAGCGTGCTCAAGCACCTGCGTTCGGGCGTGCTGGCGCTGGACGGCAGCCTGCGCCTGCGCACCGCCAACGACGCCGCCGGCCAGATCCTCGAATGCGACCTGCCGGGCGCGCGCACCCGGGACATCGCCGAGGTCGGCCGCGAGTGCCCGCTGGTGCACCAGTTCTTCGAGGCCATCCGCGATCCGCTGGCCGGGCACGAGGCGGAATGGTCGCGCCAGGTGGTGGTGTTCACCCGCAGCGGGCGCAAGGTGCTGATGACGCGCGCGGTCTGGCTGCCGACCCCGGGCTCGGGGCGCGGGCTGCACGCGATCGTGTTCGATGACATGACGGAGTTCCTGAAGGCCCAGCGCGATGCGGCCTGGGGCGAGGTGGCGCGGCGCCTGGCCCACGAGATCAAGAACCCGTTGACGCCCATCCAGCTGTCCGCCGAACGTCTCTCGCGCCGGCTGGGCCGGGTGCTGGAGGGGGCCGACCACGAGGTACTGGAACGCGCCACTGGCACCATCATCCAGCAGGTGGAGGCGATGAAGACCCTGGTCAACGCCTTCCGCGACTACGCCCAGGCGCCCAAACTGGAACTCGGCCACACCGACGTGAACCAGCTGGTGCGCGACGTCTCCGAGCTGTATCTGGGCGCGGACGGCAGCTCGCGGGTGCATCTGGATCTGGGCGAGGGAATGCCGCTGATCCGTGCCGACGGCGGTCGCCTGCGTCAGTTGCTGCACAACCTGGTTCGTAACGCCATGGAGGCGGCCGAGGAGCAGGAGCGCGGCGACGACCTGGAGGTGTACGTCTCCACCGACCATGTCGAAAGCGCCTCCGGAAACTGGATCGAACTGCGTGTCCGGGATAACGGTCCCGGGATCCGGCCGGAGCTGCTGGAGCGCATCTTCGAGCCCTACACGACGCACAAGCCGCGTGGAACCGGGCTTGGACTGGCGGTGGCGCAGAAGATCGTCGAGGAGCACGGGGGTATCATCGAGTGCCATAATGATGATTCCGGGGCGGGCGGCGCGGTCTTCGTGATCCGCATCCCGGTGGACGAGGGCGGCCCGTCCGGGGCGTCCGCTGCCGAGGAGGAACAGCCGCAATGAGCGACGCCTACATTCTCGTGGTCGACGACGAGCCCGACATCCGCATGCTGCTGCGCGACGTGCTGGAGGACGAGGGCTACCAGGTGGCGCTCGCGGGCTCGGTGGCCGAGGCCAAGGCACAGCGGCGCAGTCGGCGGCCGGACGCCATCCTGCTGGACGTATGGATGCCCGACGGCGACGGGGTCTCCCTGCTCAAGGAATGGCAGGAGGACGAGGGGGCGATGTGCCCGGTGGTGATGATCTCCGGCCACGGCAATGTCGAAAGCGCGGTGGATGCGACCCGCCTGGGCGCCTACGACTTCATCGAAAAGCCGCTGACCATCGACAAGCTGCTGATCACCCTGAACAACGCGCTGGAGGCCGCGCGCCTGCAGCGGGAAAACACCGGCCTGCGGCGCCAGGTGGCCCCGGTGGCGGACCCGGTGGGCAGCAGCGCGGTGATGGTGAACCTGCGCGACCAGGTGCAGCGCATGGCCCAGCACGATACCTGGGTGCTGATCACCGGCGAGCCCGGAGCCGGCAAGCAGACCTTCGCGCGCATGCTGCATGCGCGCAGCGCGCGGCGCGAAAGCCCGTTCATCGTGGTATCGGTGGGCTCGATGTCGGGCGACGAGGCCGTCGCCGAGCTGTTCGGCAGCGAGCAGGGCGAGCGGGTGCGCTATGGCCTGCTGGAGCAGGCCTCCGGCGGGGTGCTGTACCTCGACGAGGTTGCGGAGATGGACCTGCAGACCCAGGCACGCCTGCTGCATGCCCTGGACACCGGTCGCATCACGCGCATCGGCGGGGACCAGCCGATCAGCGTGAACGTGCGCGTGGTGGCGGCCACCCAGCACGATCTGGGCGAGGCGGTGGAGCAGGGGCTGTTCCGCGAGGATCTCTATTACCGCCTCAACGTCCTGCCGCTGAACGTGCCGCCGCTGCGCGAGCACGCCGAGGACATCCCCGAACTGCTGGACTACCATATGCGCCAGCTGCATCAGCAGGAGGGCCTGCCGCAGCGCACGTTCCAGCGCCCGGCCCTGGAGTGCCTGCAGCAGTACCCGTGGCCGGGGAACGTGCGCGAACTGCGCAACCTGGTCCAGCGCCTGATGATCCTGGGCTCCGGCGACGAGATCACCCGTGATGAGGTGGACCGCACCCTGTCGGGGCAGCCGCGGCGGGCGGAAGAGGAGAGCGCCGAGGGGGTGGTGACCATCCCCGACCTGCCCCTGCGCGAGGCGCGCGAACAGTTCGAACGGGAATACCTGATGCAGCAGCTGGAACGCTCCGAGGGCAACATGACCCGACTGGCCGAGCGGGTCGGTCTGGAGCGGACCCATCTTTACCGCAAATTCAAGGCGCTGGGCATCGATCCGCGCCGCGTGAAATCCGACGGCTGACGCATGAAACAGATCATCATCCTGGGGGCCGGTCAGGTCGGTCAGTCCCTGGCCGAGGCCCTGAGTGCCGACGGGATCGACATCACCGTCGTCGACAACCGTGCCGAACGCCTGGCCGAGCTGGAAGATCAGTTCGATCTCAAGACGATCCACGGCTTCGGGGCCCATCCGTCGGTACTGGATGCGGCCGGGGCGCGCGACGCGTCCATGCTGGTGGCGGTGACCGACTCCGACGAGGTCAACATGCTGGCCTGTCAGATCGGCTCCACGCTGTTCAACATCGAGACCAAGATCGCCCGGGTACGGGCCCGCGACTATCACGAGACCCCGGAACTGTTCGCCCAGGATGCGATCCCGGTGGACATGCTGATCTCGCCCGAGGCGATCGTGACCAGCCATATCCAGCGCCTGATCGAGCATCCCGGCTCGCTGCAGGTCCTGGAGTTCGCCGAGGGACGGGTGTCGCTGGTGGGGGTGCGCGCCTACTACGGCGGGCCGCTGGTGGGCCACGAGCTGAAGAATCTGCGCTACGACATGCCGGGGGTCCATACCCGGGTCGCGGCGATCTTCCGTCAGGACCGTTCCATCCAGCCGGACGGCAACACGGTGGTGGAAGCCGATGACGAGGTGTTCTTCGTCGCGGCGAAGAAGAACATCCGTGCCGTCACCTCCGAGCTGCGCAAGCTGGAGAAGCCCTACAAGCGGATCATGATCGCCGGCGGCGGCAACATCGGCCGGCGGCTGGCCGAGGCCCTGAGCAAGCGCTATCGGGTGAAGGTGATCGAGCGCGATGCGGAGCGGGCGGACCAGCTCGCCCGGGAACTGCCCGGCAACGTGCTGGTGCTGCAGGGCGACAGCGCCGACGACCGCTTCCTGGAGGCGGTCAACGTCGAGCACAGCGACGTCTTCTGCGCGGTGACCAACGACGATCAGGCCAACATCTTCGCCGGGATGCTGGCCAAGCGTTACGGCGTGCGCAAGGTAATGTCGCTGATCAACCGCCCGAGTTACGTGGATCTGCTGCAGAGCGGGACCATCGACGTTGCGCTGTCGCCGCAGCAGGCCACGGTGAGCGCCCTGCTGGCCCGGGTGCGCGAGGGCGGGACCGCCACCGTGCATACCCTGCGCCGCGGCGCGGCCGAGGCGATTGAAACCGTAGTCAGCGGCGATTCGCGCACCTCGCAGGTGGTGGACCGCCGGATCGACGAGATCAACCTTCCGGAGGGGGCCAGCGTCGGCGCCGTGGTGCGCGACGACGAGGTCATCATTCCGCACCACGACACGGTGATCCATTCGGGGGATCACGTCATCCTGTTCCTCACCGACCGTGGCAAGGTGAAGCAGGTTCAGCGCCTGTTCCAGCCCAGCCCGCTGTTCTTCTGAGCCGTCCGCCGTGCTCCATCTCGCCTCCACCGCGCGCCTGCTGGGGATCCTGCTCACGCTGTTCAGCCTGAGCATGCTGCCGCCCGCACTCGTCGGGTACATCTACGACGAGTCCACCGCGTACGTGTTCATGCAGGCGTTCATGGTGCTGCTGCTGGTCGGCGGGATGCTCTGGGGGCCGCTGTATCGCGCGCATCGCGAACTGCAGCCGCGCGACGGGTTCATCCTGGTGGTGATGTTCTGGCTGGGTCTGGGCCTGGCCGGGGCGACGCCGATGGTGCTCGACCCGCATCTGAACGTCAGTTTCACCGATGCGGCCTTCGAGTCGATGTCGGGGCTGACCACCACTGGCGCCACCGTGCTGACCGGGCTGGACGACATGCCGAAGGCGTTGCTGTGGTATCGCCAGCAGCTTCAATGGATGGGCGGCATGGGCATCATCGTGCTGGCAGTGGCCATCCTGCCGCTGCTGGGCGTGGGCGGCATGCAGCTGTTCAAGGCCGAAACCCCGGGCCCGATCCGCGACAACAAGCTGACCCCGCGCATCGCCGAGACCGCGCGCAACCTGTGGTACATCTACCTCGGCCTGACGGTGGCCTGTGCGGTGGCCTACTGGGTCGCCGGGATGGAGGTCTTCGACGCGATCGCGCATTCCTTCACCACCGTGGCGATCGGCGGGTTCTCCACCTACGACGCCAGCCTGGGCCACTTCGATTCCGCCGCCATCGAGGGCGTGGCGATCGTCTTCATGCTGATCGCCGGGATGAACTTCGCGGTGCATTTCCTCGCCCTGCATCGTGCGTCGGTCGCGCCCTATCGGCGTGACGAGGAGCTGCGCACCTACCTGATCCTGATGGCCTCGGCGGTGGCCGTGGTGGTGGCCTACATGCTGGTGACCGGCTTTGCCGCGGACGGCGCGGACGCCTTCCGCCGGGCCGCGTTCCACGTGGTGTCCATCGGCACCACCACCGGTTACGCCACCGACGACTTCTACCTCTGGCCGGGGTTTCTGCCGGTGCTGCTGATCTTCCTGTCGTTCGTCGGTGGCTGCACCGGATCCACCGGTGGCGGCATCAAGGTGGTGCGCGTGCTGCTGCTGATGAAGCAGGGCATGCGCGAGGTGAAGCGCCTGATCCATCCGCATGCGCGCATCGCCGTGAAGGTCAACGGCAAGGAGGCCCCGGACCGCGTGGTGCAGGCGGTGTGGGGTTTTCTCGCGGCCTATGTGATGGTGTTCGTGGTGATGATGCTGGCGGTGATGGCATCCGGACTGGATCAGGTCACGGCCTTCTCGGCGGTGGCGGCCACCCTCAACAACCTCGGCCCCGGCCTGGGCGAGGTGGGGCCGAACTTCCAGTCCATCAACGACTTCAGCAAATGGGTGCTGATCCTCGCCATGCTGATGGGGCGGCTGGAAATCTTCACCGTGCTGGTGCTTCTGTCCCCGGCGTTCTGGCAGCGCTAGGGTAGGAGCGAATTCAAGGACAGGAGGTCGTCCATGTCGCAGATGGTCGAACGTTTCCAGAACATGCTGGACGGAGGCGAGGACTCCGCGATGCTGCGCTTCTCGCTGGGCAACGCCCTGGTGACCGATGGCCAGCAGGCGGCGGCGGTGGAGCACCTGGAGCGCGCGCTGGAGCTGGACGAGGGCTACTCCGCGGCGTGGAAACTGCTGGCAAAGACCCTGGTCGCCCTGGAGCGCCCGCAGCGTGCGCTGGAGGTCTGCGAGCGGGGCATGGCCATCGCCGAGGAGAAGGGCGACCTGCAGGCGGTCAAGGAAATGGAGGTCTCCGCGAAGCGCGCCCGCCGCCTGCTGGAGGCCGGAGGTGATGCGGACACATGAGCCGTGACGATGCCCCGGGGGAGGATGCGGACGTCGGTGCCTACCGGGCGCCGCTGACCGCGCGGCATTTCGCCCCCCGCTACTGGCTCACCTGGGTTGGCGTTGCGCTGGCCTGGGTGCTGCAGCAGATCCCGCGTTCGGCGGTGCAGGCGCTGGCCCGGGGCATCGGCCGCCTGCTGTACCGCCGCTCGGGGCGCAGCCGCCGGATCGCCGAACGCAACCTCGAGCTGTGCTTCCCGCAGCTGGATGCGGCCGAACGCGAAGCGCGGCTGGCCGCCTTCTACCGCTACCAGGCGCAGACCGTGCTGGACTACGGGCTCCTGTGGTTCGGCAAGCCCGGCGAGCATGCCTCGCGCATCCGGGTGGACGGGCTGGAGCACTACGAACGCGCGCGCTCCGACGGGACACCGGTGATCATCCTCGCCCCGCACTCGCTGGGGCTGGATTACGGCGGGGTGCGCATGAGCCAGATGTACGACGGGGTCTCCTTCGCCAAGCCGATGAAGAACCCCGTGCTGGAGTGGATCAACCACCGCAGCCGCACCCGCTACTCCGGGGACATCTTCGCCCGCGAGCAGGGGCTGCGCCCGGCGATTCGCCAACTGCGTCGCGGGCGGTTCTTCTATTACCTGCCGGACGAGGACCTGGGCGCCGACGGCGCGGTGTTCGTGGATTTCTTCGGTGTATCCAAGGCCACGCTGACCGCCCTGGGGCGGCTGGCGCGCATGTCGCGGGCGGTGGTGCTGCCGAGTTTCGCCTGGTACGACCTCGCCCGTGACGAATACGTGATGCGCCTGTGGCCTCCAATGGAGGGCTTCCCCTCGGGCGACGACGCGGCCGACGCACGGGCCATGAATGCCGCTATCGAACGGGGCGTGGAACAGGCCCCGGCGCAGTATCTGTGGACCCTGCGCCTGTTCCGCACCCGCCCCGAGGGCGAGCCCCCGCTCTACTGATCCATGCCCGAGGGCGACACCAATTATCGACCCGAGCCTGACGATACGCCGTGGCTGCTGCGCACCCACCTCGGGATGTGGGGCACCTGGTACGAATACGCGCGCGGAGCCGTGAACGGGGTACGGGCACACGCCGGAACCCGGAAGGCACGGTTCCGGACCAAAGAAGAAGGATTGACGGGAGGAGCATCATGATGAAACCGGTTCACGTTGTGCGTCGCAGTCTGGCCGCGCTGGCCGCCGGGAGTTTTCTCGTCGCGGGATGTTCCGGAGCCTCGGCGCCGTCGCCCGAGGCGGTGGAGGCGTCGGCCGACGGGCTGTCGGTGGAGATTCTGCACGAGGGGCTCAATCACCCATGGGCCATTGCCTTTCTGCCCGATGGCTCGGCGCTGATCAGCGAGCGCCCGGGCGCGCTGCGGCATTTCCCGGCCGGCGACCACGGCCCGGATTTTTCCGGCCGGGGTGAACTGGTGCCGGGGCTGCCGGATGACCTGCGGGCGCGCAACCAGGGCGGGTTGCTGGATCTGGCCCTGCATCCGGAATTCGCCGACAACCGCTGGCTGTACTTCACCTATGCGGCCAGCGTGGACGGCGGGCTGACCACGCGTCTGGCGCGCGGGCGTCTCGAGGACGGGGCCCTGAGCGACGTCGAGACCCTGTTCACCGCCGAGCCGGGCGTGCGGGGCGGGCGCCATTTCGGCAGCCGCATCGTGTTCGACGACGACACTCACGTGTTCATCAGCGTCGGCGACCGCGGGGACCGCCACCAGGCGCAGGATCCGTCCAACCACATCGGTACCATCATCCGCCTGCACGACGACGGCTCGGTCCCCGCGGACAACCCGTTCGTGGATGACGCCGACCGGCGTGACGAAATCTGGGCGTATGGCGTGCGCAACTCGCAGGGCATGGTGATGGACCCCGAGACCGACACCCTGTGGGAGAACCAGCACGGGCCGCAAGGGGGTGACGAGGTCAATATCATCGAGCCCGGCAACAACTACGGCTGGCCGGTCATCACCTACGGCGAGGAATACGGCGGCGGTCAGATCGGCGAGGGGATCACCGAGAAGGAGGGGATGGTGTCCCCGCTGCATCACTGGACGCCGTCGATCGCGCCTTCGGGCATGGCGATCATCCGCGATCCGGCCTTCGCCGACCGGGACGGCGACTTGCTGGCCGGTGGCCTCGCCCACCGGACCCTGCGGCGCCTGACCTTCGAGGACCGGGAACTGGTCGACGAGGTCGAGGTCCTGCCGGATCTGGACCGCCGAGTGCGCGACGTGCGGGTGCACGACGGGGCCATCTGGGTGCTGACCGACCACAATCCGGGCGAGCTGCTGAGGCTGACCCCGGCTGACTGAGCAGGAGAACATGATGTTTCGAGACTGGATGCAGCCGCAGATGGTCGATCCTGAACGCGCCCTGCCGGGGCGGGCGGAGGCCAGGCCGGTCCCGGAGCGTCATGCGGTGCTGGGAACGCCCCTGGCCCCGCCGTACCCCGACGGGATGGAGGTCATCCATTTCGGTATGGGGTGTTTCTGGGGCGCCGAGCGACTGTTCTGGCAGCTCGACGGGGTGTATTCCTCCAGCGTGGGCTACGGGGCCGGCTACACGCCCAATCCAGCCTATCGCGAGGTCTGCAGCGAGCAGACCGGGCACGCGGAGCTGGTGCGGGTGGTGTTCGACCCGCGCCGGGTCTCGCTGGAGGGGCTTTTTCGGACCTTCTGGGAAGGCCACGATCCGACCCAGGGGATGCGTCAGGGCAATGACGTCGGGACCCAGTATCGTTCCGGTATCTACACCGTGGACCCGGCGCATTACGAGGCCGCGCTGGCCAGCCGCGAGCGTTTCAACGCCGCGCTGCAGGCGGCGGGGCTGGGTCCGGTCACCACCGAGATCCGCGAGCTGGAGGCGTATTACTTCGCCGAGGACTATCACCAGCAGTATCTGGCGAAGGTTCCGGACGGCTATTGCGGCCTGGGTGGCCTGCGCGTCGCCTATCCGTCCCCGGTCTGAGCGCGCTCGCGCATGTCGCGCAGCACGATGCGCGCACCGGTGACGCGACCTTCGACCATCTCGGGTACCCCGCTGGCCTCGGCGGGGATTTCCGTGCCGTCCGGGATCCGCAGCCGGATGCGGCCTTCACTGAGGGGGGCCCCCTTCAGGAGTGACTCCAGGGCCTGGTGGCCGCCTTCATCGTCGGGCGGGGCCGGGATCAGTTCGCGAAGGTCCGGTGATTCCAGGTCCTCAAGGGCGGATCCCAGCCGCTCGTGGGCTGTCCGGTTGAGTTCGCGGATTCGGCCCTGTGGGTCCAGCAGCAGGATGATGTGCGGGGCCTCGTCGAACAGCCGGCGGAAATGCAGCTGGGATGCCTCCAGCGCCCGTTGCGTGTCCTTCAGGTGGGTGACGTCCACCAGGCTCATCACCACCGAGGAGGTGTACTCGGATCCGACCTGATAGGGGTGCATGGTCAGCAGATACCAGCGGCCCCGTCCCAGGTGTACTTCACGTTCCGCCGGCTGCCGCTCGCGCTGCACCTGGCATGCGAGTTCCGGCAGGTCCTGCGGTCCCAGCCGCCGACAGACCTCCGCCAGATGGCCCCCGATGTCGCCGTCGGTGATCTGGCAGACCTCCGTCAGGGCCGGGGTGTAGCGCCGGATTCGCAGCTGGCTGTCGAGGAACAGGGAGGCAATGCCATTGGCCGAAAGGAGGTTGTCGAGATCGTTGTTGAGCTCGTAGAGCTCGCTGATCTTGCTCTGGTATTCGGCGTTGACGGTGTGCAGTTCCTCGTTGACCGACTGCAGCTCCTCGTTGGTGCTCTGCAGCTCTTCGTTCGACGCCTGCAGTTCTTCATTGGATGCCTGGAGTTCTTCGTTGGCGGTTTCCAGCTCCTCCACCGTGGCCTGCAGGTTCTCCCGCGTGAACTGCAGCTCCGCTTCCAGGTCGGCGATGCGCTGCTGGGTCTCCTGGTCAAGGTCGTAGACGACGGCTTCGTCGCTGGAAGAGGCCTGCTGGTGCTGCGGCCGGATGACCACCGCAGCCAGCGGTGTCTGGCCCTTGTGTGTCGGCAGCGGGAGCATGCGCAGCTCCACGACCTGTTTCTCTTCGCGCAGGCGCAGATGAACGTTGCTGTAGCTGGTGCGTTCACCGGTTTTGAACACTTTCTGCAGCCCGGTGGCCAGCGGGGTGGCCAGGTCCGCGGTTGCCAGGCGGGTAATGTCGTGGTGCACGCGGCCCGTGGGCATGTGGAGATAACCCTCGGGGTTGCCGACCACATGGCGCAGTTCCAGGTCCTGGCTGACGACCAGAATCAGGGGCAGGATCTCTTCGCCCAGGGTTTCTACCAGGCGTCCGAGCAGTCGTTCTTCCTCGTGTTCCTGGCGGGCGGCGCGACCGGACGGCCCGGAGGGGGTCGGCCCCGTGCGCATGCCATGTTCGCGCGATTCCTGGTTGGCGGGCAGGCGGCGCTTGCCCCGGGTCCGGAAGATCCGCAGTTTCTGGTCGACGGGTTCGTAGGTATCGGGCGCGTCACCCACGGTCTCGCTGTTGCCGAGGACGAGGACACCGTCCGGGCTCAGGGAGAAGTTGAACAGGTCCAGGACCTTTTTCTGCAGCACGGGCTGCAGATAGATCAGCAGATTGCGGCATGACACCAGCTGGATGTTGGTGAACGGGGGGTCCCGCAACAGGTCGTGCGGGGCGAACACCACCATCTCGCGGATCCGGCGGGCAATCTGGAACTGCTCGTCCTGGCGCTGGAAGTACTTGGCCAGCAGATCCGGGGGCAGATCGGCGACGATGCTCTCCGGATAGATCCCGCTGCCGGCGTTCTGCACGGCATTGCGGTCCACGTCGGTCGCGAAGATCTTGACGTCCACGGTGAGGCCGAGGCGGTCCATGACCTCGCGGGTGATGATGGCCAGGCTATACGCCTCCTCGCCGGTGGAACAGCCGGCCACCCAGAAGCGCAGGCCGTTTTTGCCACTGTTCTCGATCAGCCCCGGCAGCACCGATTGCTCCAGATACTCCCAGACCTCGCGGTCGCGGAAAAAGCTGGTGACACCGATCAGGAGTTCACGCCGCAGGGTGTTGACCTCATCGCGATGGCGCTCGAGATAGCGGGCATAGTCCCGCAGTTCGCCGATTTCGTTGACGGTCATCCGGCGCTCGATGCGGCGCACAACGGTGCTGGATTTGTAGAAGGTGAAGTCGATGCTGGAATCCTCGCGCAGCAGCGCGAAGATCCGGGTGAGGGCATCCTCGTCGGTGACGATGACACCGGGGCCCTCGGCCTTGGCGGAATGCGGATGCTGCACGAAAGACTGCAGCAGGCGTGGCATCTCCTCCGGTGGCAGCACGAAGTCCGGGAGGCCAGTGGCCGCGGCGCTGCGCGGCATGCCGTCGAACTTGGCGGAATCGGCGGACTGCGCCATGATCATCCCGCCCTGCTCCTTGATGGCGCGGATGCCGCGGGTGCCGTCGGATCCGGTGCCGGACAGGATGACGGCGATCGCGCGTTCGCCCTGATCTTCCGCGAGGGAACGGAGGAAGACATCGATGGGAAGATTCACGCCACGGCTCGCATCCTGCTCGCTGAGGATCAGCTTGCCGTGGAACAGCGTCAGGTTCTTGCGCGGCGGGATCAGATACACCTGGTTGGCGGCCACGGTTTCGCCGTCTTCGGCACGCTGTACCGGCATCTCCGTGTGCCGCGACAGCAGTTCGGCCATCAGGCTCTTGTAGTCGGGCGACAGGTGCTGAACCACGACGAAGCTCAGGCCGCTGTCGGGCGGCATCTGCTGGAAAAACGCATCCAGGGCTTCCAGCCCGCCTGCGGAGGCGCCGATCCCGACGATGTAATCGGGTGTGCTCACGTGGGATCTCCGCATTGCGAGGGCAAGGATGGCCCGTCCCGGTGGAATTCTTCGCACCAGCGGGCACAGTCGCTGGCAGGGAGCGGGGGAATGTAGACGTACCCCTGAATCAGGTCGCAGCCCTGATCCCGCAGAAGTCCCAGTTGTTCGCAGGTTTCCACGCCCTCGGCGAGGAAGTGCATGTCCAGATGCCGGGCCATGGTCATCACCGTGTTGACGATCGCCAGGTCACAGGTGTCCTCCGGCAGGCCGCGGACAAAGCTGCGGTCCAGCTTGATGATATCGATCGGCATGTGGCGCAGCCTCCCCAGCGACGAATGGCCGGTCCCGAAGTCGTCCAGGGCGACCCGCACCCCCAGGCTGCGCAGATCGTGGAGGGTGGAGATGACGGAGCTCGCATCGTCCCGGAAATGGTCCTCGGTCGCTTCCACGACCACCCGACTCGGTTCTACCCCGGTCTTCGCGAAGGTGTCGCGGAGATCCCCCGCGGTCAGGCCGTGGAGCTGTCGGGGAGAGAAATTCACGGCCAGCCACAGCTCTTCGGCACCGGGGAATGTCCAGTCGCGCAGGGCATTGCAGGCCTGCTCCAGGGTCCAGCGGGCCACTTCCGCACCGAGGCCGAGGTTCTCGAGGATCGGGATGAACTCCAGGGGCGAGATCGAGCCGTCGAAGCCGTCCCAGCGCATCAGGGCCTCCACACCCGCCACGCGTCCCTGCCGGGCATCCACCACCGGCTGGAAGGCGAGGCTCAGTTCGTTGCGTTCCAGAGCGTGCCGGAGCTGGTTCTCGAGCGATACCCGGCGTTCGAGCTGGCGATTCATCTCGGGGGCGAAAAAGGCGTAGCCCTGCCCCCCGCCCTCCTTGGCCTGATACATCGCGATGTCGGCATGCTTGGCGAGTTCGCTGCAGGTCGAGCCGTCCCGCGGGAACAGGGCGATGCCGATGCTTCCCCCGGAGATGACTTCGTTACCGTTAATGTGGAACGGGCGCCGCAGGGCCGCGAGGATGTCGCCGGCCACCCGTCGGGCGGTCTGCATCGCCGTCTCCTCGTCGTCCAGTTCGCACAGCACTACGGTGAACTCGTCGCCGCCCAGCCGCGCGACCGTATCGGAGGGGCGGATGACTTTCTGCAGCCGTTCCGCTGCCTGCTGCAGCAGCTGATCTCCGGCCTGATGACCCAGGGTGTCGTTGAGGGTCTTGAAGCCGTCCAGGTCCAGGTAGAAGACGCCCACCATCCTGCCGTCGCGTTTGGAGCGCATCAGGCCGTGCTTGAGGCGTTCGTGCAGCAGGGTCCGGTTGGGGAGTCCGGTGAGTGCGTCATAGAAAGCAAAGCGTTCGACATCCTGTCCCGTCTGGCCGTGATCACCGATGTCGGAAAAGATCCCGACGTAATGCCGGATGTTCCCGTCCCGGTCGGTGACCGCGTTGATCTTCAGCCACTCCGGGTAGATCTCGCCGTTCTTGCGCCGGTTCCAGACCTCTCCCATCCAGTGGCCTTCCTCCTGGAGCCGGTTCCACATGTGCTCGTAGAAGCTGCGGTCATGGCGCCCCGACGAGAGCAGACCCGGAGTACGGCCGACGACTTCGTCTTCCTGATATCCGGTGACGATGGTGAATGCATGATTGACCCGCTGGATGCGGGCACGGGCGTCGGTCACGATGATGCCTTCGTTGCTTTCCTCGAACACCGTGGCGGCCAGACGCTGATGCTGCTCGGCGCGCTTGCGGGCCGTGACATCCACCATGGCCAGACGGAAACGCAGACCCGCCGGGTCGTGATCCGGGGAAAGGCTGACCTGCACGTGCAGTTCCGATTGCTCGGGCGTGTTGAGTACCAGCTCGAAATCCTCCGGCGGGGTGCCGTGTCCGGCGGCGGCCAGAAGCTGGTGGAACGGCTCGCGGCTGGAGGTGTCGAGAAACCGCCGCAGTGGCTGCTGCAGCAGATGGCTGCGTGGCAGTCCCAGCATGCGCGTCGCGGTGCGATTGACTTCCACCGTTTCCCCGTTGGCATCGAGAACCAGGAATGCCACGGGGGCAAAGTCGAACAGATCCTGATAGCGCTGACTGGCCTGAGCCAGGGCCTGCTGCGTCTGCCGCAGTTCCTCGTTCTGGGCGTGCAGCTCCTCCTGATGCAGTTGAAGTTCTTCCAGCGTTTGCCGGGCATCTTCGCGGGATGCCTCGAGTTCCCGGATGCGCTCCCGGGCCTGCTCCAGGGCTTCCCGAAGCGCCGGTTCCTCTTGCGGTTGTTGCTCTTGGGTCATCGGAGCGTACCCGGATCGCGGACCGTCCGCAGGACGCCAGGATCGTTCCCTGATCGCCACGGGTGGTCCGGGTGGTTGTGCGACGATCGTCGGTCGGATGGATGTTTCACCCGCGCCGGAAAGCCTCCTGAACAGTGCGGTCAAGCTAGATGTTTTCCCCAGAGTTCGCAAGTGATTGTCGGGAGCGGTGTCCCGGTCACTGCACCTCGTGGTGGTCGACGGCGGCGTGGACCACCGCCCGGAACAGGCGCTGGTGGCGGGTCTTCTGCGGCAGGTATTCGGGGTGCCACTGCACGCCGATGCAGAAATCGGGCCCGTCGGCCTCGATGGCCTGGACCACGCGTGAGGGCTCGCGCCCGGCGATGGTCAGGCCCCGTCCGAGGCGGTCGACGGCCTGGCTGTGCAGGGCATTCACGTGCAGTGCGGCATCTCCGAGGATGATGGACAGCCGCGAGTGCGGATCCAGCCGTACCCGCTTCACGGGCAGCAGGCTGCGGGCGTTGGGGGTCTCCACGTAGAAGGCGGCGAGGTCGCGGTGCAGGCTGCCGCCGCGCACCACGTTGATCAGCTGCATCCCGCGGCAGATGCCGAGGATTGGCAGGTGTTCGTCCAGGGCGTGGTGAATCAGGGATTTCTCCAGCCGATCGCGCTCCGGATCCAGCGATGGTCTTTTCGACTGGAACAGCCGGCGCAGCAACCACAGCGCGGGATAGAAGGCGTAGCCGATCAGGCGCTGCGACAGGCGTTGCTCCGCCCGGCGGATGGCAGTGGTGTCAGGGCCCTCGGGCAGGGTTTCGCCATAAAGTTCGGGATCCACGTCGGCCCCGCCACCGACGATCAGGGCGTCGATGCGCCGGTTGCGGCGGGGGCGTCCGGGACGGATGCGCAGGGGGCGGCCGCCGGCCCGCCACACCGCGAGGGCGGTGAACAGCCACGCGGGCGTGCCGCCACGGTCCGGGCCGGTGACGGCGATCACCGGGCGGTGCGGGCGTTCAGAACCAGGCACGCAGCCGCTGCATCCATTCGTCGGCCCAGCGGCCCACCGCCTGGCCCGGGCGTTCCAGGTACTCCTGCGCGAGCCGTTCCAGACGTTCGGGATGAGCGGCCAGCTGTTCCACTTCCACCCAGCCGTTCAGCGGGTGCGCCAGGCTCCAGTTCGGGTCGTCGATGCGGCAGTCCGGCAGGCGGTAGTGCAGGGCGGGACGCGCCTTGATCAGTTCGTGTTCCACCGGTGCCGCCGCAACGCGTTCGGGGTCCAGTTCCGCCAGCACCGGGAGCAGGTCCAGCGGACGGTTGCGCGTGGGGTTGTGCGCCAGATAGGTGTCGATCAGCGATGCACGGTCCGGGGTGAAATCGGGATCGAGGATGTAGCGCACGAAGGCGCCGGGGAACGGCCGGATGTAGGGCGACAGGCGGCGCGACAGGTCGATGGCCCCCGCCTGCGCCAGGATCTCGTACATGAGCACGAAGGCTCGCAGGATGGCCAGCAGCCATTCGGGCTCGCGGCTGTGGATCTCGATGTTCAGCTGCAGCCCGAACGCGTACAGGAACGAGCGTTCGGTGCCCAGCGCGCCTTCCTGTTGCAGCGCGGCACGCACCCGGTCCAGCCGGGGCAGCTGCGCAGGTTCCAGGGGTGGCGCGACGATCTCGTGCGGGACCAGGCGCCCGGCGGCATCGGCCAGCCAGGCCTCCAGTGCTTCCTGGTCGCGGTCTTCCAGGTCGACCCCCAGGCGGGCCAGGTGCTCGCGATAGCCGCGGTCCTTGAGTACGCGGGCGTCCAGCTCCAGCTGGAAATCCCCCGCGTCGCTGTCGCGGACATGCAGCACGAAGGCATGCTCGGCCTCGATGTGCCCGCCGAATTCGTCGATGATGGCGCGGGCCATCGTCTCCAGCGAGACGCCCGCCATTTCGATTTCCACGCCGACCCGGCGCAGGGCCCCCTCGGGGGTCCGGGTCCACGGCAGTGGCTGAAACGAAGTGGTGGACATGCGGCGGCTCTCCTGGCGACGCTGTTCGGTCGGACTGTTCGGGCATGGTAGCGCGTTGCGCCACCATCGCACGCCCCGGTGTACGCGGGCGGGGGCAGGCAGTACGATAAGCCCCTCCGCAACCCTGTGTCCCCGGTGTTCCGCATGGACCGTATCTATCTGCGCGATCTCGAAATCCCCGCCGTGGTCGGCGTCTACGACTGGGAACAGCGCATGCAGCGCCCGCTGCGCTTCGACATCGAGCTGGCGGCGGACACTCGCGTGGCCGCCCACTCCGGCGAGATCGAAGACACGGTTGACTACGAGGCCGTGGCCAACGCGGTGCGGGCCATCGTGACCCGCGAACCCCACATCCTGCTCGAATCCCTCGCCGAGGAGATCGCCGAGACCCTGATGGCGCAGTTCGGTTCGCCGTGGCTGCGCATTACCCTGGGCAAACCGGGCGCGGTGGCCGGGGTGCGCGAGGTGGGCATCACCATCGAACGCGGCTCGCTCGCCACCGACTGAGACCGAGCAGGCCCCGACCGACCGCCAGGACGCTTCCGCGCTTCCTGCTCCTGTTTCCCGCACAGATTTCCCGCACTGCTCCTTCCCGCGCGGCGCCCTTTCCGGTGGCGTCCCCGGCTCGTATTGCCCTCTTTTGGTGCGTCTGCACTTTGTGATTGCACCCGTTCGTGGCAATCACCCGTGGTTTGCCCGCAACAGCGTTGCATAAAACCGGATTTTGCCCCGTTTCACGTTTCTGGCACGCCCCCTGCAAGGAACGGGTGTCGACAAGCAGCGACATCCAGAAAACACGCAGAGGGAGTCAATCAATGAAGAAATTCGCCTATTCCGCCGTCGCCACCGCGATCCTGGCCGTCGGGTCCACCGGGGGTGTCGTCTTTACTTCCAGCGCGGCCGCCGAGGTGTCGGCCAATATCTCGATCGTGTCCGATTATGAACTGCGGGGCTTTTCCGAAACCGATGGCGGCGCCGCTATCCAGGGTGGTTTTGACTGGGAGCATGCCTCCGGGTTTTACCTGGGGACCTGGGCATCCAACGTGGATTTCGGGGAAGACGACGGCACGACCTACGAGCTCGATCTTTACGGTGGGTTTGCCGATTCCTTTGACAACGGCTTCGGGTACGACGTGGGTTACGTGTATTACGCCTACCCCGATGCCGAGTTCGAGGGGGATTCCGTCTCTTACGATTTCGGCGAACTGGTCGGGTCAGTCAGTTATGACATGGACATGATCGGTTTTTACGGCGGTGTTCAGTGGGTGGTGACCGACAGCGCGTCCGAGTCGCTTCTGGAAAGCGACGACGTCTATTTCTACGGCGGCCTGGATGTGCCGTTCGCCGAGGTCTACAGCGCCGGTTTCATGGTCGGACGTCAGACGTACGACGACAGCGACAATGACGATTACACCCACTACTCCGCCAGCCTCGCCCGCGATGCCGGCGAGTTCGGCGAATTCAGCCTGAACCTGGCCTACGCCGATGTCGATGACGAAGACATGCGCGCCTGGGTGGGCTGGTCGAAATCCTTCTGATCGTTGAACCGGAAGCAAAACATCGTTGCGGGTCGTTGCCCCCGGGCAGCGGCTCGCCGGAGAGGAGTCTGACATGAAGATGATTACTGCCGTGATCAAGCCGTTCAAGCTTGATGATGTGCGCGAGGCGATGTCCGAGATCGGTGTGCAGGGCATCACCATGACCGAAGTCAAGGGTTTCGGTCGCCAGCGCGGCCACACCGAACTGTACCGCGGTGCTGAATACGTCGTGGACTTTCTGCCCAAGGTCAAGCTGGAGGTTGCGGTGGATGACAGCCTGGTCGACCAGGTGATCGAAGCCGTTTCGAAGGCCGCGAGCACCGGCAAGATCGGGGACGGAAAGATCTTTGTCTCGCCGGTCGAGCAGGTCCTGCGAATCCGCACGGGTGAAACCGGAACCGAAGCGCTCTGAGCGCCCATCTCGGTCATTATTAGATGAGGTAATCCGAAAATGGATATCGAACAGCAAGTCGTCGAGGTGGCCTACGCCCTTGACACCTTTTACTTCCTGATGGCCGGCGCACTGGTCATGTGGATGGCCGCGGGCTTTACCATGCTCGAGGCCGGCATGGTGCGGACCAAGAGCGTGGCCGAAATCCTCACCAAGAACATCTCCCTTTATTCCATCGCCTCGGTCATGTACATGCTGATCGGCTACAACATCATGTACAGCGACGGGCTCACCTCGTTGATCCCGGGCCTGGGCTTCTTTATCACCGGTGACAACGCCGTGTCCGAGGTGCTGGGCAGCGGTGGCGACATCTACTACTCCGACCGCGCGGACTTCTTCTTCCAGGTGGTGTTCGTGGCCACCGCGATGTCGATTGTTTCCGGGGCGGTTGCCGAACGCATGAAGCTGTGGGCCTTCCTCGCCTTCGCCGTGGTCCTCACCGGCGTGATCTACCCGATCCAGGGCTTCTGGAGCTGGGGCGGCGGCATGCTGGACCAGATCGGCTATCTCGACTACGCCGGTTCGGGCATCGTCCACTTCACCGGTGCCGTGGCCGCGCTGGCGGGCGTCCTGCTGCTGGGGGCGCGCAAGGGCAAGTACGGCAAGGACGGCCAGATCAACGCGATCCCGGGCTCCAGCATGCCGCTGGCGACGCTGGGCGTGCTGATCCTCTGGCTGGGCTGGTTCGGCTTCAACGGCGGTTCCGAGCTCAAGGTGTCCGACGTTGAATCCGCGAATGCCGTGGCGGCCGTGTTCACCAACACCAACCTGGCCGCGGCCGGGGGCGTGATTGCCGCGCTGATCACCACCCGTCTGATGTTCGGCAAGGCCGATCTGACCATGGCCCTGAACGGCGCGGTCGCCGGCCTGGTGTCCATCACCGCCGAACCGCTGATGCCCAGCCCGCTGCTGGCGACCTTCATCGGCGCCGTGGGTGGCGTGATCGTGGTGTTCTCCATCGTCGCCCTGGACAAGGTCAAGATCGATGACCCGGTGGGTGCGATCTCGGCCCACGGCACGGCCGGCATCTGGGGCGTGCTCGCGGTCCTGCTGTCCAACCCGGATGCGACCTTCGTGGCGCAGATCGCGGGTCTGGCGGCGATCTTCATCTTCGTCTTCCTCGCCAGCCTGCTGGTGTGGTTCATCCTCAAGATGGCCATGGGCATCCGCCTGGGCGAAGAGGAAGAAGAGATCGGTGCCGACGTGACCGAGTGCGGCCTCGAGGCCTACCCCGAGTTCACGAACAAGTAACGCGAAACCCATAGCCTGTACGCAGGCTGGACGGGGCCGGGAGGCCGGCCCCGCAACTTGTCTCCTCCGACGCCGACAGCACGGTCTCTCCCAGGACCCGGAAGTTGGCCTTCAGGGCGCCCTCGCGGCGCCCTCTTTTTTGGGGCGATGAACGCGGATCCCGCAGACCTGCCGATCGGAGGGTGCCTGTTCGTTGCGAGTGCGAATACGATCAGTGGCGGGGCAATTCGCACCAGTGTTGATCTTCCTTGTTTGGGGTTGTCTTAATAACCAATTGAAATTGCGGAAAGATTATTTCTGGCATCCCGTTTGCAGGCCAGTTACATGCGAGACAAATCAGTCTCTTTGTGGTGATGGTCAGCGGAGATAGAGCCAATGAAATTCAAAAAGCTTGCAAACCTCGTTTCGCCCGGTCGCGCGGACGCCGCGAATACGGCATTCAGCCCCGATCGCCGTAAGTTCCTTCGAACGGGATGTGCCTGTGGTGCGTTGAGTCTTTCCTCGGCCGGCATGGCATTGCTAGCGACCACCGGAAGTGCCAGGGCCGGGGTTGCGGATGAACTGGTGAAGGCGGGGCACCTGCCCGCGGGGTGTATTTCTCACCTGCTCCTGGCCGCGCAACGGGGGCTCTTCAAGGAGGCCGGGTTGGCCGTGGACATTACCCAGTTCAACGGACCCATGGAGAATCTCCGGGCGCTCGGCGTCGGGGGAGTGGATGTGGCCCACAACCCATGGACAGCGTCCATGGCGGATTATGCCGAGGGCAATGATGGCCTGCGGATTATTGGCGGTAGCGGCATCTCCGGGATCGAGCTGGTGGCACGCGAAGGCTCGGTGACGTCCGTGGAGGAGTTCGTCGAAGCGGCGGGCCAGGGGCTGCGGGTCGGCACGTTGCGGCTGGACACACTGGAGCTGGTTGCCTACGGGACGATGTCGCAGAACGGGCTTTCATACAGTGACTACGAGATGACGTTCTTTAACGGCATGCCGGGGATGGGCGAGGCCCTGATCAACGGCAACGTCGATGTCTGTACCCTTGCACAGCCCTACGCCGAGACCGTGGTCAAGGAGTCGGGCGGCAAATACATCGCCACCAGCAACGATGTCTGGGGCCCGGATGCGGCGGATTGCGTGATTAATGCCACTGCCGATTTCATGGAAGAGCGCCCGGAGGTGGCGACGCGCTACATGGAGGTCCTCAAGGAGGCAGGGGAACAGTTCCATTCCGACTTCGAGTCGGCGCTGGACGACCTGGAGCCTCTGTTCAGCGCGTCACGCGAGGTGCTGGAAGTCGCCCTGAAGCGTCAGCCGCCGGCACCGGTAATGTCGCAGGAATCCGCGGATGGGATCCGCCAGGGCGTCGACTACCTGATCGAACTCGGATATTTCGATTCGAACATCGCGGACGAGGTGATCGATTTGCGTCTGAGTCCGAGCGAGACCGCTTGACTGTGGATCATGCGGTGCCGTGATGTTCGGCGCCGCATGTTTGCCGGACCGGTTGGTGTGACCGGAGCAGGACTTCCGCGATGGCCCTGGTTTCCCGGGCAGCACTCGCTGTCCGGGTCACCATGGCTGTAACGGTTGCGCCATCCACGAGGATGGTCAGCTGTTCGCCAAGTTCCTCGGGCCGCGGAAACCCTTCGTCACGCAATAGCCGGATAATGGCCCGCCTGATCGAATCGCGATGATTCAGCGCCATCCTGCGGTATTCGTCGGCCCGTTTGTCATGTTCCGCAACCGTGTTCACGAAAGGACATCCATAGAATTCCTCGTTGAGGAACCAGTCCTCCAGGATGTCAAACACACCTGCGACACGATCTGCCCCGGTTCCCGGCAAAGCATCCAGCCGGCTCTCGAACCATTCCATCCAGCGATGGCCATCCCGCTCCAGAACCTCCTTGAGGAGATTCTGTTTGGAGCCGAATTGTTCATAAAGCGTCTTTCGCGCGACCCCGGCTTCGGCGAGTAGTCGGTTGAGTCCGGTGCAATTGACGCCGTCGCGGCAGAACAGCCTTGTTGCCGTGTCGAGCAGAATTTCCCTGGGATCTTCATCTCGCGGTCGACGCCCCATGTCGTGTGCACCCCGATGGCTGAGCCTGAGCGCGATCGTAACACGCGATCATCACGCGGGCTTGCCGCTTTTCCGGGGTGGCGCAGCGACCCCGGCGCCCGGTTCGGAATGGGCTCCCGTCAATGCCACATCGGGGTGCAACTGCTCGCTGATGGGGCCCGCCTATGGGGCCTCGGGGTATCGGGTAACCCGTTGTGCGTTTCTTAAGGTTCTGATTCTGCGGTTTGTAAAGGGTTGGCATGCTCTCTGCATCAGTAGCCAGTAGAAAGACCGGTCTCTTTATTATTCACGATACAAGCTTATCGCCCGGTGAGCCGGTCTTTGCCAGGCGAGGAAGCAATGAAGGAGACGGACATGCCGGAACCCAAGCATTACGACACCATCATCGTGGGGGCGCGCGTGGCGGGCAGCTCCCTGGCCATACAGCTTGCGCGTGCGGGTCAGAAAGTGGCCGTGCTCGATCGCACGACGTTCCCGTCGGACACGCTTTCGACCCATGTTGTCTATCCCAATACGCTGAAGCGGATGGACGAACTCGGGGTCCTCGACCGGGTGCTGGAGAATGGTCCGCCCCCCCTGTATACCGCCTGGCATTATGACGGACAGATGGTGGTCGCCCCCCATACGCCAATTGCAGGACGTGACTGGGCGATCTGTGTGCGGCGGATCACCCTCGATTCGATCCTGGTGGATCAGGCCCGGTCTGATGGGGCCGAGGTCTTCGAGGGGTGCCAGGTCACGGGCCTGATCGGTGAAGCGACCGACACCGATACGGTTCGTGGTGTCACCGCGTCCGGCCCCGAGGGTGAATTCACTCTGACGGCCGATGTGGTGGTGGGAGCGGACGGTGCCAACTCGTCGATCGCCCGGCTTGTCGGAGCAGAGAAGTACTCCGTCATGCCCAGCGAGACGATGCAGTACTTTGCTTACTGGAAGAATGCCGACGTTCGCAACACGCAGGACTTCTTCTTTGAGCCCCCCTGGATCGTCACCCACTTTCCTTCCGACAACGATCACCATGTGGTCTCGATCAACGGCCCCAAGAGTGAACGGAAGTCCATCAAGAATCTGGAAGAGTTCTATCTCTCCAAACTGGAATCCGTGCCTGCCTTGTGGGGCAGGCTTTCTCGGGCCGAAAAGGTCAGTCAGGTAAAGGGCACCACCCGTCTGGAAGGTTTCTACCGCCGGTCCACCGGTGCTGGCTGGGCGCTCACCGGCGACGCCGCGCACTTCAAGCATCCGGCGACCGCTCAGGGCATTGGTGACGCCCTGCATGCTGCCGAGGTCCTCGCACCGATGATCTGCAACGGTACCTACCGGGAAGAATACCCGCAGTGGCGACACGAAGCGTCCCGGGAGCTGTACGCGTTCAGCAAGCATCTGGCCGAGGTCCCAACGCATGCCTCCATGGAACTCATGTTCAAGGCCCTGGTGCATGACCCGGATACCGCGCGTCGACTGTTCGACGTCTGGTCTCGTCGGTCGCGCCCGTGGGAGGACGTCATTCCGAATATCCCCGGAATGGAGGCCACTACGGGTACCAGTGTCGAGGACGTCCTGACACCGATCGAGAGCCAAGATGATCTCCGCAAGACCGCCTGATCTTTCCGGCTCCATGAGCAGCGTCGATGCGGCCAACCAGGAGGCGCTGGACAGGATCCGGTCGTGCGAACCGCACCTGACCGGGATCCGTGTCGCCGGAGAGGCCCTCGGCATGGCGGAGCGACAGCTGGGTCATGCCGGGCCCCCGTTCCGCGATCCTTCACGGATTCCGCCGGTTGTGCTTTCCGCACTCGCGGGGGCGGCGGTCCTGGAGGGCTGGGCCACCAACCATGAAGAAGGGCGCCGCCTGATTCTCGAAGGCTCAATCCGGCTTACGCCCAATCATGAGCTCGGTACCGCCTCTCCCATGGCCGGCGTGGTCCGACCCTCTCAACCGGTGATGGAGGTGCGCAACCGCGGTGGCTCCGAGACGGGGTTTGCCACCTTTGCGGAGGGTGGGCGCCAGGGCCTGCGGTTTGGTGTCTGGGGCTCCAGCGTGGTGCGTCACCTCGCGGAACTCGAGCAAAGGATTGCTCCGGCGATCGCGGCCGCCCTCCCGCAAGAAGGGTTGCCCGTTTGGCCGCTGGTTTCACAGGGACTGCGCCAGGGCGACGACATCCACCAGAGGAATGAGGCCTTCACGCAGGCCTTCATCGACGCACTGAAGGGTTTGCCGCCGGATGTCGCGGCGTGGCTAGGCGAAAACCCCCAGCACTGCCTCAACTACGCGATGGGTGCGGCCAAACTCGCCCTGGATACGGCCCGAGGTGTCTCCGGCAGTTCGATCGTGGTGTCCATTGCACGCAACGGCGATGAATGTGGCATCCAGCTCGCGGGTACCGGGGACCGCTGGTTCTGTGCCCCGTCCAATCTGCCTCGCGGCCAGTTGTTCGGGGAGTTCATGCCGGACGACTGCCAGCCCGACCTCGGAGACAGCGCGATCATGGAGACGATCGGCCTGGGCGGAGGTGCGGCGTTCTCGGCCCCGGAGCTCAATCGCAAGCTGGGTGTCGCACAGGATCAGGCCGACCGTGATGCCGTTGTCCAGCGTTCCTGGTTTCTCGCCGCAAATCCGTGGTTTGTGCCGCCGGATGTCCCCGACGCACGCGACTATGGCCTCGGGCTCGACGCGCGGAAGGTCGCCACTTCGCATGCCGAACTTCTGATCCATACCGGTATCGCCCACCGCGACGGCGCGACCGGCTGGATCGGCATCGGTCGTGTACGGGCGCCGGGTGCCTGTTTTTCACAGGCCGTGCAAACCCTGCAGGAGATTACTGATGCGCCATAGTCCCGATGTTGACTCGCATTCTCAGCCAGTCCCCGCTTCGGCCACAGAGCCCTCGGACGCGGGGTCCCTCGCTCAAGGCGATGGTTCCCCGCCGTCGGGCCACTCGCTCGGTACCTGGCTTGCGTTGCGCTGGCGTGACGTGCGCGGAACCGTGTCAACGGTTATCTGGTTTTTGCTGGCCTGGCTTCTGATTGGCGTCCTCTGGGAAGTAGCGGTGCACTTCCACTGGGTGCACGGCCGCATCCTGCCACCGCCCAGCGAAACGATCCCGTACCTTTTGTCGGGCCCTGCTCCTGCCGGTATCGGTACGCAGCAACTGACGTACGGCGGTGCCGTCCTCGACACCCTGGGTCGTATTGCCATCGGTTTTGTCCTTGGGGTCACCGTGGCCATTGTTATCGGGGTCATGATTTCCCTGGTTCGGCCATTCCGGAATCTGATCCTGCCCATCGTGCAGACCATCGCCCCCATCTCGCCGGTTGCATGGATTCCTTTTGCAATCGCCATTGTCGGTATTGGCGGTCCGGCGGCCATATTCGTGGTTTTCATGGCCATTATAGGTTCGATGACCATCTCGGTCGTGACCGCGATCGAAAATACCCCGCAGGAATATCTGATGGTCGCCCGCAACCTGGGGACCCGTGGGGTGCGTCTGTGGACGCATGTCATTCTGCCGTCGGCCGCCCCGACTCTCATCGAGACTGCCCGATTGAGTTTTTTTGCCGCATGGATGGCGGTCCTGGCCGGAGAGATGGCGGGCATCGATTCCGGCCTTGGCTATCTCATCATGCTGGGGCAGCAGATGTATAACATGAAGCTTGTCATGGTGGGCATCATTACGATCGGATTCCTTGGCTTCGCGATCGATCGAGCCCTGGTTCTGTTGAAGAAAAAGGCTGCATGGTGGGGGTCCCAGCAATGAATGATCATGCGCGCAACGTTCCAGCTCAGGATGCCGAAGTGATCTTCGAGGATGTGACGAAGAAATTCGATGGCCATCCTGCCATTGAGAATGTGAACTTTCGGGTCCCTCGAGGCAGCTTTACCGTCGTCATCGGACCCAGTGGCTGCGGAAAAAGCACCCTTCTGGGGATGGCGGCGGGCCTGTCCTCGCCCGACGAAGGCTATGTGTTTGCGAATGGTCGACAGGCCCTGGGTCCCACTCCGAAGACCGCGCTCCTGTTTCAAAGCTACAACCTTTTTCCGTGGCTTTCGGCCCAGGGGAACGTCGCATTCGCCCTGCGCAACCAGGGTTGCCGCCCTGCCGAGGCACGAAAACGGGCAAAGGCGCTTCTGGGCGCCGTCGGCCTGGGGGGCTGCATCCAAAAATACCCCATGCAGCTTTCCGGTGGGATGAAACAGCGGGTTGCGCTGGTGCGTGCCTTCGCCCTGAGTCCTCGGCTGCTGCTTCTGGATGAGCCGTTCGCAGCCCTCGATCACCAGACCAAGAAGCTCATGCACCAGTACCTCCTCATGACGTGGGAAGAAACCGGGTGTTCGGTCGTGATGGTGACGCACAGCCTGGATGAAGCGCTCGCGCTCGCCGACCGGATTGTTCTTGTGACGGGTTCGCCCGGGCGTGTTTCGGACATCATCGACGTTGATCTTCCGCGTCCAAGAGACCCCTTCGATGACGGCATGCGGGAGTTGCATGCACAACTGGAGAATCACCTGGAGCGCGAGGTTACAAGGGGAGAATTTACCGCCGAGGAACGAGAGATCCTGGGTGCGGCCGGCGGCAGCAAAAACTGAAAGAGGTTGACCAAGATGCCAAATGTGATTTTTGTCGAAAGTGACGGCCAGACCCACGAAGTGGAAGCCGAGGTCGGATCCTCGTTGATGGCATCCGCCGTGGGGAATGGCGTGCCGGGGATACTGGCCGATTGTGGCGGGGATTGCGCCTGTGCTACGTGCCATGTCTATGTGGATGATGACTGGTCCGAGCGGATCGGTCCGCCCAACCCCATGGAGGATGAACTCCTCTCTGCACGTGAAGACCGGCGGGACAACAGCCGCCTCTCCTGCCAGGTGAACATCGAACCGGACCATGAAGGGCTTCGGGTGTTTCTGCCCGAAGAGCAGTTCTGATGGAAACAGTGAACACCGGGACCTGTGACCTGGCGGTCGTGGGCGGGGGATTCACCGGCGCCTCGCTCGCCCTCCACCTGGCTCGCGAGAAAGCGGATCTCTCGATCGCTTTCTTCGAACCACGGGGGCGGCTGGGCTACGGGCTCGCCTATGACACCGCAGACCCGTTGCACCGCATTAACGTGCCGGCCGAAAAGATGACCGTCTTTGCGGATGCGCCTGACGATTTCCTGCAGTGGTGCTTGCACGAGGCGGGCGTCGACGAATTCGATCCGGATGCCAGAGGCGCGGACGGGCATTTGTATCCCGCGCGGGGCGATTTCGGACGATATGTGGAGGAGCGGCTCGCCGCACACCCCTTGCCTGTGGAGACGGTCCCTTCCGCCGCGAGGGTCGTGGAACGGATCTCCGGTGGTTTCCGGGTTGAGGCGGTGAACGGTCAATCGCTCGTAGCCCGGCGGCTGGTTCTCTGCAACAGCCATGGATCGCCGCAGTTTCCCTGGGCCACGGACAACGATGTTGTGGGGCATCCCCGGCGTCTGGATGACCCCTGGAAGCCCGAAGCGCTCGGGCGTATCGGAACGCGCGACGAGGTGCTGATTTTTGGTACGGGCCTGACCATGGCAGACACGGTGGTGGGCCTGCTGGACCGAGGCCACGTGGGTCCCATCCGGGCCGTATCCCGGCGTGGCCTGCTGCCCCGCCCGCACGGTTGCTCGTACGAACCCGTCCCGATCGATCCATGCCCGGGGGGCGAGACGCCCGGCCCCGCGAAGTTCCTGCGGATCATCCGCTCCATGCTCAGGGATGCGGAGAGCCGGGGAATGGAGTGGCAACCGGTGATCGAAGGCGTGCGTGCGGCGCTGCCGACGATCTGGCCGCAGTGGTCGATGCGGGAGCGTCGCTCGGTCCTCCGTCATCTGCGCCCGTACTGGGATACGCACCGTTACCGCCTGTCCCCGCAGGTCCTGCAGGTTCTGGCGGATGCACGCTCCAGCGGTCAGCTCACCGTGACGGCAGGATCCATCGTCGGCGTTCGGTTGGATGCAAGTGAAGACCGGTTCCGCGTGGGGATCAGGCCGAGGGGCTCGGAAGAAGCCAGAACGTTTTCCGCGGACTCGCTGGTTAACTGCATCGGCCCCGTGAGTGATATCCGGCGGTCACGTGACCCCCTGTTCTCGGGACTGCTGCAAAAGGAAATGATCGCGGCCGATTCGCTGGGCCTGGGCGTCCAGGTTGATCAGCAATGTCGGGTGCTGGATTCGGACCATGAAGTGGTGCCCGGGCTTTATGCCGCCGGCCCCCTGACGCGTTCGGTGTTCGGCGAGGTCATGGGCGTTCCCGAGATTGCGGCGCAGACCGCCGCGCTGTCCCGTGTGATTAAAAGGGACCCCTTGCCTGAAGCGCAGACATCACCGGACGAAGAGCGAGCGATGCTCTGAGATTCTCTCCATATGGAGTGAGGGGCGCCCGGCATGGAGCCGGGCAGGCGCCCTGGGCGCTGTCGCGTGGTTGCCGCCGTTCCCGGCGGCATGAGGCGTGTCCTTGAGAGGCCCGCCACGGAGGGTGATTAAAAATGCAAATCGCTAATGTTTGATAAAGGAGAAACCATGAGCAGCATCAGTTATCACAATGTCGAATCGGCCCCGGCGCCGGTCGCTCCCTATCACCATGCGGTCGAGGCGGATGGATGGCTTTATGTGACCGGCCAGTTGCCGATCGACCCGTACAATGACGGCGCTCCTCTTCCGGAGGGCATCGTCGCTCAGACCGAGCTGGTTTTTAAGAATATCCAGGAGATTCTCGATCAGGCCGGCTACAAGTTCACCGATGCAGTCTATGTGCGGATGTTCCTGACCCGGTTCCACGAAGATTTTGCCGGGATGAATACCGTTTATACCCAATATTTCGAGCGGGACACGCTTCCTGCCAGGACGACCGTTGGTGTGGCCGCGCTCGGGCGCGACGCCCTCGTGGAGATCGACATGGTCCTGTACCGAGGAAAATAAGATGAAGAGTGGCGGTGTGGTGATCGTGGGCGGTGGGCACGCGGCTGCGGAACTTGCGGCCCATCTGGTTCAGAACGGATACGAGGAGAGGGTCTCCATCATCTCCGAGGAGGACCGGGCTCCCTATCACAGGCCGCCACTCTCCAAGGGCGTTCTGGATGGCGCCCAGCAGCCGGAGGAGATTGCTCTTCGTCCGGAAAGATTCTACGAGGAGCGGGGCATTCAGCTGCTGCTCGGAAGAAAGGTGGTGCGGGTCGACCCGCAAGCCCGTGAGGTACTGCTGGATGACGGGTCGAGCGTCCGGTTCGAGAAACTCGTCATCGCTACCGGCGCTGCGCCGGTCGTTCCTCCGATTGAAGGGGCGGATCTTCCGGGGGTGTGCACGCTGCGCTCGCTGGAAGATGCGATCAGTCTTCGCGAGGCGTTCGGGAGGAGCAGCAGAGTGCTTCTTGTCGGCGGCGGGTACGTCGGCCTCGAGGTGGCGGCCAGTGCAAGGCGCATGGGCCTGGAGGTCGCGGTTCTTGAGGCGGGGGCAGAGGTGATGTCGCG
This sequence comes from Thioalkalivibrio sp. AKL17, assembly GCF_000377885.1. Lineage (NCBI taxonomy): Bacteria > Pseudomonadati > Pseudomonadota > Gammaproteobacteria > Chromatiales > Ectothiorhodospiraceae > Thioalkalivibrio > Thioalkalivibrio sp. AKL17. The sequence continues at coordinate 69,388 of NZ_KB898766.1, forward strand.
GTCGGTCAGTCCGACGATCGGCGCTTTCATGCGAAGGATCCATGAAGGAAAGGGTGTGGAGATGAATCTCCGGGCCAGGGTGGAGAAGATCGAAGGGGATTCCCGTTGTCGGGGCGTAACTACGGCGGACGGGATGGTGCATGAGGCGGACCTGGTCGTGCTGGGGGTCGGGGCTGCACCGCGTGACGAGCTCGGGGTGGAATGCGGGCTGGCTTGCGACAGGGGGATTCGGGTCGACGAGTTCGGTTTTACGGGGGTGCCGGGCATCCATGCGATCGGTGACTGTTCGGTGATCCATGAGTCCGGCCGGGACGAGGGCCTGCGGCTCGAATCGGTCAGTGGCGCGGTGGGGCAGGCCCGTCGCCTGGCGGCGCATCTGACAGGACGGCCGGACCCCGGGCGCGACATCTTCAATTTCTGGACCCATCAGTACGACTACAAGGTTCAGGTGGCGGGTCTGCCGGGCGGTGACTGGGCGACGGAGATCGCCGGGAACATGGACGAGGGCGCGTTTGCGGTGTATCACACCGACGAGGAGGGTCGTGTGCAGGTGGTTGAGGCGGTGAACCAGCCCTCGGCATTCGTTCGGGGCAAGGCCGCTATCCGCAAGGGCGCGCCAGTCCCCGGGGGGTGAGGTACCCGCTCGCAACGAGTGGAAGGGTTTCAGTCGCGCCGGGGGCGCGTCTGGCAAGCCCGGTCGAACCGGACTGGCCCGCCCTGGGTCGCGGCCGCCGGTGACGACCGGAATGCATGCAAGGCTTGCCGGGCAGGTTACCATTCGTTCCTCGTGATAGCGGGGCCTGATCATTGATGGATTGCCTTCTCGAGGTGAGTCACCTCCAAACAGAACGTCTGGGGCCGCTGTCCCTCAGGCTGCAGCCCGGCGAGCTGGTGCAGATCACCGGCGCCTCCGGCGCGGGGAAGTCGCTGCTTCTGCGCGCGATCGCCGATCTGGATCCGAACACCGGCGAGGTGTGGCTGGACGGGCAGGCGCGTGACGCGCTGACGCCCCCGGAGTGGCGCCGGCAGGTGGCCTACGTCCCGGCGGAGACCGCCTGGTGGGGCGATCGCGTGGACGAGCATCTGCCCGCGGACTGGGCGCGCGACGATGCCGAGTCCTTCCTCGAGCATCTGGGGCTGGAACACGGCGCCCTGGACTGGGAGGTCGAACGACTGTCCAGCGGCGAGAAGCAGCGTCTGGGGCTGCTGCGGGCCCTGCTGACCGGGCCGCGCGTGCTGTTGCTGGACGAACCCACCGCCAACCTCGACCTGGAGAATACCCGCCGCTTCGAGCGGCTGGTGCGGGCCTGGATGGCCGAACGCGAAGCCGCGGCCCTGTGGGTCACCCACGACACCCAGCAGCGCGACCGTCTGGGCGGGCGCATCCTGACGCTGAGTGACGGCCGGCCGGAGGGCACATCATGGACCTGATCCGGCTCAGCCCGTTCGACCTCGCGCTGGCAGCGGTGCTGGTGGTGCTGCTCGCCGGCGTGACCATGTGGGCCCGCATGGGCGTGGGCCGCACCCTGCTGATCGCCGCCGTGCGCACCGTGATCCAGCTGTTGCTGGTGGGCCTGGTGCTGCAGACCCTGTTCGATCATGCGCATCTCGGCTGGGTCGCGCTGATGGCGATGGTGATGCTGGCGGTGGCCGGCTACGAGGTGATGGCTCGCCAGCAGCGCCGTTTTGCCGGAATGTGGGGCTACGGGATCGGCGCGGTCACCATGTTCGTTTCCTCGTTCGCGATCACCGTGCTGGCGCTGACCACCATGGTGGGGCCCAGCCCGTGGTGGGAGCCGCAGTACTCCATCCCCCTGCTGGGGATGCTGCTGGGTAACACCATGACCGGCATCGCCCTGGGGCTGGATCGGCTCACGCAGAACGTCTGGCGCGAGCGGCGCACCATCGAGGGCCGCCTGGCCCTTGGAGCATCGTGGAGCGAGGCCGTCACCACCATGCGCCGTGAGGCCGCGCGTTCCGGGCTGATGCCCACCATAAATGCCATGGCCGCGGCCGGCATCGTCAGCCTGCCGGGCATGATGACCGGGCAGATCCTCGCCGGCGCGCCGCCGGTGGAAGCGGTCAAGTACCAGATCCTGATCATGTTCCTGATCTCCGCCGGCACCGGCTTCGGGGCGATCGGCGCGGTCTGGTTCGCCTCCAGCCGCCTGTTCGACCACCGCCAGCGCCTGCGCCTGGATCGCCTGAAGCCCGGACGGCACACCTGAGCGTGCCCTTCGGGTCGGGTACGGTTTCGCGCGATCAGGCGAACAGTTTGCGGCGGAAGAACTCCGGGGTGGCGCCGGCGGCGCGGTGGATGGCCGCGTTGTAGTAGTGCGTGACGAACGGGATCTCCTCCGCGGCTTCTTCACGCAGGAAGGAGACCGGGGCGTCCCTGGAGGCGATGGTGCAGGTCCACCAGCCGGAGGGGTAGGTGGGCTGAGGGAAGTGCATGGTCAGGGCGTCGATGAAGCCGGTCATGCGCATGCTGTCGTGCATCGGCCGCAGGATGCTGTCGGTATGCAGCAGCGGCGATTCGCTCTGTTGCACCAGCAGGCCATCGGAGCCCAGGGCCTTCACGCAGTCGCGGTAGAAATCCGCGGAGAACAGGCCCTCGGCCGGACCCACCGGGTCGGTGGAGTCGACGATGATCACGTCGATGGAGCCCGGTTCCGCGTCCTTGATGTACTGGATGCCGTCGTCGAACAGGAGTTCGGCGCGCGGGTCGTCGTTGGCGTCGCACAGTTCGGGGAAATACTGCTCGGACAGGCGGGTGACGCGTTCGTCGATGTCCACCTGCGTGGCCTTTTCCACCTCGTCGTGCTTGAGCACCTCGCGCAGGGTGCCGCAGTCGCCGCCGCCGATGATCACCACGTTCTTCGGCGCGTTGTGCGAATACAGCACCGGGTGCGACATCATCTCGTGGTAGATGAAATTGTCGCGGCCGGTGAGCATCACGAAGCCGTCGATCACCATCAGGTTGCCGAAGCCCGTGGTCTCGAAGATCTCGATCTTCTGATAGGGCGTCTGCTCCTCGTGGAGCTTTTTCGTGATGCGCAGGGACATCGCGATGTCGCGGTCGGGCTCGGTGAACCAGTTGTCGTCGAGTGCCATCGGGCGGGCTCCCCTTGTGCATGGGTGAACGGTAGGATGCGCCGCCATGATAGTGCCCTGTATCCTGCGGGCAACTCCGACCCTCCCCAACCGCGGAACCGCCATGTCAGCCACGTCCTGGACCCTGGATGATGCGCGCCGTACCTACGGCATCGATCACTGGAACGGGGACTTCTTCGAGATCAATGCGTCCGGGCATGTCTGCATGCGCCGGCCGGACTGGCCGGAACACCCCGGCGTGGATCTGCACGCGCTGGCCTGCCGCCTGCGCGAAGAGCACGTGGGCCCGCCGGTGCTGGTGCGCTTTCAGGACGTGCTCGACGGTCGCGTGCGGCGCCTGTCGCGCGCCTTCGCCCGGGCGGCCGAGGAGCTGGATTACCACGGCGACTTCACCGCGATCTATCCGATCAAGGTCAACCAGCAGCGCTCGGTGGTCGAGCGCATCCTCGCCGCCGGCGACCACGCGGATGCCGAAGGCCACCGGCCGCAGGTGGGGCTGGAGGCCGGCTCCAAGCCGGAGCTGATCGCGGTGCTGGCGCAGTCGCGGCCGGGCTCGGTCATCATCTGCAACGGCTACAAGGACCGCGAATACGTGCGCCTGGCCCTGATCGGGCGGCAGCTCGGCCACCGGGTATACATCGTGATCGAGAAGCCCTCGGAGCTGGAGGAGGTGATCCGCCAGGCCGAAGCCATGGACATATCGCCGCTGCTGGGGCTGCGGGTGCGCCTGGCGTCCATCGGCAAGGGCAAGTGGCAGAACACCGGTGGCGAGAAGGCCAAGTTCGGCCTGTCCGCGGCGGACGTGCTGGCGATCCTCGAGCGCCTGCGCGGGCTCGACTGGCTCGACCGCCTGCAGCTGCTGCATTTCCACATGGGGTCGCAGATCGCCAACATCCGCGACATCCAGAACGGCATGGGCGAGGCGGCCAGTTACTTCGCCGCGCTGCGCGAGGCCGGGGCCGGGATCCGCGTGGTGGACGTGGGCGGCGGCCTCGGCATCGACTACGAGGGCTCGCGGTCGCGCAACGAATGCTCCATCAACTACTCGGTGGAGGAATACGCCCTCAATATCCTGCGCCCGCTCAGCCGTATCTGCCACGAGCACGACCTGCCGATGCCCGAGGTGTTCAGCGAGTCCGGGCGCGCGCTGACCGCGCATCACGCGGTGCTGATCACCAACGTGATCGACTGCGAACCGGCCCCCGGGGACGGCCCCGTGCCGCCGCCGGCCGTCGACGAGCCGCCCGAGATCGCGACCCTGCGGGCACTCCTGGAGGACAGCGCGCGTCCGCCGTCCGAGGTCTTCCACGACGGCGCCTGGCATCTGGCCGAGGTGCAGGCCCAGTTCGCCCGCGGCCTGCTGTCGCTGGCCCACCGCGCCCGCGCCGAGGCGCTGTACTTCGCCCTGTGCCAGCGACTGCTGGCAGACCCGGATACCCTGCCGGCCGAGATCCATGCCGAGCTGACCGACAAGCTGGCGGACAAGGTCTTCTGCAACTTCTCCGTGTTCCAGTCCATCCCCGACACCTGGGCGATCGACCAGATCTTCCCCATCATGCCGCTGCACCGGCTGGAGCAGGCGCCCACGCGCCGGGCGGTGCTGCAGGACCTGACCTGCGACTCCGACGGCCACGTGGAGTACTACGTGGAGCGCGAAGGCACCCACACCACGCTGGCCCTGCACGAATGGGAGCCCGCGCGGCCGTATTATCTGGGGATCTTCCTGGTGGGGGCCTATCAGGAGATCCTGGGCGATCTGCACAACCTGTTCGGCGACACCGACACGGTGAACGTCGAGCTGACCCCCGACGGCGGCTACCGTCTGGTCGACCCCGAACGCGGCGACACCGTGGACGAACTGCTGTCCTACGTGCACTTCGCCCCCGACGACCTGCGCCGCGCGTTCCGTGCCCGCATCGACGCCGCCGGCCTGCGCGGCGAGGCGGCCGGGCGGCTGCTGGCGGAACTGGAACACGGCCTGACCGGCTACACCTATCTGGAGGACTGAGATGCAGTGCTACGTCTATCGCGCCAGGCGGCGCGCCGACACCTATGTCTACCTGCCGGAGAAGGACGAATTCTCCGATCTGCCCGATACCCTGATGAAGGCCCTCGGCAGCCTCGAATTCGCGCTGGAGTTCGAGCTGACCCCCGACCGTACCCTGGCGCAGGAAGACCCGCAGAAGGTCCTCGCCAACCTGCAGGACCAGGGCTTCCACCTGCAGGTCCCGCCGCGGGAAGACAAGCTCGACCCGTGGCAGGGCGGGGCGTCGGGCTGATCGGAGTGGGCGCTTACCAGAGGCAGCGGATCGGGAATGTCTGCAGGGCCGGGTCCGCGGTGACCAGGGGGACCTGTTCCAGTTCGGCCTGAGCCGCGAGGACCCGGTCGAACGGGTCCCGGTGTTCCTGGGGGTAGGACCCGGCATGGATGGCCTGTCGGTAATTCACGGCCAGATGGGAGAACCCGTCGGCGGTAATCAGCTCATCGAAGTCGCGGAGCACCTCCGCTCCGATCGCGAGCTTGCCCAGGCGGTACTTGGTCGCGATCTCCCAGGCGCTGGCCGCACTCACCAGCACCGTGTGTGTTTCGTCCTGAATGGTATTTCTGGCAGTGGTGGAGAGTTTCGGGTCGTCGGTCATCCACCACAAAAGGGCGTGCGTATCCAGCAGGACTCGCATCACTCTTCCCATGCGCGAAGTTCTTCCTCGGGCAGGGGCTCGAAGAAGGATTCCTCCACACGGCCCTGAACCCTGCCGGGCTGCCGTTTCTGCGGTGTGCCCTCCAGCGGGACCAGCCGTGCATAGGGGCGCCCGGCGCGCGACAGGATGATCTCCTCGCCGTCGTGTGCCCTTTTCAGCAGACGTGATAAATGAGTTTTCGCTTCATGCACGTTCACGGTGGTGGTCATCAAGGCACCTGTACAGCTTGGTCACCTGGTTAGTCTATGCGAGGGACGCTGTCGCGACAACGAAAGCCAAGCACTACTCAGTATAAATCTGTATAGTGACGGCCCTTTTGCCAGTACCCAGAGTTCGTATTCCATGACCGAGAAGCTTCGCAACATCGCCATCATCGCCCACGTCGACCATGGCAAGACCACGCTGGTCGACCAGCTCCTGCGCCAGTCCGGCACCCTCGACGAACGTGGCGACCACGGCGAGCGGGTCATGGATTCCAACGCGCTGGAGCAGGAACGCGGGATCACCATCCTGTCGAAGAACACCGCCATCAAGTGGCAGGACTACCGCATCAACATCGTCGACACCCCCGGGCACGCCGACTTCGGCGGCGAGGTCGAGCGCGTGCTGTCGATGGTCGACTCCGTGCTGCTGCTGGTGGACGCGGTGGATGGCCCCATGCCGCAGACCCGCTTCGTGACCCAGAAGGCCTTCGCGATGGGCTTCAAGCCGATCGTGGTGGTCAACAAGGTCGACCGCCCGGGCGCGCGCCCCGACTGGGCCGTGGATCAGGTCTTCGACCTGTTCGACCGCCTGGGCGCCAGCGACGAGCAGCTGGACTTCCCGATCGTCTACGCCTCGGCGCTCAACGGCTTCGCCGGCATGGACTCGGACGTGACCGACGGCGACATGACCTGCCTGCTGGAGACCATCGTCGAGCACGTGTCGCCGCCGGACGTGGACGCCGACGGCCCGTTCCAGATGCAGGTCTCCTCGCTGGACTACAACTCCTACCAGGGCCTGATCGGCGTCGGCCGGGTGAAGCGCGGGCGCATCACCCCGAACACCCAGGTCAAGGTGATCGACCGCGAAGGCGGCGTGCGCAACGGCCGCATGCTGCAGATCATGGGCTTCCACGGGCTGGACCGGGTGGATGTCAGCGAGGCCAACGCCGGCGACATCATCACCTTCACCGGCATGGACAAGCTGTTCATCTCCGACACCCTGTGCGACCCGAGCAATGTCGAGGCCCTGCCGGCCCTGACCGTGGACGAGCCCACGGTCAGCATGACCTTCCAGGTGAACACCTCCCCGCTGGCCGGCAAGGAGGGCAAGTACGTCACCTCCCGCGTGATCCGCGAGCGCCTGGACGAGGAGCTCAAGCACAACGTCGCCCTGCGCGTGGAAGATACCGAGGACCCCGACAAGTTCCGCGTCTCCGGCCGTGGCGAGCTGCACCTGGGGATCCTCATCGAGAACATGCGCCGCGAGGGCTACGAGCTGGGCGTCTCGCGCCCCGAGGTGGTCATCCGCGAGGTGGATGGCGTGAAGCAGGAGCCCTACGAGACCGTGACCGTGGACATCGAGGAAGAGCACCAGGGCACGGTGATGGAGAAGCTGGGCGAACGCCGCGGCGAACTCACCAACATGATGCCGGACGGCAAGGGCCGGGTGCGCCTGGACTACACCATCCCCTCGCGCGGGCTGATCGGCTTTCAGACCGAGTTCATGACCGCGACCTCGGGCACCGGCATCCTGCACCACGTGTTCGACCACTACGGGCCGTTGTCCACGACGGGTTCGGTGGCCTCGCGCCAGAACGGCGTACTGATCGCCAACGGTCCCGGCAAGGCCATCGGCTTCGCCCTGTTCAACCTGCAGGACCGCGGCAAGCTGTTCATCGGCCCCGGCGAGGAGGTCTACGAGGGCATGGTCATCGGCCTGCACGCGCGTGAGAACGACCTGGTCGTGAACGCCCTCAAAGCCAAGCAGCTCACCAACGTGCGCGCGGCCGGCACCGACGAGAACATCCAGCTGACCCCGCCGGTGCGCATGACGCTGGAGCAGGCGATCGAGTTCATCGATGACGACGAACTCGTCGAGGTGACCCCGAGCGCCATCCGCATCCGCAAGAAGCTCCTGCTGGAGCACGAGCGCAAAAAGGCCTCGCGCGCCGCCGCCAACGCCTGACGCCCGTCTCCGCCCCGGCGCCCGCCGGGGCGGAGTGCTACCCTGATCCTTGACGTGTACGCTATATTGGCACGGAGGTGCGGGATGTATGCGATTGAGTTCGAGACTGATATTCGGGATGGGGTCGTCAGGATTCCGGGTGAGTATGCGCGTCTGAACAATACGCATGCCAGGGTGGTCGTGCTGGTTGACGACGGTGACGCGAAGGATGCCGACGTACAGGCTTTCTCCGAGCACTCCGCCAGTACGATCGATGAATGGCGCGAGCCCGCCGAGGACGACGTGTGGACTTGAAGGTTGGCGATGTCGTCCTCTGCGAGTTCTATTTCTCGGATCTTGGCGCGCGCAAACACAGGCCCGTGATCGTCTTCAGGGACAACTTGCCATTCGAGGATTTTGTCGGCGTTCCCGTCAGCAGTCAGACCGCCACGCTGCATGACGATGAGTTCATCCTCGAGCCGACTGAACTCGCCGAGGGAACGCTTCCCAAGCGTTCGAAAATCATGGTCCGAAAGACATTCGTGATCGCCCGCAAGGTGGTGGTCAAGCGCTACGGGCGCTTGTCGGAGGAGCGCCTGCAGCAGCTGCACGTCGACTTTTGCCGTTTCTTCGACTGCCACTCGTCGCGAGGCGCGACCTGACTCTGCCTGACAGTTAGCCCAATCGGTGGCTGTCGACTGAAACCGCCTGATCCTGGGATCATCAGGCTTGCGGTTCGGGCTGGTCTTCGGCGTCCATGCGGGCGAGCATGCGCATGCCGCCGGCCATGCAGGTCAGTGCCGAGTGGGTGGCTTCGTCGAATGTGGCCGGGGCGTCCTGCAGCACGTCGGCCGGAGGAAGGTGCCAGTATTTCGGACGGCAGCCGGGCGGGCGACCGGCCGGCATGGCCTCCGCGGCCTCGGCGTCCACCGCCACCAGCAGGTCCGCCCAATCCAGGTCCTCGCGCGCGAGTTCGCCCATGGCCGGGCGCGGGCGCACCTCCAGCCAATCGGCTACGTCCCTTTCCTGTGCGGCCAGCTCGGCCACGCGGTCGGCGCGGCCGTCATCCCCGGCGGCGGCCACCAGAAGACGCGCGCGGCGCTTAAACATCTCCGCGCCCCTGCGGGTTCATTTGGCGGTGGCCCGCGCGGGGCCGCAGGATGCCGGGATCATCATTCATCGCGGAGAACCTCTGATGGCCGAATTCGACTGGTCGCAGTATGCCCTGAGCGAACTGAAACTGGTGTACACCACGCTGCATGCCCAGCTGACCCTGCAGCCGGAGCTGATGGACTCGCAACTGATGGAAGACCTGCAGGCCCACCTGCAGCAGGCAGCGAAAGCCGACGGCGTGGACGCCTCCACCCACTCCCAGTGGGCCGCCTGGCTCAACGATCGCTGACGGGGAATTGCTCAAGCCCAATCACGGGATGCCATGCCCGAGAGGGTGACGATTCAGACATGAATGGCCTCGCGTTCCACATACGGCCGTAGTTCGGGGCGCAAGGCTCGTACGGTTACCAGGTCTACGGGGCGTCCGAGCAGGTCCTCGAGGTAGAACTGCAGCCCGAAATACTGTTGTGCCGACGCTGGATCGGGGAAATCGACGAGGATGTCGATGTCGCTTTCATGGTCGGCTTCGTTTCGGGCGAGCGAGCCAAACAGCGCGAGCTCTCGTACGCCAAACTCGCGGATCAGTATGGCGCGATGCGCCCGGAGTGTCGCCAGGACACGGTGACGTTCGAGCGGCGATGATGCGGGGGGCTGTCCCGCAAGCGTTGTACCGGTCGCATGAGGCGGCATCATCCCGCTCCCCGTGTTCAGGCGTCGCCGGCGGTGGCCTTGCGGTGCTCGGCGGCGAAGTCGAGCATGCGCTGCGTCGCGGTCAGGGCCTTCAGACGGGCGTCCTCGTCGATGAAAATCTCGTTGGTGGCCGGCTCGGCGGTGTCTTCCAGTGTATTGGCCAGCGAGACCAGATCGTTCATCGCCATCCACGGGCAGTGGGCACAGCTGGTGCAGGTCGCGCTCTCGCCGCCGGTGGGGGCCTCGATCAGGGTCTTGTCCGGGGCCGCCTCGCGCATCTTGTAGAAGATGCCCTTGTCGGTGGCCACGATGAATTCCGGCTCGTCGCGGTCTTTCACCGCGGCGATCAGCTGGCTTGTGGAGCCCACCACGTCGGCCTGATGGATCACCTCGCGCGGCGATTCCGGGTGCACCAGCACGGCCGCGTCCGGATGGCGGCTGCGCAGGTCCTCCAGCGCCCACGAGCGGAACTCGTCGTGCACCACGCAGGACCCGTCCCACAGCACCATGTCCGCGCCAGTGGTGCGGCGGATGTAGTCGCCCAGGTGCTTGTCGGGCGCCCACAGGATCTTCTTCCCCTGATCGCGCAGGTGTTCCACCAGCGGCACCGCGATGCTGGAGGTGACCACGTAGTCGGCCTGCGCCTTCACGTCCACCGAGGTGTTCGAATACACCACCACGGTGTGGTCCGGGTGCTGCGCGCGGAATTTCGCGAACTCGTCCGCCGGGCAGCCCAGGTCCAGCGAGCACTCGGCCTCCAGCGTGGGCATCAGCACGCGTTTCTCCGGGCTGAGGATCTTGGCCGTCTCGCCCATGAAGCGCACCCCCGCCACGACCAGCGTGCTCGCCGGGTGCTCCTTGCCGAAACGCGCCATCTCCAGCGAATCCGCCACGCAGCCGCCGGTCTCGTCGGCCAGGCGCTGCAGCGATTCGTCCACGTAGTAGTGCGCCACCAGCACCGCGTCGCGCTCGCGCAGCAGGCGCTTGATGCGGTCCACCAGCTCCGCGCGCTCGGCCTCGCCGAGGTGGTGCAGCCCGGCGGTCACGTGCGCCGTGGACGGCACGTGGAACAGCGGTTTTTCGGCCACCGGTGCGGTCATGGGAATCCTCGCCGTTATTACAGTCTGCTTATAATACGACAGCCTCCTTTCCGGTGTCGTTCGGCCCTGCCATGACCGAGCTTGAGCAACAGTACCGACAATTGTCCTTCGACCAGCGCATGGAGATGGCGCTGGCCGCCGACCTGGAGCCGTGCTGGCGCCCGTTCCTGGTGCGCGACCAGCATGCCCAGGTCAAGGCGTATTTCTCCCGCCGTCTCGATCTGCAGCCCGACGAAGTCGCCCTGCTGCTGGCGGACCCCAACCAGACCGTGCGCCTGAACTGTGCCAAGCGGCCCGACCTCACGCCGGAGCAGGTGGCCGCCTGCGTGAACGACCGCGACCCCAACCTGCGCTACTTCGTGGCCCGCAACCCGCTGCTGAGCGAAGACCAGCGGGAACAACTGATGGACGACGAGGACGAACTGGTACGCATTGCCGTGCGCAAGGGCCCCAAGCAGCGCGGCACCCGCGCCCGACCCGGCCAGGCCGAGATGATCCGTTGACCGACACCCAGCCCGAAAAACCCGAACGCCCGAAGCCCACCGCGCGCCGCCGTGCGCTCGGCTGGGGCATCCAGATCGCCATCGCGCTGGCCATCTTCCTGCTGGTGCGCGCCTGGATGGCCCGCGACATGGTGGAAGGCCCGGCCCCCGAGTTCGAGGCCGAACTGCTCGACGGCTCGCCCGTGGCACTCGCCGACTACGTGGGTGACGAACCCGTGCTGCTGCATTTCTGGGCCACGTGGTGTCCCATCTGCCGGCTGGAGGAAGGCGAGATCGTGCGCCTGTCGGACAGCCATCCGGTGCTGACCGTCGCCATGCAGTCCGGCGAGCCGCAGGAGGTCATCGACCACCTGAACGAGAACGAGCGCGAACTGGCCACCATCAACGACCCGCAGGGCCAGCTCGCCGCCCGCTACGGTGTCCAGGGCGTCCCCGCCAGCTTCATCATCAACACCGACGGCGACGTCGTCTTTCGCAAGCAGGGCTACGCCCCGCCGCTGGAACTGCGTTTCCGCCTCTGGCTCGCCCGCTGGCTCTGATGGTGCAGCCCCGGGTCGCCTGCACCAACGGCAGCTCATGGGGCGCGGGCAATGGGGTTTGGGCAGTACAGGCCCAAGGGTTACACTGAAAAGTGTAACTCCGGGAGGCAAAGATGGAAGCCACCACCAAAGACATGCGGCTCCACAGCCGCGAACTCCTCGCCGCGATCGATCGTGGAGAGGAGATCGTGATCACCTATCATGGCCGGAAGCGGGCCCGTCTTGTGCCCTTCACCCTCCGCGAGGAAAACGGGCGAGAAGAGGGGACTCGCAATCCGTTGTTCGGACTCTGGAGTGACCGGACCGGATCGGTAGACGACCAGGTTCGGCGGATGCGCCAACCGAGGGCGTTCGACTGATGCTGGTGGACACGGACGTCCTGATCTGGAACCTGCGCGGGAACCGGAAAGCGGGGGACTGGCTCGACAGTTCGCCCGGGTTCACGGTGTCTGCCGTTACCTACATGGAGCTGGTTCAGGGCCTGCGGAACCAGGCCGAATTCCGGATGCTTCGGCAGGCCATGAGCTACTGGGATGCCACAATTCATCCCGTCAGCGAAGCGATTTCGACTCGTGCCACCTTCCTGGTCGAGACGTATGCGCTCAGCCACAACATGCAAATGGCCGATGCCCTGGTTGCCGCAACGGCCACCCAGCTTGGCCAGCCCCTGGTCACGGCCAACGATCGCCACTACCGCCACATCGAAGGCCTCGAAATCCACCTGTTCCGACCGGAATAAGGTCTCACTCATGCCGTCTTCGGCCAGAGGACGGGCCCCGCGGCCCGGGGGCGCCTTGTGGGGGCGCAGCCCCCTGCGCGATGCGGTGCGGGGATGGCCCCGATCGGCCAGAGGGCTGGCCTCCTACGGGCCGGCGTTCCCCCCGTAGGAGCGCAGCCCCCTGCGCGATGCGGCGCTTCGTACAAGCCGCGGGGCTAGCCCTCCAGCTCCCGCAGCACGCGAAAGCCCAGGTTGGTGTCCATCTCGTCCACGTTGCGGCGCCGGCGCGCGGCGCTGCGCGTGAGCACCGCCGGGTCGAACCACGAGCCGCCCTTGGTCACCAGCCACTCGTTGTCCGGCTCCGGCCCGTAGATCCCGTCGCGCGGCAGGCTGGCGTGGTTGTCGTGCCAGGGCGTCGCGGTGAACTCCTGCACGTTCCCGTGCATGTCGTACAGCCCCCACAGGTTCGGCTGAAAACTGCCCACATCCAGCGGCCGGTTCAGCGGAAAGCACGCCGGGATATACCACTTGCGCCGCTGGCGTCGCTCCTCGTACGGGAACAGCGAATTGAAATGCACGTCGCGGCAGCCCACCACCTCGCCGAACGCGAACGGCGTGGTCGTCCCCGCGCGGCAGGCATGCTCCCACTCGGCCTCGGTCGGCAGGCGGTAACGCTGCCCGGTCTCCTCGCTCAGCCACTCCAGATACTTGCGCACCCCCGCCGGCTTGATGTTGAACATCGGCGTGCGCGGCGTCTTCGGCCGCACCAGCCAGTCCCAGCGCTCGTGCCCGGTGGCCTCCTCGAAGGCCAGCCACTCCTCCAGCGTGATCGTAAAACGCCCCAGCGCGAACGGCCGCTCCAGCGTCACAAGCCGCCGCGGGCCCTCGTGCTCCTGGCGCCCGAACTCCTGCGCATCGGAACCGATCTCCAGCTCCCCCGGCGGGATCACCACCAGCTCCGGCGTGGGCACCCCCGAACGGGCGCTGTCCCGGAATGCGGTGTCCACCCCGGCCGAGCGTGCCGCGCTGCGCTGCAGGTCCAGCAGACCCGCCTGATCCATTCGCTGAACGTTCTTTGCCATGTGTGCTCCCCTGTGCGGCATCTGCAGTGTAGTAGGCAAGGTCGGTGCCGCATTGTTCCGGTGTTGTTTTCAGGATGCCATGGCAGCGCCAGAGTGCCTGATCTATGATCATTGGCGCACTGGGTCTCAGGGAGGAGACGACGATGCGTACCGAGAAGGGGGTTACGGTCATTGAGCTGATGACCGCAGTGGCGCTGCTTTTCGTTCTGTTACTGGTGGCTGTGCCCAACTTGTCCAACGTACTGGAACGCCAGCGCCTTTTAGGGACGACGCACTCCCTCGTTTCTACGATGCATCTGGCACGCAGTGAAGCGATCAAACGGAATCAGCGGGTGGTGGTGTGCCCGTCTTCTGACGGGGTCATCTGCCGTGAGGACGGAGATTGGTCCCATGGCTGGATCTGGTTCGTGGACAACGAGAGTACGGGGGAGCGGTCGGCTGGGGATGTCCTCATCGGTTCCGCATCGCCGGACCATGCGGAGACGATTGACATCAACGGCAATCAGCCCGTCAGCGACTACGTGGCCTACACCTCCCGTGGCGTGACGCGGCGTTCCAGCGGGGCGCTACAGATGGGGAGCTTCACGTTGTGCTCCCGCCTCGGTGGGAGGCGGGTAGTGATCAGTAGCATTGGGCGTCCGCGAACCGCCAGCGCCCCGGCATGTGGCGGGGATTAGCGGATCACTTGTCCCGGCTGGCTGTTACCAGCATTCCCCCGGGTCGCGTTCCGCCGAGCCACCCGTGACGTCCAGCTCGATGGTTTGGCAGGCACTAATATCGTTCGTCTGGCGTCCCTGGGCGCTCGCTACAGCCCGAAACCCGGAGCCCGATACGTCCGTGATCCTCAGGGTGTAATGACCGTCATCGGATTCGTTCGAGAGGTCCAGATCTTCGAAATCGTCGGTGTACTCGGGATTGTTGGCTCGCCAGCGCTCCTGCGCCATCTGGATCCGCAGAAGGGAATCATGCGCATCCGCTCTCTGCGACTTGAGCACGTAATTCTGGTATGCCGGGTACGCGATCGCCGCCAGGATCGCGATGACAACAACCACGATCATCAGCTCGATCAGAGTGAAACCCGCCACTCTCGTCATGCGTGTCCCCATGTCATCTCCCTCCATGTCACCGATCGATCGTTGTTCATCCGGATTTCACCACACACCCGGGAGAGAAGCCGCCGCTGTTCCGCCGAACGGTCGATCCGGTCGGCCGAGCGGTCGCGCACCGGCGTGCCCATCCGTCGTCAGGCCCTATAATGGAAACGAAAGAATACACCATCCCGTGAGGGGGTTCCCGAATGGAGTCACCGAAACGCGTTCGCGGCTTCACACTGATCGAGCTTTTCGTGACGATCGCCGTTCTGGCGATACTCGTTACGCTCGCAGTGCCCGCGTTCAATCTGGCCGAGCAGCGCCGCGTCGTGGGTGCCGCGGAGGGGGCGCTGGACCAGATCCAGACGGCACGCGGCGAGGCGATCAAGCAAGGTCGCGATGTCCATTTCGTGGTCCGGGAAGACGGAGATGGATCGTGGTGTCACGGCATTTCGACGAACCCTGACTGTAATTGCTTCATCACGGATGCTGATGATCCGGCGGCTTGCACCATGACGCTTGCCGGGGATGATGCCCCGGTGCTGCGGACCGCCACCTCGGACGACGCCCGCAACATTGGTATGACGGGTGCGCAGAGCCTTAGCCTTACCTTCAGCCATGTACGAGGAACGGTTGCAGGTGGCCCGCAGGACCTCACGTTCACATCTTCACCAAATGGCTTCGAGATGCAGGTGCGGATCAACGCGATTGGTCGGCCCAGCGCCTGCGGAACCAATCGGCCGATGGGAGCTTATGACCAATGCCCCTGACCAGGAAACTCCATAAGGTATCCCAGATGGATCGCATGCAAACAGGGTTCCGCCAAGCTGGCGCGAAGGGATTTTCTTTGATCGAACTGATGGTCGGCATCCTCGTGGGGACCATCGTGATCGCGGCCGTGACAGCCCTGTATATCACGACCATCCGGGGGGCCGGGTTCGTAACACAGGAGGCGAGGCTTACTCAGGAAGCTCGTATCTCGCTCGACCTCATGGCGAATGATATTCGCCGCGCAGGGTATTCCCATCCGGACCGTATTGACGTGGACGAAGATGACGACACGGCTGTTCCGGACAACCCCTTCATGCAACCGGACCGGAAGATCGCTCTTCATGACGACGATACCTGCCTGATGCTCAGTTACGATCCCACCTACGACTACCATCCGAGTGACCCGATCGGCTCTCTTGACGAAATCGACCGCCAGCACGTGTTTGGTTATCGCCTCTCCGGTAACGTGATTGAGATGCTGAGCGACCCCTCGGGGCAGGTGAGTGAAACCACAGATTGTGACGCTGGGACTTGGGTTGAACTGACCGATCCGTCCACCACGAACGTCACTCGCCTGGAATTCTCGCTCGATGCATCAGGCTGTCTAAGCATCGATGGAGATGGAGAGGAATCGAGACAAGATGGAGCGTGCCCTGAAAACGGTGACGAAGGTGTTTTCTATTTTGAGAGTCAGCGCGTCACGATTCATCTGGACGCGGAACACGCCAGCGCCCCACAAACTCGCGTCTCGTTCTCTGACACCGATGAAGACATTGACCGGAGCCTGACGGTCGGAGTGCGTAATGCTCGGATATTCTCTGGCATTGATGAGTAACCAGACACAACGGAGCGGCCCCATGAGATTGCACAATTCCAGGCTGGCCCGGCGGGCTTCCCAGAAAGGCCTTGCCACCCTGTTGATTACGGTGGTCATCCTGGTCGCCATCACGCTGGTCATTATCTTTACATCGCAGACCGCAGTGCTGGAGCAGCGAATGTCGGCCAATGAGCTGAGGATGAAGCAAAGCAGCAACGCATCGCAGGCCGGCGTGGATGCCGCTCTACACTATGCCTCTGAGCATAATCGACCGCCTGAACCGGACGAAGAGGGCGGCATTTCTGCGCTCTCTCACGAGTCAGATGAATATGCCTATCGCGTGGTGTTCCTGGACCCGGGGGCCGACGAAGTGAAATCGGGCTTCACCGGCTCGCGTGACGCGGAGTCTCTCTGTGGCGCGACTCCATCGGCATTCCCGGCGATTGATGCGACCCTGATACTGAATCGCGCAGACTCGGATGCAAACCTGCGTGATACCGTTGTTCTGTCCTGTGGTTGGAGCGACGACCGTGCGGGACTCAGGGCATCGTTCGTGGGGGTACAGTCGTCGCCGTCCATGGCAGACCCGCCCGATAATCCGCTCACCACTCGGGGCGGTCTGGCGATCGACGGGACCGCTGCGGTGTTCAATGCCTACACGGATACCACCATTCGGTCGGGTGGCGACCTTTCAATCTCCGGTGGCGGTCAGGGTAACAGTTACCTTTGGGGGGAAGGGCAGCCCCGTCCGTCGGCCGATCCTGACGATCCTGACCCTGTCCCCGATGAACGCAGCGATTATGTGCAAGAGTCGCGAGGAGATCTTCTGGGTCGCGACGTCATTGATCGTGACGATAACTTTGGTGTTGGTAGCGATGAATTCTTTCGCTCCTTTATGGGGATGAGCCTGGAGGACTATCGCTCCAGCATGGAAAGTCAGATCATCGAGTCAGATGGGGATACCATGGAGTTCGGGGAGGACGAGTGGGGGCAGACGATATGGATCGACGGAGACGTCCGTCTTGAAGGGACCCTCGGTAGTCGGGAAAACCCGGCCCTCCTTATCGTGGATGGCAATCTAGAGACGCGGGGTAATTTCGACGATTTTCATGGGGTCCTGTATGTCACGGGTGACCTTGATGCGGGGGGTAATCCAAGATTCTTTGGGGCTGCTGTGATTCAGGGGAGAACGGAGGTGCCGGATGATGCAGAACTTGGTGGCACCCCGGAGTTTTATTTCGATCCTCTCGCAGCGTCGACGGCCGGGCGTTTGGGAGCTCGTACTCTCGTGGCAGGTACATGGAGGGACTGGACCCATGCGCCGGATTGATGCCTTTCGGCTGTTTCCGAAGCCAGTCTCCGTGGACCCAAACACGGGCCATGACCAGACAACCGCTCCAGGGGGGGTGACCAGGATGACTTCAAATCCGGACAGGAAGATACGCGGGATCACGCTGCTCGAGGCCCTTGTGGCGCTGGCCGTGATCGGGTTTGGAATCCTGGGGCTTACTCGGCTCTATGGAGACCTCATGGTGGCCACCAGTGACTCGAAGGCCAGGGCGGAGGCCGTCCAGGTGATGGAATCGCGCCTGGACAGGATTCGGGGTTCTCTCTCTGCGGAGGACTTCGAGACGGCACAGCAGCTGTTGGGAGAGAAATTCACCGGCACGAACGCGAACTTCGATTTTGTAGTGGCTGACGATGACGATTTGGATCTGAGTGGACAGGCACAAGCCGTTCGCATCACCGGGAGCTGGGAAAATGCGCGGGGTGACACCGAGACTGTGACGATGTCGAGCATCTTGTTCTGGGATGACCCGGTAAGGAGTCTCAGTCAGGCTCGCGGACGGTTGCCGGGTGGCGGTAATATCCCCTCACCGCAAGGGGAAGTCCGTGAAGGGGGGGAACCGCTTGACCCTGAACACCATGTCATAGATATCCCCGATGACCGGGGCGAAAGGGATCTCGAAATTCGTGACGATGGCGATGTCCAGCAAATCATCGCGGAAGATCGATGGGGCGATGAACAGGTCCTCCTGGAGGTGGATTCGGCGCTGGGCTTCAGTACCATTTCTGGAATCGTGGTGGATATTGCAGACAGGAATCAATTCAATTTCGAGGATCTACGAGCAACGGTGTCAGATGGTGGGTTCTGCGTAAATAACGATATTCAGCGGCCGCCGGGTACGGGAGAAGATGTGCCTGAGATGTTCTTTTACCGTTGTTATATCGGTCCTCGCTGGTACGGGAATATTGCGATCCGAGAACCCGGGGTGGATATCACGGACCAGGATGCTGACGCGTTCGCGGTCGGTGATCCTAACTGGCGTAAGCACGGGGAAGAAGAGGTCGGAGATCTCGAACCGTGGGTGATCGAGCCGTCGGTCAGCATTCGGCGCGCTTATCGCGGGAGCGGGATCTGGGAAGGGGCCCGGCTCGGCATGAATGATCCGTTGATGGTCGCCCTGATCGTTCGCGATAGCGATTGGGACGATTGGGAACTCGATGACGGGCCGGATTGGTTGCCGGATGAAGTGGATGAGAACGGTGTCGGGCCCCTGTTCCAGACAGTGGCCGGATTTCCAGAGCCGTTCCTGACAGAAGTGCGCAAGAAAGCCGATTCTCTGCACAGCGACAGGGAGGAGTTCCAGCCCTATTATGATTATGTCTGGAATTTTTCTCGCGAAATTGATGAAGACGATTATGAGGTCCTGAGGGATTTCGGGCAGCATTTTGTGCTTACCCGTTTGCCGTCCGGCCAACGCGATTGGGACGATGCGGCAGAGCGTCTGGAAGACACGGAAGAAATACTCCGGGAATATCTCTGGACGGAGTTCGTGCCAGAAGAAGAGGGGGACGAGCGCGAATGGTGGATCGGATGGCTGACTCGACTGTTTGACGCCGATGAGGATGAGAAAGAAGCCCTCAACCCGTTGGCAAAGAATACCGGGCAGTTCTACCGTTTCTGGTGTGATGAGCGGATGGACGAAGAGGAACGGGAAGAAGCAGGCGAAGAGTTGCGCGACAGGGCCGTGATCTGCCCCGGCTTCTGATTGGGGATCTTGCCACCACCACTAGGACGCTATGCATTGGTGGTGGGGCTCAGTAGCCGGCTTCGCCCTGTGAATGCAGTTCCGTAAGGTGTCGTTCGTACAGCTCCCAGATCCGCGGGGCAATCGCCCCGCGTGATCCGGGGTAGGTGAGGCGGTCGGGGTCGAAGTCGGTCAGGTATTCGATCTCGGTGCAGCGTAGTTCGCCGGCGATCACGTTGAAGATAAGAAGCTGGGTCCCGCGCTCGGCCAGCGGGACCAGGGCACCGATCACGCCGGTGTCGTTCAGCCCGGGTTCGCCCCGGGCGTCTCCTTCCTCGGCCGGCGGGCGCACCAGCGTGCCCAGCAGTTCCTGGAACGCCTGGTCGCAGGCGTAGCACACCTCCGGGGCGCGCAGCCCCTGTACCCGTTCGCAGGCCGCGCGGATGTCGTCATCCGGCAGCATGGTGCGTTCGGGCGGCAGGGTCACGCGGTTGGCGCTGCCGTTGGGCAGCAGTCGCGGCACCGATTCGCGGCAGGAGGGGCAATGCCAGGTGGCTACGCGCAGATTCGCGATCAGATTCCAGGAAAGGCGTATTTGGTAAGTGTTGCGGCGTTGGCGACGCGCTCACTCCCGATGACGAGCAACTGTGTGTAAAATGGCTGAGCTAGCTAGAGAGGCGAGGCGAAACATGGAAGCAACCAAGACTCCCAAAGCGCAGGCACACGACCTGATCGACGAACTTCCGGACACCGCCAGTTGGGAGGACGTCGTGTATCGCCTGGAGCTGCATGCGTCCATCGAACGCGGGCTGGCCGATAGTGAGGACGGGCGTGTGATGCCGCAGGTGGAGGTGGAGCGGCGGTTCGGCCTGCGGCGGTGAGCGCGGTTCACTGGACGGACGAGGCGCTTGCGTGCCTTGAGGAGCTGCATGCGCACATCGGCTCCGTGGATCCGGCAGCGGCCGCCCGGATGATCGAGCGCCTCCTTGCTCGTACTCGTCAATTACCCGACCATCCCCTGAGTGGTCGAACCGTTCCCGATTATCGTCGCGCCGACTTGCGCGAGTTGCTCGAGCGCCCTTACCGGATCATTTACCGCGTGTCGCCCGGGCAAATCGAGATCATTACCATCAAGCATTACCGTCAGCGCCTGCCACATCAACCCGAAGCTCTCGCGAGAAGCTCCGACGCTAACTGATGTCGCATTCGCCACATTGAAAGTGTCACGTTTGGGGAGGGCTGGCGGGGCGGCCTTGGTCCGCTGTGCTTGAGGTGTTATGAGGGTGAGTCACTGCCTGCATGCAGTTCGGCCAAGTGTCGCTCGTACAGTTCCCAGATCCGCGGGGCGATCGCCCCGCGTGATCCGGGGTAGGTGAGGCGGTCGGGGTCGAAATCGGTGAGGTATTCGATCTCGGTGCAGCGCAGTTCGCCGGCGATCACGTTGAAGATGAGCAGCTGGGTCCCGCGTTCGGCCAGCGGGACCAGGGCGCCGACCACGCCGGTGTCGTTCAGCCCGGGTTCGCCCCGGGCGTCGCCTTCCTCGGCCGGCGGGCGCACCAGCGTGCCCAGCAGTTCCTGGAACGCCTGGTCGCAGGCGTAGCACACTTCCGGGGCGCGCAGCCCCTGTACCCGTTCGCAGGCCGCGCGGATGTCGTCATCCGGCAGCATGGTGCGTTCGGGCGGCAGGGTTACGCGGTTGGCGCTGCCGTTGGGCAGCAGCCGCGGCACCGATTCGCGGCAGGAGGGGCAATGCCAGGTGGCTACGCGAGGGCCTTCGACGATATTGCTGGGGGGCATGCGGCACCGCTGGTTGCGTACACGTCCGGCGAGTATACGACCCCGCCGCACCCGCCCAAAATCGCGCCGCATCGCACAGGGGACGCGCTCCCACAAGGCGCCCCCGGCCCGCAGGAGGCGAGCCCTCTCGCCGATTTGGGTGTTGGACAGGCCCGATCGGCCAGAGGGCTGGCCTCCTACGGGGAAGGCTTCGGGATGTAGTGAACAGCTGGAAGCCCGTCGAAATCGGCGTCCTGGGTCCAGAGGTCGGCCTGATGGGCGCGCGCGGTGGCGTAGATGATGCTGTCGGCGAGCGGGAGACCATGCTGGTTGCCGAGACTGGCGGCGGACAGGGCCAAGGGGCCCGTGAGTTCGACGAGTTCGCCCTGCTGCATCAATGCGGCCGCCTGCAAGGCTGCCGCCTCGCCTCGTTGCTGGAGTACCCGTTTGAAGACTACGTAGAGGCTGATCGTGGGGACGATCAGTTCTGGCGTGGTCTCGATGGCGTCTGCAAAAACTTCGGCATTGGGGCCGTCGGCAAAGTATTCCAGCCACGCGGACGAATCGACCACGTTCACACGCGATCTCCCTCGCGCCGGACATCAGGGTCAATGCCCTTGAGGAACCCCCGCATCTCGCTCATACGCCGCTCGGGAATCAGTTCGATACGGTCGTCGTACGCAATAATCTGCACCTTCTGGCCTGCACGAAGATGCAGCGCCTCGCGTACCGCCCGGGGGATGACGACCTGATATTTCGGAGAGATGGTGAGGGCTTTCATTTTTAGCACCCTGGTCGATCGACGATTCGTTTTACCAATGTATCATCGATCCCGAAGATTGGCGAAGGTTCTCCCACCCCCGGCGGGAGGCGAGCCCTCTGGCCGATTGGGGTTATCCTGCGATGCCGCATCGCGTTGAGGCTCGCACTCCTCGCTCGTTCCCGTGTCCGGCTGTTGACATTGGGACGATCCGGTCGCAGCATCCAAGATGCGAGTCGGGTAGCGTTGCCTTATCCTGCAATGTTTGGAGTTCCGTTACTCCCTCGGCTCCCTCAAGATTTCTGAATGGCCGCCATCAGGGCGGCCTTTTTGTGAGCGGGCAGGGAAGCCATGCATCTCCTTTACCTGGATGAGTCAGGGAGCGTCGCGAATTCGGCCGAGGATTTCTTCGTCCTGGCTGGCGTGAGTGTCTTCGAGCGCAAGGCCCATTTCCTCGAGGACGAGCTTAACGCGATTGCGGCCCGGTTCGATCCACAAAATCCTCACGGTGTCGAGCTCCATGGCTCTCCCATGCGCAGCGGCAAGAATGCCTGGCGCAGGGTCTCTCGTGAAGATCGGACGCAGGCCATGGAGGATGCACTGGATGTTGTGGTGAGGCACCACCCTCAGGGTGTTCGCCTGTTTGGCGGAGCCGTGCGCAAGACGGGGATTCCGGGCGAAGATCCTGTGGAACACCTTTTCGAGCAACTTTGCAGCCGGTTCGATCTGTTCCTGAAGCGCTGTTACGCCCGGCACGGCGATCCTCAGCGGGGCCTGATCCTTCTGGATAAATCCTCGACCGAGCAGCGGATTCAGTCTCTGGCGCGAGATTTCAAGCACTACGGACACGCCTGGGGAAAGACGTACAACTACGCCGAAGTTCCGGTGTTCCTTGATTCGAGAGCGTCGCGTTTGATCCAGCTGGCGGATCTGGTGGCCCATGCGCTCTATCGGCATCACGAACGCGGGGACAGCGCGCTGTTTAACCGAATTTCGCACTGTTTCGATTCGCAGGGACCGACGCGACACGGGTATTACGTGCGTGATTGACCGCGCGCTGGATCGCGCAGGGGGCTGCACACCTAACCAGAACCGCGGTTTTGTTGCCGTCCCGGCGATCAAGGCACCGATATCGGTCCGGCATCGATCCAGGCCCGATAATCCGGACCGGAGCGGATCACTGCGGAGGATTTTCCCGCAGCCCGGTCACCTCCTCGATTGTCAGCCCGACAATCTCGGCGATCGCGCGGTCGTCCATCTCGGTTGACCGGATCAGATTGCGCGCGGTTTCGCGGCGTCCTTCCTGGCGCCCTTCCTCGCGCCCCTCCTGGCGCCCTTCCTCGATCCACCGGTCGGGCCAGTGCTTGATCCGTTCGGCCAGCATGTCGTGTACCTCGTGCAAGTCCTGAAGGTCGTTGAACGGCGGCAGTTCCATCCCCGGTGCTCGATGCGGGAGCATCACCCGGCGCATCCACACCACGAACGAGCGCCGCAATCCCGTCTGCTCCGGAGACCGCAGCCATTCCACCAGACGGCCCAGAACTTCCAGCAGGTCCTGCTCGTTGCGGTTGTGCTCCAGCCGGAACAGCGCCGCCGCCCCAGCGCACGCGCCAGACGATGTCGTCTTCGCGGTCGCGCAGCTCGTCGGTCACATAGGACCCGTTCACCTTCTCCAGGGTGGAGAAATCCAGCTCCCTCACCCAGTCCTCCCGGACAAAACCGGTCAGCAGGTCCCGCACCATCTCGGGATGCGAAAACAGGAGCTTGTAGCTGTTGTCGTGGTGATCCACCATGCCGACACTCCCTGTCCGGTCAGAGCCGAAGCGTAACACGGCCTCCTCACAGCCCTGACTACGAGTCCGGTCGCGCGCAGTCCGCGCGGGGGCGTGCTTCCGGATTGCTCCGCGATAGCGTCGGATCGCGCAGGGGGCTGCGCTCCTACGGGGGAACGCCGGCCCGTAGGAGGCCAGCCCTCTGGCCGATTGGGGTGTCCCCGCACCGCATCGCGCAGGGGGCTGCGCTCCTACGAGACCCTCCCCCGGCCGCAGGAGGCCAGCCCTCTGGCCGATTGGGGTGTCCCCGGCGCTGCGTCGCGCAGGGGCGTGCTTCCGGACTGCTCCGCGATACTGACCGGCGGGGCGCGACTTCCTCGACCCGGGCGAGCACAAACCGGCCACGGATCCGGCCATCGATCCGGTCATGGCTTGCTCAATACGAACGCCATGCTGAGATTAAATTGCTGATATGATGAGGCTCATGCAGATGGCGTGAAAGGACATCCAACCGGCCATGAGCGCAGTCATTGATCGAGGTGAACGCATTGCCCTGATGGAGCCCCTGGTGGTGGGGGAGGGGTCCGCCCATCGGGGGCGGCTTACCGATCGGGTGCTGGATCTGGTTGCGCAGGCCGCTGCCTTTCGCGCCCGCCTGCCGGTGGGGGTGGAATCGGCCCTGGCCGGTCTGGTGCGATCCATGAATTGCTATTACAGCAACCTGATCGAAGGCCACTACACGCATCCTGTGGCCATCGAGCGGGCGCTTGCCGGCGATTACAGCCCGGATTCCCGTCAGCGCGACCTGCAACTGGAGGCGGAGGCGCATATCCACGTTCAGAGCTGGATCGACGCCGGAGGGCTGAAGGGGCGCGAGACAGCGCCCGAGGGGCTGTGCGAGTTACATCGGCGCTTCTGCGAGCGGCTCCCCGACGATCTTCTGTGGGTTGAGGATCCCGACACGGGCCAGCATCTCCGGGTCTTTCCCGGTGCATACCGAACACACGATGTCCGGATCGGACGGCATGTGCCGGTCAGCCCGGGCGCCGTGGAACGGTTCATGCAGCGGTTTCACGCGGCTTATTCGCGGGGCGGGCAGGCCGATCGAATGCTGGGCGCGGCTTGTGCCCATCACCGGCTGTTGTGGATTCACCCGTTTCTGGACGGTAACGGTCGCGTCGCGCGTTTGATGTCCCATGCCATCCTGGTGGAGCACCTGAACAGCGGCGGGGTCTGGTCCGTGGCGCGAGGCCTGGCGCGTAGCGAGGGCCGCTACAAGCAGCTCCTTGCCGCATGTGATGAACCCCGCCGCGGTGATCGTGATGGCCGTGGCCAGCTCAGTGAAGCGGCCCTGGCGGATTTCGTGGATTTTTTCCTGGAGGTCTGTATCGACCAGGTGGCGTTCATGGAGCGTCTGATGGAGCCCGGCCGCTTCCGTGAGCGGATCCTGCGCTGGGCGGAAGACAGGGTGCGGGCGGATGAATTGCCGGGCAGGTCGGGGCGCCTTCTCGAGGCGGTGCTGTACCGGGGAGAGGTGCCCAGGGCGGACGTGCCCGGGCTGCTCGATGTGAGCGAGCGCCAGGCCCGCCGGGTGACCTCGGCGCTCGTCAAACAGGGAATTCTGGCCTCCGACAGCAGCCGAGCCCCTTTGCGCCTGGCGCTGCCCGCAGCGCTGGCCCCTGAGTTGATGCCGGGGCTATTCCCGCCCGAAGGATAGCGGCAGGCCTTCCTTGGGCGCCGGGGGCGGCTCCCTGGCCGATTGGGTGTATCCCCGCGCCGGATCGCGCAGGGGGCTGCGCTCCTACGGGAGCCGCCCCCGGCCGCAGGAGGCCAGCCCTCTGGCCGATTGGGTGTATCCCCGCGCCGGATCGCGCAGGGGGCTGCGCTCCTACGGGAGCCGCCCCCGGCCGTAGGAGGCCAGCCCTCTGGCCGATCGGGGCCATCCCCGCGCCGCATCGCGCAGGGGGCTGCGCTCCTACGGGAGCCGCCCCCCGGCCGTAGGAGGCCAGCCCTCTGGCCGATCGGGGCCATCCCCGCGCCGGATCGCGCAGGGGGCTGCGCTCCCACAAGGCGCCCCCGGCCCGCAGGAGGCCAGCCCTCTGGCCGATCGCGGCGTTCGTCGACCGGCCTCAGGCGAAATAGGCGGGCTCGTTGCCGGGCTTCCACTTGATGTTGCAGCCGAGGCTGGGGTGCTGAGGCTCGGGCGCGGGCTGGCCGGCGAGCAGGGCGTCGGTGGCGTTGCGCAGGTCTTCGCCGGTGACGGGCTGGTCGCTGCCGGGGCGGGTGCTGTCGAACTGGCCGCGGTAGTAGAGCTTGCGCTCGGCGTCGAACAGGTACAGATCCGGAGTGCAGGCGGCCTGGTAGGCCCTGGCCACGGACTGGTCTTCGTCGAGGCAGTAGGGGAACTTGTAGCCGAAGCGGCGGGCGTCGTCGCGCATCGCGTCCGGGGCGTCTTCGGGGACGGCCTCGATGTCGTTGGAGTTGATGGCGATCACTGCGATGCCCTTTTCGGTGTATTCACGCCCGTAGCGCGCGAACTCGTGGCGGATGAGCTGCACGAAGGGGCAGTGGTTGCAGATGAACGCGATCATGTAGCCCTTCGCGTCGGGGAAGCTGTCCAGGCTGATGGTCTCGCCGGAGACGACATCGGGCAGCTGGAAGTTGGGGGCTTCGGTGCCCAGCTCGATCATCTGCGAGGGGGTGCGTGCCATCGGTTTTGCTCCTGTCTGTGGTTTTCAGTGATGGACGATATTATAGGGGCCGCCCCGGGGATGCTTGAAATGCCCGGGCGCGGCCCGCATGCTTGCCTTTAACCAAGTACAGGAGTCAGGAATATGGGCTGGGTGACCGGCACCGTGCAGGAACGCAAGCAGTGGACCGACCGCCTGTTCTCGCTGCGCATCGATGCGGACGTGGAGCCGTTCGTGGCCGGGCAGTTCAACCGTCTGCGCATGGAGATCGACGGCGAACTGGTGGGGCGGCCGTACTCGTACGTGAACGCCCCGGACGAGCGCCCGCTGGATTTCTACATGATCACCGTGCCGGACGGGCCGTTGTCCAACCGCCTGGTGCAGCTCGAACCCGGCGACACGGTGGAGCTGATGCCGCGCGCCACGGGGTTTTTCACCCTGAACGAGATCCCCGACGGGCGCGATCTGTGGCTGCTGTCGACGGGTACGGGCATCGGCCCGTTCCTGTCCATCCTGAAGACCGACGAGCCCTGGGAACGCTTCGAGAACATCCGTCTGGTGCATGCGGTGCGCCACGCCGAGGAGCTTACCTACCATGACACCATTACGGGCTTTTCGGAGCGCGATGCGCAGCGGTTTCAGTACATCCCCTTTGTCAGTCGCGAGGCGCACCCCGGTGCCATCCAGGGGCGCATTACCACGGCGCTGTCGGAAGGCGAGCTGGAGGCGCAGGCGGGGATCGATTTTGCGCCGGAGCACTCCCAGGTGATGCTTTGCGGCAACCCCGACATGGTCTCCGAAACCCAGTCGATGCTGCGCGAACGGGGTTTGGAGAAGAACCGCCGGCGCAAGCCGGGGCATCTCACCACCGAGAGCTACTGGTAGCCCCGATCGGCCAGGGGGCTGGCCTCCTGCGGCCGGGGGCGGGCTCCGTAGGAGCGCAGCCCCCTGCGCGATCCGGCGCCGGGGAAGCCCCGGTCGG
This sequence comes from Thioalkalivibrio sp. AKL17, assembly GCF_000377885.1. Taxonomy (NCBI): domain Bacteria; kingdom Pseudomonadati; phylum Pseudomonadota; class Gammaproteobacteria; order Chromatiales; family Ectothiorhodospiraceae; genus Thioalkalivibrio; species Thioalkalivibrio sp. AKL17. The sequence goes on from NZ_KB898766.1 coordinate 96,786, forward strand.
CCAGAGGGCTGGCCTCCTGCGGCCGGGGCGGGCTCCGTAGGAGCGCAGCCCCCTGCGCGATCCGGCGCCGGGGAAGCCCCGATCGGCCAGAGGGCTGGCCTCCTGCGGCCGGGGGAGGTCTCGTAGGAGCGCAGCCCTCTGCGCGATCCGGCGGTGGATGCGTCAATCGGTCAGGTTGGCGGACCAGGCGCGGATCAGGCCGGCGACGTAGCGGGTGTGTTCCGGGCGTGAGAGCAGGTGGTCGACGCGGTTGAGGGCGACGAAGCTGCGCGGGTGCTGCGCCATGCGGAAGATATAACCGGCGTGGTCGACGTTGACCACGGTATCTCCGGGGGCGTGCAGCAGCAGGATCGGCCGGTTGAGCTGTGCCAGCGCCGTTTCCAGCGTGGGCTCCTCGATGGACTCCAGCAGCGCGCGGCCGATGGTGACCGGACGGCCCCCGATGATCAGCCGGGCCTGACCCTCGCGCGCGATTTCTTCGGCATGATCCTGGAACAGGTGGCGCACGTGCCCCGGTTGGCTGGGTGCGGCGATGGTGACGACGGCGTCGACCTCCGGGCGTTCGGGAGCGACGAGAATGGCCAGCGCCCCGCCAAAACTGTGGCCGAGCAGCAGGGTGGGCTCCGTGTCCGGGTGGTGCGCGGCGAGGGTGTCCAGTGCCGCTTCCAGGTCTTCGCGGCCGGTCTGGAGGGTGGAGTCCTCGAACGCGCCATCGGATTCGCCAAGGCCGGCGAAATCAAAGCGCAGGGTGGCGTAGCCCTCTTCGGCCAAGGCGCGGGCCAGGCGCACGGTGGCGGGGAAGTCCTTGGAGCAGGCAAAGCAGTGGGCGATACAGGCCTTGCCGCGCAGCGGGCCGTCGGGTTCCACCAGGACGCCGCTCAGCCGGATCCCGCGCGGCGTGGGGATGGACAGCGACGTGTTGCGTACGGCCATGTTGCGGTCTCCGGAGTTGCGGGTGAGCGAGCCTGTGGCCCTGACCGGGCTGGTCTGGGATGATACGCGAGGCGTTGGATCCAGTTGGATCCCGGGGAGCGGACGTGGAATACGACAGCGAGATACGCGCACGACTGACGGAACTGGAGGCGGAGCACCGGGCGCTGGATTCGGCGATCGCCGCCATGCACGCCGGGCCGTCCCCGGATTTTCTCGAGATCCGCCGACTGAAGAAGCGCAAGCTTCAGCTCAAGGACACCATTGCGCGGCTGCGCAGCCGCCTGATCCCCGATCTGAACGCCTGAGGAAGGCGCGGTGGCGGGAGGGGGCGCAAAAAAAACGGCGCCCCGGAGGGCGCCGTCAACAGGGTCCATCCCGTTCGTGTGATGAGGCTAAAGGCTTCGGTCAGCCCCAGATGTCCGCGGTAATGCCGGCGTACCAGCCGCGGGTGTACTGAGCTTCCTGCTCGCGGAAGCGGCTGGATGCACCCGTCGGGCTGACACCACCGGCGCCTTCCACGCCGGCCATCTGGCCGTCCTTGAACTGGTACACCGCCGCCACGCTGATGCCGTAGTCCGGCGTGACCAGGCTGTAGCAGGTGTTTACCGCGGTCGGGGTGACCGGGTCGCGGCCGGCCAGTTCGTGGCTGATCGCCGCGGCGACCATCTTGCCCTGGGTGTTGGCGGAGTGGCCCGACTTCGGCATCGCACCGGCCACGGAGGCGTCGCCCAGCACATAGATGTTGTCGTCATGTTCGGACCTGAAGGTGTCTTGACGCACCGGGCACCAGCCCTCCGCGTTGGTGAGTCCGGCGTCGTGCATGACCTGGTTGGCGTGCTGGGCCGGGATGAAGTTCATCACGTCGGCCTCGACCCGTTCGAAACCGGCTTCGGTCACCGCGGTCATGTTGCGCACGTCGATCTCCTCGACCAGACCGCCGTCCGAGGCCGGGCGCCATTCGATCATGTCGCCGTATTCCTGTTCCCAGCCTTCCTCGAACAGGCCCTGCTTGGAGAAGCCGTCCTTCTGGTCAAGGATGATGATCTTGGAACGGGGCTTCTCCTGCTTGAAGTAGTTCGCGATCAGCGACACGCGCTCGTACGGCCCGGGCGGGCAGCGGAACGGGTTCGGCGGGGCCACCATCACGAACGTGCCGCCATTGGGCATGTCTTCCAGCTGCTGGCGCAGGATGCGGGTCTGGTCACCGGCCTTCCAGGCGTGCGGGATGCGCTCGGCGTCGGCCTCGCTGATGCCCTCGGTGCGGTCATAGCGGAAGTCGATGCCCGGGGACATGACCAGCTTGTCGTACTGCAGGGTCTCGCCACTGGCGAGACGGACGTTGCGGCCGTCGGCGTCCACCGCGGTCACGCGGTCCTGCACCACCTTGACTCCGTGGCGGCTTTCCAGCGCACCGTAGGTCTGCTCGATGAAGTCCATGTCGACGATGCCGCCCAGCACCCAGTTACTGCCATAGCAGGTGTAATAGCGGGCGTTGGGCTCGACCAGGGTGACGTTGAGTTCCGGCGAATACTTTTTCAGGTATTTCGCGGCGGTGGCGCCACCGGAGCCACCGCCGACCACGACGACATGGGCCTTGTCGGCGCCACGCGTCTTGTGCGGCGCACAGCCGATGCCGGTCAGGGCCACGGCGCTCCCCGCGCCGACGACCTTGATGAAATTACGGCGGGAAAATTCCTGCATGATGTCTCTCCCTCTCTTGTGTTCTGGGCCGTTCACTGACCGAAGTACGCGGCCAGGGCCTCGATTTCCTCATCGGTGTAGCCGGTGGCATGACGGTCCATGACCGTGGCCGGGCGATCACCATCGCGGAACGCCTTCATCTGGCTGACGATGAGGCTGGAGGGATAGTTACTGAGATCCGGGGCACCCCCGGCCTCGGCGGACGCGGCGCTGTGGCAGTTCACGCAGGTGTCGGCCATCAGCTGTCCACGCGTGATTTCGTCGCCGGCCGTGGCCTGCGCGAACGGAATGGCAAGGGCCACGGCCCCGACCAGCCCCGCGAAAGTAAGACGCGATTTCTTCATTGTTACGGACTCCTCCGTCTTGAAGGTTTGCTGTTTTAGCGGCGACAGCTGTGATGCGCTGCCTTCATCCTCCGGCCCGGTGTGACGATCCGGGCTCTTCATTGGCGCGGCCGGGTTCGTGCCCGGCCTTGCGCATGATCTCGCCTTGGGTCGATCATTGCCTCGACGGTATAGCACAAAAAAAAATCGTTTTCGATTAGCGTTTTCTAAGACAGCAAGGGGATGGAACCATGATCGAGGAGCGGCGACGTCATCCGCGGATACCGATGACGGTCAACGTGGTGGTATCGGCGGGCGATGGCGAGCCGGTGACCCTGACCACCAATGACATCTCCGGTGGCGGGGCCTTCCTGCGCTGGGAGGAGGGGCAGAAACCGGACCTCAGGGGCTTGCTGGAGCTCGAGTCGGACGACGAGCTGATGCTGCAGGTGTTCGGCCTGCTGGGGGACGGTGACGAGCCACCGAAGGTCCGTGCCCAGGTTGTGCGCGTGCACGACGACGGCATTGCGGTGAGGTTCGACCCCGAGGCGATGGGGGGTTGATCGCGCGGGGTCGGCCGCGGGGTAACCCAATCGGCCAGAGGGCTGGCCTCCTGCGGCTGGGGGGTAGGAGGCCGGCCCTCCGGCCGATTGGGGCCGACCCGCCTAATGCGCCGTCGTCCGCTCCTGGGCCAGCACCCACGGGGCGGCCACGATTGCGGTGAACACCGGATCGGCCTCGGTCCAGCGGCGGGCGTCCTCGTCGGAGGCGCGCGCCACCTGGCCGCTGGTCAGCCACGCGCTGACCTCGTGGGTGGCATCGTCACGGAAGGCACGGGCCACCTCGATCAGGTCCAGTTCGGGCGCCACGCGAATCACGACACCGCGGGCGAAATGGGGCATCAGCTCGCTCCAGCGGATGGGGCCGGCCTCCTCCTCGATGGGGATTTCGGCCTCGGGGTCGGCCGGTGGTTCGACGGGAAGATCGCTGGGTTCGGACATGGTGGCTCGGCTGTGTCGCATGCGGATTTCAGATGCGGTTCAGGCTAGGCGGATACCCTTGGCACTGCAACCGTCCGTCGAACTCAGTCAGGGAGAGATTGTTGATGTTGTCCAGTGTGTGGGGAATTCGAATGTCCCGTCTTGCCCCCGTGGTGTTCCTTCTGATCCTGTTGCTGGCGGGGGGCGCCGGTGCGCGCGAGGACGGGGCGGATCGCAACCCGGTGTGGACGCTGGACGAGGCGGTCGAACAGGTGGAGGCGCTGTATCCCGGGCGGATCCTTTCGGCCCGGGAAAATGACGGCGAGGGCAGCGTACGGGTCTTCGTGGTGCGTATCCTGACCGAGAATCAGGAGGTCCGGACGCTGCGGATCGAACAGGGCACGGAGGTGCAGCGATGAACCTGCGAATCGTGCTGGTGGAGGATGATTCGGCGCTGCGCGGCCAGCTGGCCGGAGAGCTGCAGGAATCGGGCTGCCGGGTGGACACCGCCGCCGATGGCGACACCGGGCTGTATCTGCTGGCCGAATACAACTGCGACATTGCCGTGGTGGACCTGGGTCTGCCCGGGATGGACGGCCTGGACGTGATCCGCCGGACCCGCGAACACAAGCCGCGGCTGCCGATCCTGGTGCTGACCGCCCGTGACCGCTGGCAGGACAAGGTCGAGGGTCTGGAGGCAGGCGCCGACGACTACCTGACCAAACCCTTCCACGTGGAGGAGCTGGTGGCGCGCCTGCGCGCGCTGGCGCGCCGCAGCCTGCAGTCGGGGCACGAGGCGCTGCGCTTTGGCCCGCTGGTGATCGACACTGCCTCCGATGCCGTGTGGCTGAACGGCGAGGGCGTCAGCCTGACCACCTTCGAGTACCGCCTGCTGCTGCATCTGGCCCGCCAGCCCGGCCGGGTGCTGAGCAAGGACGCCCTGGCCGACTATCTCTACGAACACGACGACGACCGCGAGAGCAACGTGATCGAGGTTCTGATCGGGCGCCTGCGGCGCAAGCTGGACCCGGACGGCGGGCTGGGCGTGATCGAGACCCTGCGCGGCCGCGGTTATCGTTTCGCCCTGCAGCCCGACGCCGCTTCGGCCGACGCCTGAACGGTTACATTACGCCTCTCCATGGCCCTTGCCGAGCGTTCCCTGGCCGATCGCGCCGCCCGCGCGCCGTTGCTCCTGCGCATGGGGCTGGTGGCGGTGGCGGTGGTGCTGCTGTTCTCGGTGCTGACCGCATGGGTGCTGGAAACCGCCTTTCGCGACAATGCCGCGGACGCGGCCGAAACCCGGCTGGAGGCGCAGGTGCTTCTGCTGATGGGCATGGTCGAGGTGCTCGCGGAAGACGACGTGCGGGTGCCGCAGATGCTGCCGGAGAGCCGGCTGCAGCTGCCCGGCGGCGGGCTGTACGCGCGCATCCTCGGGCCCACCGGCGATACCGTCTGGCGTTCGCCGTCGGCGGTGGCCACCGAACTGAATGACTGGACGCGCGACGAATACTTTGCCTACAGCATGACGGTGCGCTGGCAGCTGGATGGCGAATCGGTGCCGCTGGTGTTCCAGATGCTGGAGGATCGCAGCGCATTCGACGAGCAGGTTGAAAGCTACCGCTACAGCCTGTGGCAGGGCCTGCTGACCATGACCCTGTCGCTGATCGTGGCCCTGATCCTGGCGCTGTGGTTCTGGGGGCTGAGGCCGCTGCGCCGGGTACGGGCGGAGCTGGATGCCCTGCGCCACGGTGACCGGGTGCATCTGGAGGGGCCCTACCCGCGCGAGATCGGGGCGCTGACCGGCTCCATCAACGACCTGATCGACTTCGAGCGCGAGCGTCTGGTGCGCCAGCAGAACGCACTGGCGGATCTTGCCCACAGTCTCAAGACCCCGATCGCCTCGCTGCGCCTGAATCTGGAAGGGCACGCCCCCGATCACGAGGACCTGCGGCGCCAGGTCGACCGCCTGCAGGCGATGGTCCAGCACCAGCTCAACCAGGCCCAGCGGGTAGGCCCGGTGCCGTTCCAGACGCCCGAGCCCCTGGCCCCGGTGATCGAGCGCACCTGCCGCGCCCTGCGGCGGCTGGCGGAGCACCAGGGGGTGTCGCTGGAGACCGATCTGGCGGAGGGCTGTGCCCTGCGCATGGATTCGGGCGCGATGCTCGAACTGCTGGGGAATCTGCTGGACAACGCGGTGCGCCACGCCCGCTCGCGGGTGCGGATCACCACACACTGCGATGGGCGGGAAACCGTGCTGACGGTGGATGACGACGGGCCGGGTATCGAGCCCGCCGATCGCGAGCGGGTCCTCGAACGCGGCCAGCGGGCCGACACGCGCGAAGATGTGCACGGACAGGCGGCGGGGCAGGGGCTGGGACTGAGCATCATCCACACCCTGGTCAGCGACCATGGCGGCCAGCTGGAGATCGAGCGGGCGCCGGAGCTGGGTGGAGCGCGGCTGCGGCTGGTATTCGCCCCGGTCGGCGACTGAGGCCCGCGCGCCCGTCTCAGAGCCGGAAGTCCTCCAGCGAGGCCTCGGGCGCCCGCCCCAGCAGCCCGTCGCGCACCAGCGCCGCCGCGCCGCAGGCAAAGGTCCAGCCGAGGTGCCCGGAGCCGGTATTGAGATGCAGGCCCGGTACCGCCGTGGGACCCAGGATCGGCGTACCGCGATCGCTCATCGGGCGCAGCCCGGCCCACGGGGCCATGGTCTCGCGGTCGAGTTCCGCCGGCAGCGTGGTCAGCGTGCGCCGGCACTGGGCCAGTACGTTCGCCGCCCGGCGGGGTTCCATGCGGGCGTCGGCGCCGGCGAACTCGGCGGTGCCGGCCAGCCGCAGCTGATCGCCCAGCGGGGTCATGACCACCTTGTTGGCGTCGTCGATCAGCGGCAGGTTCAGTCGCCGTTCGGCATCCATCGGCAGGCTCAGGGAATAGCCCTTCACCGGGGCCACCGGCAGGTGCAGCCCGAGCGGGCGCAGCAGCGCAGGGGCCTCGTGTCCGCTCGCGACTACGCAGGCATCGGCCGCGATGGGTCCCTCATCGGTCTCGATCGCGTCGATTCGCCCCTGGAAAGTGCGCAGCCGCCGCACCCGTGTCGCGGGCCGATAGCGCAGGCCGCGGTCCCGCGCCAGCTCGAGCAGGCCGGTGGTGAAGCGCCGCGCATCCCCGATGGCATCATCCGGGAAATACAGCCCGCCGCAGAGTTCGTCGCGCACCCCGGCCAGCGCCGGTTCGCGGTTGATCACCTGCTCGGTGTCCCAGGCCTCGAATCGCACGCCCTCGTCCTGCATGGCCTCGGCCGCATGCCGGTTGCGGGCCTGGCTCTGCGGGTCGCGGAAGACCTTGAGGATGCCGGATTCACGGAAGTCGAAGTCCAGGCCGGAGCCGGCCAGTTCCCGATTCAGGCGCCGGGTCTCGCGCAGGGAGAAGGCGGCCAGCCGGGCATTGACGCGGGAGTGCCGCTGGAAGGCCAAACGCCGGCTGTGCCACAGAAAACGCAGGCCCCAGCCGGCCAGTCCCGGCAGGGCGCGCGGGCGCATCAGCAGCGGGGAGTCCTCGCGCCCCAGATAGCGCAGCAGATCGAGCCCGACGCCGGGGGTGTTCCAGGGCTCGGCATGGCTGGCGTGCAGCATGCCGCCGTTGGCATGGCTGGCGCCGGCCGCCGGTTCGGTCGCGGCATCCAGGAGGGTGACATCGAATCCGGCCTCGCGCAGATACCACGCGGTGGTGACCCCCATCACGCCGGCTCCGATGACCACCACATGCATGCGCTCCCCTCCCGTTGCCTACAAAGATCCGGCAAAGCGTTTGATCAGCGTGTCGTACTCGCGTTCCAGGCGCTGTGCCGAGACCTTTTCGCGGGTGCCCAGTTCCTGGGCGAACTGCGATACGCGGAACTCCTCGATGCGATAGCGAAAGGCCAGGACATCGGGGTCGTCGGGACGGCGCTCCAGCAGGTCGCGGGCCTTCTGCCACAGCGGTTCCACCGCCACCCGGCCGGCGCGGTCCTTGTCCGGGGCCCGGGTCAGGCGCTCCAGGCGCCGGTCGATGGCCTGCAGATAGCGCGGGAACTCGGGCAGCACGTCGGGCGGGGTGCTCAGCAGGAAGTCCGGCGGGACCAGGGCGTCGAGCTGATCGCGGATGTCGCGCGCCGCCTCGATCCAGGACAGTGGCAGATCGCCGTGCAGCCGGCTGCGCAGGTCGTGCCAGCGGGCGAGGATGTCGGCCGCCAGGCGCGCCAGTTCGGTCGCGGTCGGGCCCAGTTCGCCGCGCCCGGTTTCCAGTCGCTCGGCGAAGGCCTCGGCATCGCGCGGCCATTGTTCCGGGGCGTCGGCGAGGAACACCCGGTCGGCCGCCGCCTCCAGCACCTGGTCGCGCAGGGCAATGCCTTCACCCCGGCCTTGTCCCAGCGTGGCGTAATGCAGGCTGGCACGGTCCATGTCCGGCAGCTGGCGCTTGAGATCGCGCACCGCCGGGCGCAGGGCCAGCAGGAACAGCCGGCGCAGCCCGGCGCGATGGCGGCGCTCGGCCGCGGCGGGGTCGGGTTCCAGTTCCAGCGACACGCTGTCACCGCGGTCCACCAGCACCGGGAAGGCGCGCATGCGGGCGCCCTGGTGTTCGTGCTCCACGCTCTCCGGCAACGTGCCGAAGTCCCATTCGGTGATGCCCTCGCGCTGGGGGCCGTCCGTCGGGCCGGGGGCGAAGGTGGCCTCCGCAGTGCCGCCGAGTTCGGCCTTGAGCGCCGGCAGGTCGCGCCCGGCGGTCAGCTCGTGCCCCTCCGGGTCGAGGATGCGAAAGCGCAGGATCAGGTGCGGTTCGAGCGTGTCCGGGCGCCAGGCATCGGGCGGGATGGCGGTGCCGGTCATGCGCTCCAGTTCTTCCGCCAGCGCCGGCAGCAGCGGGCCCTGGCGGTGCTCCAGCCGGGCCAGCGCGGCGCGGGCGAAGTCCGGCGCCGGCACGAACTGGCGCCGCAGGCTCTTGGGCAGGCTCTTCAGCAGTGCCGTGACCCGCTCCTCCAGCAGGCCCGGCACCAGCCAGTCGCCCAGCCAGTCCGGCACCGCGTTGAGTGCGGCCACGGGGACGTCCACGGTCACCCCGTCGTCTTCCTGCCCGGGCTCGAAGCGGTAATGCAGCGGCAGGCGCAGGCCCTCCAGTTCGAGGTGGTCGGGGTAGGCGCCCTGCGGCAGGGACTCTTCGGGGTCGTTGCGCAGCTCGGCGGGGTCGATGCGCAGGCTGTCGGGGTCCTTCTGCTCGCGTTTGCGCACCCAGCGTTCGAACGACGGGCCGTCACGCACGTCCTCCGGGATGCGCGCGGCGTAGAACTCGAACAGCCGGTCCTCCTCGGCCAGCAGGTCGCGGCGCCGGCCGCGGGCCTCCTCCTCGGTGATCGCGGCCACCGCCTCGCGGTTGGCGCGCACGCCGCGCGAGCGGGTGCGAAGCTGGCCGCCGACCAGTCCCTCGCGGATGAAGATGCGCCGGGCCTCCTCGGGGTCGTGGCGGGCGAAGTCCACCGGCTTTTTCGCCGCGACCACCAGACCGTAGAGGGTGATGCGGTCGTAGGCGCCCACGCGCCCGCTCCGGCGCTGGAAATGGGGCTCGAAGATATGATGGCGCAGCAGGTGCGGCGCCACCTCCAGGAGCCAGTCGGGTTCGATGCGCGCGTTCTCGCGGGCATATACCCGGGTGGTCTCGGCGATCTCCGCGCTGACCACCCAGTTGGGCTTTTTCTTCGCCAGCACCGAGCCCGGATGGATCTGGAAGCGGCGGTTGCGCGCGCCGAGATAGTCGCCGCGTTCGGTCTTCTGCCCGATCTGGCTGACCAGCCCGCTCAGCAGGGCGCGGTGCACCGCCTCGGGTTTGACGGACGCGGGTTCGGCCGTCGCGCGGCCCGGGTGCAGTTCCATGTCGCGTGCCAGGCGCAGCAGCTGGCTGCGCAGCTCCTGCCACTCGCGCATGCGCATGAAGTTGAGGAAGTGCTCGCGGCACCAGCGCTTCAGGGCGTTCGAGCCGCGTGCCTCGCGCGCGTCGTGCCAGGCCTGCCACAGCCGCAGCATGCCCATGAAGTCGGAGCCCTCGACGCGGAACTCGGCATGCGCGGTGTCGGCCGCCTGCGTGGCGTCGGCGGGGCGCTCGCGCGGGTCCTGCAGGGACAGGAACGCGGCGATGGTGGCGGTCTCGGTCACGCAGCCATGGTCCGCGCCGGCCAGCAGCATCGCCCCGTGGCGCGGATCCACCGGCATGCGCGAGAGCTGGCGGCCGCGCTCCTGCAGCCGGTGGCCGGCATCCACCGCGCCCAGTTCCTCCAGCAGGCGGTAGCCGTCCTTGATCAGGCGCGAATCCGGCGGGTCGACGAACGGGAAGCGCCGCGGGTCGCCCAGTTTCAGCGCAGCCATCTGCAGGATCACCGAGGCCAGATTGGAGCGCTGGATCTCGGGGTCGGTGAAGGCCGGGCGCTGCTGGTAGTCCTCCTCGGAGAACAGGCGGATGCAGACCCCCGGCCCGAGGCGTCCGCAGCGGCCGGCGCGCTGGTCGCAGGCGGCCTGCGATACCGGTTCGAGGCTCAGCCGCTGCACCCGCGTGCGCCACGAATAGCGCGACACCCGGGCCAGCCCGGAGTCGATCACGTAGCGGATGCCGGGCACCGTCAGTGCGGTCTCGGCGACGTTGGTGGCGAGCACGATGCGCCGGCCCGAGTGCGCCTGGAACACCCGTGACTGCTCGCGCGCCGACAGCCGCGCGTACAGCGGCAGGACCTCGGTGTCGGGCGCGGACTCTTCGCCGCGCAGGGCGCGGTGGGCATCGCGGATCTCGCGTTCGCCCGGCAGGAACACCAGGATGTCGCCGGGGCCGGCGCGGCGGCATTCGCGCACCGCGTCGCGGATGCCGGTGAACAGGTCGCGTTCGCCGCCGTCATCGTCCTCGCCCGCGTCCGCGGTGTCCGCTTCCAGCGGGCGGTAGCGCAGCTCGACCGGATAGGTGCGCCCGGGCACGTCGATCATCGGGGCGTCGTCGAAGAAGCGCGACAGGCGTTCCGGGTCCAGGGTGGCCGAGGTGATGATTACCCGCAGCTCCGGACGTTTGCGCACCAGGCGCTGCAGGACCCCCATCAGGAAGTCGATGTTGAGGCTGCGTTCGTGGGCCTCGTCGACGATGACGGTGTCGTAGGCGAGCAGCTCGGGGTCGTGGGCCATCTCGGCCAGCAGCATGCCGTCGGTCATCAGGCGGACGAAGTTGTCCGGCCCGGTGCGGTCGGAGAAGCGGACCTTGCAGCCCACCGCGGCGTCGGACTCCTCGCCCAGCGGGGTGCCCAGCTCCTCGGCGATGCGTGCGGCCACCGAGCGCGCGGCGATGCGCCGCGGCTGGGTGTGGCCGATCAGCCCGCCGCGACCGCGTCCGGCCTCCAGGCACAGCTTGGGCAGCTGGGTGGTCTTGCCGGAGCCGGTCTCGCCGGAGAGCACGATCACGGAGTGGGTGCGGATCGCCTCGATGATCCGGTCGCGTTCCGCGTGCACCGGTAGATCCCCGGTATACACCGGCTGCGGCCGACGCGCCTCGGCCGCGGCCTCGCGTTGCTGTTCGGTCGCGAGGCGCTGCTGCAGGTTGCGGGCCAGGCGGTCGAACGCCTGGCCACGGTCGCGCCGGCGTCGCGCGCGGCGGAGCAGGTCCTGCAGGTCGCGCCGTTCGGCAATGCGCTGGAGACCGTCGACTTCGGCGGACAGCGCGTCGAGATCCGGCGCGGCGCTCTCCCCGGTCTCCATGGTCAGCCCCGGTCGCGCAGGCGCAGGGCCTCGATGCCTTCCGAGCGCAGCCGTTCCAGGACTTCGCGGGTGCGGTCCGGATCGCTGTACGGCCCGAGGTACACGCGGTACCAGGTGTCGCCGTCGATCTCGGCTTCCCGCACTTCGGGAGACAGGCCCAGCAGGGTCAGGCGGGCACGCATCTCGTCGGCCTGCTCGGGGCGCCGGAACGAGCCGGTCTGCAGCACCACGGGCCCGTCGGCATCCGGTGCATCCAGCGGCGCGGGCGGGGCGGCCGTATCCGCATCGTCGCGGGCCGGCGTATCGGGCACCGTCACTTCGTCCTCGGGCAGGAGTTCGTAATAGCGAAAGCGCGGTTCCTCGCGCTCGGGCTCGGGTTCGGAAGCGGGGTCGGGCACGGGTTCCGGGCGCGGTTCGGCCGCGGGGCGATCGCGTTCGCTCAGCCAGTCGCTCAGGCTGTCGGGGCGATCCGCCCCCTGGAGGTACAGCACTGCGGCCACGCCCAGCCCGATCAGCAGGCCGGCCAGCAGCCAGATCCAGCCGGGCAGCGGACCGCGTTCTTTCTTTTGTGCCGGCTTGCGGCGTACCTTGCGGGCCTGGGCCATGGGGTTACATCTGCTCCGGGGCGTGCACGCCCAGCAGGCGCAGGCCGTTGCCCAGCACCTGCTTGATGCCGGTCACCAGCGCCAGGCGGGCCCGGATCAGCTCTTCGTCTCCGGCGTTGAGGAACGGCACGGCGTTGTAATAGGTGTGGAAACCGCCGGCCAGTTCGCGCAGGTACTGGGCGATCTGGTGCGGCTCGCAGGCCTGCGCGGCGGCCGCGACCACTTCGGGGAAGCGGTCCAGGCGGTCCAGCAGCTCGTCCTCGTGCGGCTCGACGAGACGTTCGGCGAGGCCGTCGGCCTGTGCCGCGGCGGCCCGGTGGCCGCGTTCGCCCGCGGTGCGCAGCACGCTGGCGATGCGCGCGTGGGCGTACTGGATGTAGTACATCGGGTTGTCGTTCGACTGCGACTTGGCCAGGTCGAGGTCGAAGTCCAGGTGCTGGTCGCAGCGGCGCTGCACGTAGAAGAAGCGCGCGGCATCCGAGCCGACCTCGTCGCGCAGTTCGCGCAGGGTCACGAACTGCCCGGCGCGGGTGGACATCGGCAGGCGCTCGCCCCCGCGATAGAGGATCGCGAACTGCACCAGCAGCACGTCGAGGCGGCCGGGGTCCAGGCCCAGGGCCTGCAGCGCGGCGCGCACGCGCGGGACGTAGCCGTGGTGGTCGGCGCCCCAGATGTTGATGACGCGCTCGAAGCCGCGCTGGAATTTCTCGCGGTGGTAGGCGATGTCGGAGGCGAAGTAGGTGTAGTCGCCGTTCTCGCGGCGCACCACGCGGTCCTTGTCGTCGCCGTATTCGGTAGAGCGGAACCACAGCGCGCCGTCCTGTTCATACAGTGCGCCACGCGCCTGCAGGTCCTCCACCGCGGCGTCGATCGCGCCGGAGTCGGCCAGGCTGCGTTCGGAGAACCAGCACTGGTATTCCACCCCGAACTCGCGCAGGTCGTCGCGGATGTCCTCGAGGATGGCGTTCAGGCCGCCCTCGAAGAATTCGTCCCACAGGGCCTCGCCCAGAAGGTCCCGCGCGCGCGTCACCAGCGCGTCGATGTAGGTCTCCTTGTCGCCGCCTTCGGGCTCGTCGGGCGGCAGGTCACGGGTGACGTCCGCGGCCGGATGCACGCCGCGGTCGCCGATGTGCCGGGTCAGGGTATCGGCGACGGGGTAGATGTAGTCGCCCCGGTAGCCGTTGGCCGGGAACGGGAGTTCCACGCCGTGGCGCTCCAGATAGCGCATCCACACGCTGACCGCGAGGATGTTCATCTGCCGCCCGGCGTCGTTGACGTAGTACTCGCGGGTGACGTCGTAGCCGGAGAAGTCCAGCAGGTCGGCGACCGTCGCACCGAACGCCGCCCCGCGGCCATGGCCCACGTGCAGCGGCCCGGTGGGGTTGGCGGAGACGAATTCCACCTGCACCGGGCGTCCGCCGCCGGCGTTCGAGCGGCCGAAATCGCCGGCCTGTTCCGCGATGTGCCCCAGCACCTGCGTGCGCGCATCGGCGGCCAGGCGGAAGTTGATGAAGCCGGGACCGGCGATCTCGGTGCTGGCCAGGCCGGGGACCTCGGGCAGCGCGGCGGCGAGCGCCTCGGCCAGGTCGCGCGGCTTGCTGCGCGCGGGTTTGGCCAGCTGCATGGCGAGGTTGCTGGCGAAGTCGCCGTGCTCGCGGTCGCGCGCGCGGCTGACCTCCACCGACACGCCATGATCGGCCGGCACGCGGCCGTCGGCGACGAGGGTTGCGAGGGCGGTTTCCAGGGCCTGGGTCAGGGTGTCTTTCAAGGGTTGCGGGTCCGTGCTGGCAAAACGCGTATTCTAACCCGTCGGGCCCCGCGATGCCGCCCTGTTCGCCTGCTTGCAGGCGAACGGACGGGTTCAGGCGAGACTGACCGGATCCACGTCGAGCGCGATGCGCACCTCGCGCGGCAGGGTCAGCCCCTCCCAGGCCCGGCGCGCCTGGTGCAGGGTCGCGTGCAGGGCACGGCGGTCGCCGGACTGCACCAGGATCTGCTCGCGGTAGCGCCGGTTCACGCGGTGGCGCGGGGCCGGGGCGGGACCCAGGACGCGCACGCCGGGCGCGGCCGCGCGGCGCAGGGGCGCGGCCACCTCCCCGGCGCGGGTCTCCGCGGTGTTCGCGTCCTCGGCCTCCACCCGCACCAGGGCCAGATGACCGAATGGCGGGAAGCCGCTCTCCGCGCGTTCGTCCAGCAGGGGACGCACCATGGCGGTGTAGTCCGCGGCGTCCAGACCGCGGATCAGCGGATGCTCCGGGTGCCCGGTCTGCAGCAGCACCCGTCCGCCGGCTTCGCCGCGTCCGGCGCGCCCGGCGGCCTGCACGATCAGCTGCAGGGTGTGTTCGGCGGCGCGCAGGTCCACCGAGTACAGGCCCTGGTCGACGTCCACTACGCCCACCAGGCCCACGCGCGGGAAGTCGTGGCCCTTGGCCAGCATCTGGGTGCCGACCACGATCGCCGCGTCCAGCGAGCGGATGCGCTCCAGCGCGTCCTCCAGCGCCCCCTTGTGGCGGATGCTGTCGCGGTCCAGCCGGATCAGCGGGGTCTGCGGGAAGTGTCGCGCCAGGGCCTGTTCCAGGCGCTGGGTGCCGAGCCCGCGGCGGGCCAGCTCGGCGCCGCAGTCCGGGCAGCGGTCGGGGACCGGTTCGTGGTGCCCGCACAGGTGGCAGATTGCCCGCGGCTGGCCGGCATGGATGGTCAGGCGGGCGTCGCAGTGGCGGCAATCGGCGACCCAGCCGCAGTGATCGCAGGCCAGCGTGCGGGCATAGCCGCGGCGGTTGAGCAGGACGAAGCATTGCTGACCGCCGGCGAGGGTGGCCTGCATGGCGTCCAGCAGCGGCGAGGTCAGCCCCTCGTCGGGGGTGTGCACCCGGGTGTCCACGGCCTCGATCCGCGGCGGGGCGGTGCCGTCGGGGCGGGTGCGGAGCGGGCAGTGGGTGTACCGGCCCTGGCGGGCAGCCTGCAGGGTCTCCAGGGTCGGCGTGGCCGAGCCCAGCACCACCGGGATGGCCTCCAGCTGGCCGCGCTTGATCGCGAGGTCGCGGGCGTTGTAGCGAAAGCCGTCCTGCTGCTTGAACGCGGCGTCGTGCTCCTCGTCGACCACGATCAGGCCGGGTTCGGGCAGGGGCGTGAACAGCGCCGAACGGGTGCCCACCACCACCCGGGCCTCGCCGCGGGCCGCGCTGGCCCAGGCCCGCAGCCGTTCGCCCTCGGCCAGGCCGGAGTGCAGCAGCGCGACGCGGCCGGGGAAGCGCGCCTGGATACGGGCTGCCAGCTGCGGGGTCAGGGCGATTTCGGGGATCAGCACCAGGACCTGCTCGCCACGCGCGACGACCCGTTCCGCCATGCGCAGGTAGACCTCGGTCTTGCCGGACCCGGTCACCCCCTCCAGCAGCAGGGGTTGGGCTTCGCCGGGCGTGAGCGCGTCTACCGCGGCCTGCTGTTCGGGGGTCAGCGGTCGCGCCGCCGCGCTATCGGCCTCCGGCGGGACGTCTGTCGGATGTTCCGGGGGGCGGCACTCCAGCCAGCCGCGTTCGGCGAGGCGCTCCAGTTCGCGCGGGGCGGGTCGGCGGCCGAGGATGCCGGCGAGGGTCGGACGATCGAGGCGACCGCCGGGGGCGCTGTCGGGGTCGGCCAGCGCCGCGACGATCGCGCGCTGGCGTTCGCCGCGTACGGCGCCGTCGGCCAGGGCGCGGTGTCCCTGCTCGGTCACCGCCCACAGCGGTTCGGGGGTGGCGGCTTCCGGGAGCGGCCGGCCGCGACGCAGGGCGGGTGGCAGGGCCCCCAGCACCACCTCGCCGATCGGGTGGTGGTAGTACCGGCCACCAAAGCCGAGCAGTTCACGCAGCGAGTCGGGGAGGATCGGGGTAGCGTCCAGCACTTCGCTGACCGCACGCAGGCGCTCGGGTTCCATCTCGCTGGTGACCCCCGCTTCCATCACCACCCCGGTCAGGCGGGTGGGGCCGAACGGGACTCGCACGCGCATGCCGGGCCGCACGTCGCGATCCGGCGGCGAGCGATAGTCGAACAGGCGGTCCAGCGGGCGGTCGATGGCCACCCGGACGATGGACGGCGCGGATGCGGGGGTGTCGGGCATGGGGTCAGTGTACGCGACGTGGCCGCGCTTCCCGAGTCCGTTGGTGGCGCGAGGTTTTCCACAGAACCTGTGGATAACTCTGTGGAAGAAGCGGGGGGAAACTTCCTGAGCCCTTGTACTGTCGCGGATGATGACAGATTGGTCAAAAAATGGTCAGTACAATGAAAAGCCCGAAAACACAGTAATTTACCGTTTATATGTGAGCCTCTTTGAGCGCTGGTCCACGCAAGTGCCCCGTTGGCCCCGGGCGGAGGCGGCCCCTGCACGGGTTGTGTACAAGTTGCAAGCCCCGCAGGGCGTTCGGGCATAAAAAACCCGGCCACAGGGGGCCGGGTCTCCGGGTCCGTCCGGGGCGTCCCGGAGGAGCGGCGATGCCGCCCTCCGGTCGCGGGCTTCAGCCGAGCGCCTTGACGCTGGCCACCAGTTCCGCGGCGACCTTCTGGCCATCGCCGTACAGCATGCGGTTGTTCTCGGCATAGAACAGGTGGTTCTCGATGCCGGAGAAACCGGAACCGCGGCCGCGCTTGACGCAGATGACGTTGTGCGCCTCGTCGGCGTTGAGGATCGGCATGCCGTAGATCGGCGAGTCGGGGTTGGTCCGGGCGACCGGGTTCACCACGTCGTTCGCCCCGATCACCATCGCGACATCGGCGGTCTTGAACTCGTCGTTGATCTCGTCGAGGTCGTAGATGATGTCGTAGGGCACGCCGGCCTCGGCCAGCAGCACGTTCATGTGCCCGGGCATGCGGCCGGCCACCGGGTGGATCGCGAACTTCACGTCCACGCCGCGCTTCTGCAGCAGCTCGGTCAGCTCCCAGATCTTGTGCTGGGCCTGGGCCACGGCCATGCCGTAGCCGGGCACGATGATCACCTTGCTGGAATAGGCCATCATGATCCCGGCGTCGTTGGCCTGGATCTCTTTCATCGTGCCTTCGATCTCTTCTTCCGCGGCACTGGAGCCGCCACCGAACTGGCTGAACAGGATGTTCTTCAGCGGCCGGTTCATGGCCTTGGCCATCAGCTGCGTCAGCAGCGAGCCGGCCGCACCGACCACGATACCGGCGATCATCAGGGCCGGATTGTCCAGTACGATGCCCTTGAAGCCCACGGCGAGGCCGGTCAGCGCGTTGTACAGCGAGATCACCACCGGCATGTCGGCGCCGCCGATCGGCAGGGTCATCAGCACCCCGAAGGCCAGCGACAGGATGAAGAATGCCAGCAGCGTGCCGCCGCCGATCGTGCCGTCACCCAGCGCCATCACGAAGCCGAGGATGACCACCAGGGCGATGATTGCCAGGTTCAGTACCTGCTGCCCGGGGAAGTTCAGGGTCTTCTTCATCAGGCCCTGCAGCTTGGCGTAGGCCACCAGCGAGCCGGAGAACGCCACCGAACCGATGACCGAGCCGATCACCGCGATGGCCATACCCGTGGTGGTCACCGTCTCGGGCGTGGCCTGCAGCAGGTAGATCGCACCGATGCCGGCCGCGGCGCCGCCGCCCATGCCGTTGTACAGCGCGATCATCTGCGGCATGTCGGTCATCTGGACCTTCTTGCCGCTCCACCAGGCCAGCGCACCGCCGATGGCGATACCCAGAACGATCAGGGTGTAGTTCACGCCGCCGGAGATCTCCGGATGCGCGAAGGTCACGACGGTGGCCAGTACCATGCCGACGCCGGCCCAGATGATGCCGGGCCGCGCGGTGGTCGGCGACGACATCTGCTTGAGGCCGACGATGAACAGCACCGCCGCCACAAAGTAGGCGAGGTTGATGATCAGACTCATGCCTTGTCTCCCTTGTCGTCCTTGCTGGACTTGAACATCTCCAGCATGCGTTCGGTGACCACGTAGCCGCCGGCGGCGTTACCTGCGGCGAGGATGACGGCGATGAAGCCGATCGCCTGTTCCAGCGGCGTCTGGGCGTGACCCAGCGCGACCATGGTCCCGACCAGGACGATCCCGTGGACGAAGTTGGAACCGGACATCAGCGGGGTGTGCAGGATGACCGGGACCTTGGAGATCACCTCGTAGCCCGTGAAGGCCGCGAGCATGAAGATATAGAGTGCTACGAAACCTGAGATCTCGATCATGAGGAAGCTCCCTGGATGGCATCACGGGTGGCGGCATGCACGATCTCGCCGTCACGGGTGAGCACGCTCTGGGCGATGACCTCGTCCTCCCAGTCGGGGTTGAATTCCCCCTCGGGAAGCATCGGGGTCAGGAAATTCAGCAGGTTCTTGGCATACATCTCGGAGGCATGCAGCGGAACCTGCGACGGCACGTTGAGCGGGCCGTGGATGATCACGCCGTGCTGGGTGACGGTCTCGCCCGGCTGCGTCAGCACGCAGTTGCCACCGCCCTCGGAGGCCAGGTCGACGATCACCGCGCCGGATTTCATGCCCTTGACCATGTCCTCGGGCACCAGCTTCGGTGACTCGCGGCCCGGGATCGCCGCAGTGGTGATCAGCACGTCGGCCTGCGCGATGTACTCGCCCAGCGCGTCCTGCTGCTGCTTCTTTTCCTCGGCGGTCAGCTCGCGGGCGTAGCCGCCCTCGCCCTCGGCCGATACGCCCAGGTCGAGGAACTTCGCGCCCAGCGATTCCACCTGCTCCTTGGTCGCCGAGCGCACGTCGTAGGCTTCGACGATCGCGCCCAGGCGCCTGGCCGTGGCGATGGCCTGCAGCCCGGCCACGCCGGCGCCGATCACGATGACCCTGGCCGGGCGGATGGTGCCGGCCGCGGTGGTCAGCATCGGGAAGAACCGGCAGGCCAGGTCGGCGCCCTGGATGGCGCCCTTGTAGCCGACGACCGCCGCCTGCGAGGACAGCGCGTCCATGCTCTGCGCGCGCGAGATGCGCGGGATCAGCTCCATCGCAAAGCTCTGGATGCGCCGCTCCTGCATGGCCCGGACGACCTCGGGATGACGGTGGGCGTGGAACAGCCCCACCAGCGTCGAGCCTTCCGGCAGCCGGTTGACCTCTTCGACCGTGGGCGGCGCCACGCGGACCATGATGTCCGACTGTGAATAGGCAGCCTCGGTGTCCAGCAGGGTGGCGCCCTCATAGGCCGAATCGGGGAAACCGGCGGCTTCGCCGGCGCCCTTCTCGACCTGAACGCTCACGCCCAGCTGGCCGAATTTGCCGGTGACCAGCGGATCCAGTGCGACACGGCGTTCGCCGCTGGCACTCTCCTTGGGTACGGTTAGTCTGATTGCCATGCGCTTTCTCCCCGGGCCGTGCGTTCCCGCAATCCCGATGGCCCCAATGGCAAAGGGAGGCACGACCGCGCTCGCGGGTGGTGGAAAAACCGGATCCCGCGGGGCCGTAAAGCGCCCCGCAGCGAAAAACGAGCCCGTGAGTGTAGCGGAATCGCCGGCGCGCATAAACCGGAGTCCAGGCTGGAGTGTTGCGACGGGACGATTCATGTGGATGAAATTGTATTGCGCGCTGGCGCCGTTTATTGTGTGAAAACGTGCCGAGGAAGCACCGGTTTGTTCACGGGCGCGGGTGTCGCCGGAACCGTGAGCCGCGTGAGGAAATCCGTGTTTCCTTGAGGGTGGGCGAGGTCATGTTACCGACCGAGCATCAGGTCCTGCGCACGGATGCCTCCGGGATGCCGCTGGAGTGGATCGGCCTGGAACAGGCCGTGCGGCTTTATTACTGCGAGCAGGTGGCCTACGCCTGCGGCCGACCGCTTTATCGCGTGCGCGGCGGCATCAACGCGCGTTCCGGCCGCCAGTCCTTGGTGGAGGTCAACTCCATCATCGCCACCCACGGCACCCGCGCCCGCCAGGGCGCTCATTATGTCCCCCCGCTCAACAATCCCACCCTGTTCCGGCGCGACGCCCACCTGTGTCTCTACTGCGGCCGCCATTTCCCCGCCCGCGAGCTCTCGCGCGATCATGTGACCCCGGTCAGCCAGCAGGGGCAGGACATGTGGAAGAACGTGGTCACCGCCTGCAAGCGCTGCAACAACCACAAGGCCGACCGCACGCCCGAGCAGGCCGGCATGCAGCTGCTGGCGATCCCGTTCACGCCCACGCATGCCGAGTACATCTACCTGAAGGGACGCCGGGTGCTGGCGGACCAGATGGAATTCCTGCAGGCCCATTTCCCGCGGACCAGTCCGCTGCGGGGACGTCTCGAGGGCGACGCGCTATCCTGATGCGTTCCGGTCGAACCTTTGACGGTGGCCGGGACTCCCATGCATCGCCGGATCCAGCCATTAAGGAACGTCATGAAGTACTTCGGAGAGTCGGATTACCGCCACGGTCAGGCGCGCGACGCCGGCGTGCTGCTCACCAACCTGGGGACCCCCGATGAACCCACCGCGCCGGCACTGCGGCGCTACCTCAAGCAGTTCCTGTGGGACCCGCGGGTGGTCGAGGTGCCACGGCCGATCTGGTGGCTGATCCTCAACGGGATCATCCTCAACGTGCGCCCGCGGCGCAGCGCGGCGAAATACGCCACCGTGTGGACCGACGAAGGTTCGCCGCTGCTGGCCATCGGGCGGCGCCAGACGGCGGGCGTGCGCGCGCGCCTGGCGGAGCAGACCGGCGAGGACGTGCCGGTGGCGCTGGGCATGCGTTACGGCAACCCGTCGATCGAGGAAGGGCTGGACGAGCTGCGGCGCCAGGGCGTGCGGCGGGTCGTGGTGCTGCCGCTGTATCCGCAGTATTCCGGTTCGACCACGGGCTCGACCTTTGACGCCGTGGCGGAGGTGCTGAAGGGCTGGCGCTGGGTGCCGGATCTGCAGTTCGTCGCCAGCTACGACGCCGAGGAGGGCTACATCCGGGCGCTGGCCAACAGCGTGCGTGAACACTGGGAGGAGCACGGGCAGCCCGATCGCCTGGTGATGTCGTTCCACGGCGTGCCGAAGCGCTATCTGCTCAACGGCGACCCCTACCACTGCCTGTGCCATGCCACCGGACACAAGCTGGCGCAGGCCCTGGGGCTCGAGGACGACCAGTGGCAGGTCACCTTCCAGTCGCGCTTCGGCCGCGAGGAGTGGCTGCAGCCCTACACTGACAAGACCATGGAGGCCCTGCCGGGGCAGGGCGTGCGTTCGGTGGACGTGATCTGCCCCGGTTTCTCCGCCGACTGCCTGGAGACCCTGGAGGAGATCGCCGACGAGAACCGCGAGATCTTCCTCGAGGCCGGCGGAGAGCGCTTCCATTACATCCCCGCGCTCAACGATCGCGACGACCATCTGCAGTTCCTGGCCGAACTCGCCGGGCGGCATCTGGCGCCGTGGCTGGGGGATCCGGACAATAGTCCCGAGCAGCGGGCCGCGGCCCGCGAGCGTGCCCTGGCGCTGGGTGCGGAGAACTGAACGGACCGGTGCCGCCACCGGCGTGACAGCAGGGGAGAGCAGGGCGGGATGGAGCCCCACGACGGACGCAACATCGAGATCGGCGCGGTCATCATCGGCGACGAGATCCTCAGCGGGAAGCGGCGCGATCGCCACCAGGCCAACCTCACCGCCGCGCTGGCGGAAAAGGGCCTGGAGCTGGCGTGGCTGCGCATCGTCGGGGATGATCCCGTGCGCCTGACGCGGAACTTCCGCGAGACCGCGGACACCGATGCCGAGGTGTTCAGCTTCGGCGGCATCGGCGCGACCCCCGATGACCGCACCCGCGCCTGTCTGGCCGAGGCCCTGGGTCTGTCGCTGCGGCCCCATCCCGAATTCATCGAGCTGCTGGAGCGGCGCTTCGGCGCCGAGGCCCGGCCGCATCGCGTGCGCATGGCCGACCTGCCGGAAGGGGCCGAACTGATCCCCAACCCGGTCAACGGCATCCCGGGCTTCTCCTGCGCCCGTCATCACTGCGTACCCGGCTTCCCCGACATGGCCGAGCCGATGATCCGCTGGGTACTGGACCAGCGCTTTCCGGGCCGCGATGCCTCCGCCGGCTCGGTGGAGGAGGGCCTGACGCTGGAGGGCGTGACCGAGAGCCGCCTGGTCCCGGTGCTGGAGGCCATGGAAGCGGCCTTCCCCGACCTGCGCATCTCCTGCCTGCCGCGCATGCGCGACGGGGCCCCGCAGGTGGAGCTGGGGCTGCGGGGGCCCGCGCCGCGCGTGACCGAGGCCCGCGCTGCCCTGCGGCGCCATCTGGTGGACGGCGGCTTCCTCGAGCATTGAGTTCGTCCGCCCGGACCGGTCCGCCGCCGGCAGGATGCGACGGTCGCGCCAAAATGCGCTAACTTGGGCCCCGAAATCAGGGGACCTGCCGATGAAGAACCTTTATCACGCCTGGCTGTCGGGGATCCGCAGCCGTCTCATTCTGCTCACCCTGCTCTCCATGATTCCGGTCGCCCTGGTGATCATCCACTCCGCCGTGGAGGCCCGGGATATCAATTCCCGTCAGGCGGTCGAGAACCTCGCCACCCTGGCCGCGGTGATCCGGGAGCGGGTGGAAGCGGGACACGAGGAACCGCTGGGGGCCGTGGAACACCTGACCGCGATGGACCGCGCCGCCGTGCGCACGCCCGTCGCCACGCTCTGGGACCCGGAAGGCCGGGTGCTCGCGCGTGCCCCCGACATCGCCGGGCCGGCCGGAGGCGACTCGGCCGAGGCGGACCTGCTGCGTGAAGTGCGGACGCAGGGCGGTCATGCCGGGACCCTGGAGAGCGCGGGTCTGGATGGCGTGACTCGCGGCTACGCCTACACCGTCTTCGGCAGCGATGACGAGCGCCGGATCGTGACCGTCGGCCTGTCCACCGACGTGCTGTTTTCCGAAGTGGATGCCCTGTTCCAGCGCACACTGCTGCTTCTGGGGGCCGTGTTTCTGTTCGCACTGGGCATCGCCTGGCTGCTCGGCGAGGTGGCCGTGCGACGTCCGGTGGGGCGGCTGGCCAGCGCCGCGCGGCAGATCTCGGACGGGCGGCTGAACGTGCGGGTGGGGGATATCCACGGGGCCAGCGAGCTGACCACTCTGGCGGGGGCCTTCGATCGTATGGTGGAGAACCTGGAGCAATACGAGCAGGAACAGGAGGCCACCCAGCAGAAGCTCAGCCGCTCCCGTGACGAGCTGGAGGAGAAGGTGCGCGAGCGCACCGACCAGCTGGCCCGCGCCAGTGACGCGGCGACCGAGCGCGCCGCGAGCCTCGAGCGCCAGCGCAAGGAAATGACTGTCCTCAACGAGCTGACCGATCTGCTGCAGTCCTGCCGCACCCTCGATGAAACCCGTGCGATCATCCAGCGCTCCCTGGGCGAGCTGTTCGCCGGGCTGTCCGGCACGGTCTATCTGTTCAGCGAAGACGGGCACTCGCTGGAGCGCATCACCGGCTGGGGCGAGTATCACGAGGAACACCCCGACACCTTTGCGCCGGACGACTGCTGGGCCCTGCGGCTCGGCCGGACCTGGGTCTATGATCCGGAGGCCCGCAACCCCGCCTGCCGACATGACGGCAATTCGGAGATCGACTCCATCTGCGCCCCCATGCATGCCGAAGGCAAGACGCTGGGGGTCCTGCACGTGGCGGGCGGGGCGCACGGGGTTTCCCCGGGCGAAAGCGCGGGTGAAAACGAACGCCTGGTGGACGCCACCGCGGCGCGTCTGGGGCTGGCGCTGTCCAACATCCGCCTGCGCGAGGCCCTGCGCAACCTGACCATCCGTGATCCGCTGACCGGCCTGTACAACCGGCGTTTCGTCGACGAGACGCTCGAGCCCGAGGTGGAACGCTGCCGGCGGGCCGAACGGCCGCTGTCGGTGCTGATGCTGGACGTCGACCACTTCAAGCAGTTCAACGACACCTACGGCCACGATGCCGGTGACGTGGTGCTGGTGGCGGTCGCCCATCTGCTGCAGAAGCTGTTC
Organism: Thioalkalivibrio sp. AKL17; assembly: GCF_000377885.1. Classification (NCBI taxonomy): domain Bacteria; kingdom Pseudomonadati; phylum Pseudomonadota; class Gammaproteobacteria; order Chromatiales; family Ectothiorhodospiraceae; genus Thioalkalivibrio; species Thioalkalivibrio sp. AKL17. The sequence continues at coordinate 120,992 of NZ_KB898766.1, forward strand.
ATCGGGGCCGAGCTGCCCTGCCGGCTGGGCGGGGAGGAGTTCCTGGTCATTCTGCCGGAGGCGGACGGCGACCGGGCCCGCGACCGCGCCGAGGAACTGCGCGAGGCCATCGCCGAACTCGCCCTGTTCCACCAGGGGCGCAGCCTGGGCACCGTCACCACCTCCGTCGGAGTGGCCACCTGGCCGGAGCCCGTGAGCGAACCCGATGCCCTGATCGACGCCGCGGACGCCGCCCTGTACGAGGCGAAAGACGCCGGGCGCAACCGTGTCATGCTCGTGGGGGATGCGACCGCGGGCGCCGGCGCGGGCGGGTGATTCGCGGCCGGAGGGCGGATGCTTTCCGGGAGGGCGGGAACGGGGTATATTCGGGGTGATGCCCGCCGCGCCCCGGTTGGCGGGCCCGCAAGAGAATCCGCCCGTTCATGAAAGCGCGTCCCGCCGATACCGGCACCCCGGACATCGCGATACCCCCTGCCGCCCCGGTCCCGGCGGTGCACCGATTATCCGGCGCGGTCGCCGGGCCCCGTCCCGCGTGGCCGGACGGCATCCGGAAGGAATCCCCCGCCGCAGCATCGCTGGCGGATGACGGCTGGCTCGACACGCTTGCACGTGACGGGCGGGTGGTGTGCCCCGGGTTTCTCGAAGATCGCCTGTCCGATGCCCTGCGCCAGGAGGTGTACGCCCTGCGCAACGCCGCACGCCTGCGCTCCGCGCGGGTGGGGCGGGGTCGCGAGCGCCGGCACGATGCCGCCGAACGCGGTGACCGCATCCACTGGCTGGAAGGTGCGACGCCGGCCCAGCGGGAGCTGCTGGAGCGTCTGGAACACCTGCGTCGTGTCGCCGCCCGCGGCCTGATCCCGGGCCTGTTCGAGACCGAGGCACACTTCGCGCTGTACCCGCCCGGCACGGGTTACGCTCGCCACGTGGACGCCTTTCGCGAGGGTAACCGCCGGCGGCTGTCGCTGGTGCTCTATCTCAATCGGCACTGGCGTGCCCGCGACGGGGGCGAACTGGCGTTCTACACGCCGCAGGACGGGGCCGACGAAGCCCGCGAACTGGAACGCGTGCGCCCCGAGGCCGGCACCCTCGCGATCTTCCTCAGCCAGAGCGTGCCCCACGCTGTGCTCCCCACCCGCCGCTGGCGTGCCAGTATCGCCTGCTGGATGGGGCTGCGCGATACCGCCAGTCCGCTGGACAGCCTGGAACGGCGTTCTACCGGTTAGGTGTGATCTTTCAACAGGTTGTCCACGGGGCGACCCTCTCCAACGGAACAAGGTCCGAACGGGCCGGCCCTCCTCCGGGCATGTCCCGTTATCCCGGGAGTGTCGTGGCCCCGGCCGGTCCGGGGCCTTCCAACCGATCGAATCCCTGCCAGACTCGTGAAGGACTTCAAGCTTCCGGAAACGCCATGGCGTTGAACCCCCTCGTGAGCTTGTACCGGCGTGTCGACTGGCTAATCTTCTCACTGATTTTCCAGAAAACGCAGGGGAGAAACATGAGCCAGATGGGTATGTGGGTTCGGATGGCTGTTCTGGGAGCGGCCGGCGCAGGTCTGGTCGCCTGTGGTGGAGGAAGCGGGAGCAGTAGCAGCAGTGATGATGGTGGAACCGGGCAGATGAGTCTGGCGGTGACCGACGCACCCGTGGATTCGGCCGAACGGGTCGTCGTGCGTTTCACCCATGTGGAGTTGCAGCCGGCGGATGGTGAGCGGATCACGATCGAATTCGACGAGGAGGATGAAGAGAACTCCGTGCGCGAAATCGATCTGCTGGCGCTGCAGGGCGAAGATTCCGAATTCCTGTTCGAGGACGAAGAGGTCACGGCGGGGGATTATTCCTGGATCCGCTTCCATCTGGAGCCGGAAGAGGGAGCCAGCGCACCCCCGCTCTCGAATTACGCGACCAGTTCCTTCATCGAGTTCGTTGGCGGTTACAGCGAGAACCTGACCATTCCGGGTGGGTTGCAGGCGGGCCTGCAGCTGTCGAGCGGCTTCTCGGTGCCCGAGGATGGCGCGGTGTCGCTCACCGTGGATTTCGACCTGCGCAAGGCGATCCGTGAAGATCCCCGGTTTGAAGACTATCACCGCATGCGGCGTTCCCTGCGCCTGGTGGACAACGACACCGCGGGTAGCATTACCGGAACGGTGGATCCGGCCCTTCTCCCCGATGGCTATACCTGTGAAGACCGCGGTGAAGATGGCGTTGAAGCCTGCCCGGGCGCGGCGGTCTATGTATTCGAGGGCGAGGATCGCGAGCCGGTGGATCTGCGTGATACGGAAGACGACGCGATCACCACGGCCAACGTCGAGTATCGCCACGTGGAGGAAGACGGTGACTGGGAATACCGCTACACGGCCGGTTTTATCGAGCCGGGAGATTACACCGTCGCCCTGACCTTCGAGGCCGACGAGGACGATCCCGAAGAAGAAACGCCCATCGATTTTGTCGATCAGGCCAATGCCACGGTCGAAGCGGGCGAGACCACGGAGGTCGATTTCACCGGCAGCGATGACTGAACGGCGTCAGTTCACGGCGTGATCTCCGGTGGCCAGGCGATGCGGAAGTCCACGTCGTGGCGGTCACGGTCGAGTTCCAGGTCGGCGGGGCGGAGGGTGGACGGCCAGGTGCCGCAGGCCTCCGTCGCGCCGCAGGTCACACTGGAGCCGGTCATGCGGGTGGTGGCGGTGACCCGGTACTCGCCTTCGGCAATGCCGGTGAACCGGTACCGATAGGCGCCGTCCTCCCGCGATGCGGTCGTGCGGGCCACCAGGGTCTCGTTCGCATCGTGCAGCTCGACCACCACGCGGCCGACCGTATCGTGTTCGGGGTCGGGGCTTGCAGCGTGCAGCTCCACCGGGATTTCGACGCGGTCGCCGTTGTCGGCGGATGCCTCGATCCGGGCGGTATGTCGGCCCGGATCGACCCGTTCCCGTGACGCGCGGAGCTCATAGACACCGAGTCCGTCGTCATCGATCCGTCGGGGTTCGATCTGCAGCCATTCGGCGGTCACCCCGATTTCGTCAAGCGCCAGGTCCCCCGTGCCTGAATTGCGCAACTCCAGTTCCTGAACGGATTGCGTATATCCGAATGCCAGGCCCGGTGGTTGGGCCGACAGCCTGGGGGGCAGATCGTCGGCATCGAAATCCGCGAAGGCCTGTACCGTTCGATGGGCGTCGATCCTCCCCCAACCGGTTTCGGGCTCCCAGCCCTGGGCTCCCAGATCCTCGGTGAGCTCACCGGTTTCCAGCAGGTAGCGGACTCCGGGCGGCCCCAGGTCCGGATTGACCGCGCGTCCGAGGGCGAGGGTTCCGGAGACAACGGCGGTGGCCATGGATGTGCCCTGTTTGAACGCATAGGTGTCCGGCTCCCAGGTGCTGAGGATGCCGTCCGGATCTCCTGCCGAGGTCATCAGCCCCCCGGGGGCGACCAGGTCGAGCCCGATGCCGTAGTTGCTGTAGGGTGCTCGCCGGTCATCGCGATCGGTGGCGCCAACGGCCAGAACGTCCGCATAGTCGGCGGGCAGGGCGATGTCTTCGGCGCCACTGTTGCCGGTGGATGCCACCGTCAGGATGTCGAGTTCGCGCACCTCGTGGAACAGATCGGCTGCGGTTTCGGAGGGGGTGCCTCCTTCCTGCCCCAGGCTGAGATTGATGATGTCGGCGGGGCGATCCGGTTTTTCTCCGGAGTCGTTGTCCAGGCCGGCCGCATAGCGGACGCCCTGGAGCATGTCGTACACGGTCCCGCGTCCGTCGCCGTCGAGGGTGCGGACGGGCATCAGTTCCGCGTGCCAGGAAATGCCCGCAACGCCGATCCCGTTGTCGGTGTGCGCCCCGATGATGCCGGTGACGTGGGTGCCGTGGGGCCTTATGTCACCGGGATCGTCGTCCTGGAGGAAGGTCTGGCCCGGAAGCAGGCGGCCGGAGTCCATGTCTTCGTGGTCGCGGTGCAGTCCGGTGTCGATGATGGCCACGATGACGTCCTCGCCGGCTGATCCACCGGTGGTGATGTCCCAGGCCTCGGGCAGTTCAATGGTGTCGTGGAACCATTGCTCCGATTGTCTCGGGTCGTCGGGCAGGTTCTGCGCAGTGACGTAGTAGTTGGGGGCCGCGGAGACCACCTCGGGGTGGTTCTGGAGCGCCTGGATGACCCGAAGGGTACGGTCGCGGGCCTCGGTGGCGCGGTCGGCCCAGCCGCGGGCGGGGTGCGGGCCGCTTGCCGGAGGTGCTCCCAGGGCGCTCAGCGCCAGTTCGGCCCGGCCCTCGGGGATGCGCCATAGCTGCTCCCGGCTCGTGGCTCCGGCGAGGGCCTGCAGCCCGGCCTCCGCGGCCATGGCGGTGGCCGGGGTGTCGTCGGGGGCACGTCCGGCCGTGCTGATCTCCGTGCGCGTGTGTACGATCACTTCTCCGGGCGCGAAGGCCTCGGAGGCACGCGGCGAGGGCGAGGCCATGGCGGATATCGAAGGGGTCTGCCATGGCCCGTCGATACGCAGCTGATATCCCGCCGTGCCGCGGCGGGCCTCCACCGCCACGAAATACTCTCCGTCCTCGGGCGCCACCACGCGTTCGGAATGGCGTGTGCCGCGCGAGGCGTCGATAACCTTTTCCGATGCATCCAGCAGGAGCAGGTCGAGGTTGATGCTGCGGGAAGACGGGAAGTGCAGCAGGGCCTGCTGCCCGGCCTCCAGCTCGACCGAATAGAAGTCCCATTCGTCACCCGCCGGACCAAAGCGTGACAGGGTCCCCGGCGCGGCCACGAATCCACCGGTGATCGACGGCACCGGCAGCGGTTGCGCGGTGGCGGGGGTGTTGTTGTCCCCGGGGGTGCTCTCCGGGTCGTTGGTGTCGGAATCGACCCGATGCAGGGCGGCGGTCCGGATGGTACCGGACAGCTCGTAGGTATCCGGGCCGGACGACGAAGATCCGCCGCAGGCCGCGATCCCTGCCAGCGCCACCAGCGCAAGGGGCAGCCCCCCCAACAACGGGAAAAGCGAGTGTCGTCCGAGTGGCGTTGAATTTCGCATGACGTCAGTTTGTACCCGGAAACGGGGCCCTGGTAATGGCCCGTATCAATTCGGGGTTTGCACCGGTGCCGGTTCCGTACTTTCCAGTCGTTCGGCCGCAGTCCGGGCGGCGGTGGTGCCCGGGAAGTGGTCACGGATGTAGCGCAGACGTGCCCGCGCTTCGTCCTCCTGGCCGTCTTCGGCCGCGGCGCCGGCCACCTGCAGTTCGATATCCGCGAGGTCTTCGCGCAGTCTGGCCAGACGCGGAGCAAGCGATTCGGCATGGCGCGACATGGCATGTTCTTCGAGGAATCCGGCGAGGTGGCGGAAAACTTCCCGGCCGTGGCGGATGCGTTCCCGCGGCGGGACGGCGGTCGCCCGGTTCCAGATGCCCAGACGGGCCAGTGCGCCGAGATAGGCCGCGTAGTCCAGGTCGGGATGGCCCGGATGTGCCGGTTCGATGGCGTCGCTCAGGTCGCGGGCACGTTCGAATTCGCCCTGTTGCAGGCACAGATGGGCGACGCGCAGCCGGGTGTCCATGTCGGTGGTGTCGGGTGCATCGGTCGAGCCGGCGTCCGGCATTACGAGGCCCCAGGCTTCGCGGCAGTCCTCCCGCTCCAGGGCCTGCTGCAACGGGCCCTCGGCGCCGTCGGTACGGGTGTCGGGTCCGGTGGCACAGCCGGCGGCGAGCACGAGCATGGCCGGCGCCACCAGGACCATGGCGGCGTGCCGCGTGGTGTACCGGGTCAGGATTCGGGCTGGATGGTCCATCGATAGTGTCCCTGTGGGTCGGGTTCCAGTTGCTGGCGCAGGAAGTTGTGGAGGCCGGGATCAGCGTGATCCCGGGCCTCGAATTGCAGATCGGCCTCGACCGCGGGGGTGGGCTGTCTGAAATCAATCGCGAGCCGGCCCGAGGTCCTGAGCGCCGCCTCGGGGGAGGAGGCGAGCTGCAGTTGCAGGCGTTCATTCAGGGCGTCGAGGCTCGCCTGGTGTTCGCCCAGGGGCACGGGGCGGGGCAGTCCGGCGGCGGCTTCCAGCCACTGGAAGGAGCCGCCGGCGGCCACGATGGCTCCGTCGCGCCGGATCTGCAGCCCCACCCCGTGAGCGCGGAGCGTTCCATCCAGCAGCAGCGGGATGCCGGTGTCCAGGTGATTGAGGGTGGAGGCCGGCAGATCGCCTTCCAGCCCCCGGATTCCGTGTGAGGTCAGCCCCGCAAAGCCACGGCCTTCCAGGTGGCCGCCCCGGGGTGGCTCCCAGCTTATGTCCACGGCGAGCTGTCCGCGCAGCAGCGACATCGGACGAAGGTCCCAGCCAACCTGCCCGAGTTCGCCGACCGGGGCGACCACTTCGCTCGCGCGGCCCTGCCACGGTCGGCCGTGGACCGCTTCCCATCGGATCCCGTCGGGGATCAGGCCGACGCGTTCGGCCCCCGCGGCCCAGGTCGTGGCCGGCGCCCGGATTACCAGGGCCAGCCCCAGGGCTACGAGGAACACGAAGGCCACGGGCCAGAAACGACGCGCATCAGCCATTGTCGGGATCCGCTGGTTCGAGCTGCAGTTCGGCATTCACGTGGCCGCTGCGCGAGCCGCGCTCCAGCGACACGCGCACCGGCACCACCCCGTCTTCGGTTTCCAGTTCGCCCAGCCAGAGCATCAGTTCGTTGAACGCCGCATCTTCCAGCAACACACTGACCCCGTCTCCGGAGGGCCGGACCCGCTGCAGCGGGCCGGCCAGGCCGGCGGCACGTGCGGCGGCATCCACGTGGGCCAGCAGGGAACCGCCGGAGCGTCCGCCTGTGCGGGGCCCGCGTGTCGTTTCGCCGGTGTCCGCGCGTTCGGCCACGGTCTCCGCACGGGCCTCCATCCAGCTCAGTTGAGCGCGTGTTTCCGCCAGTCGCTGTTCCGCCTGCTGACGGGCCTCCAGCGTCGGCTCCACCAGGAACAGGAAGGCCAGGGCGGCGGCCAGGGCTCCGGCTCCCAGCAACAGTATGTGCTGTTCCCGCGCGCGCAGGTTGTTCCAGTATTCCCTCATGGCTCCTCTTCCAGGATCAGTCGGGCGCGGACACGGTCGTCGCCGGTTTCGGCCGAGGTGATGCGGACGCGTCGTTCGGTCGCCTGCTGCAGATTTTCGCGCAGGCGTTCGATATCGGCGAGACCGGGACCGTCGAGTTCCAGTTCGAGCCGGTTGGCGTCGCCGCGCAGATGGCGCAGGGTCAGCGTGTCGTCGTCGAGCTGTTCCGCGATCAGGGCGATCGGTTCGGCCAGCGGACTGGTGATGTCTTCGGAGCCCGCGGCGGTCTCCGGTTCGCGCAGCAGGATCTCGAACTGGCCGACCGGATCGACCATGCGACGCTCGGGAAGCGCCCGGGCGAAGACTTCGGCCATGGCATCCTCGGTGGCGGCCAGTTCCCGTTCCAGATGGTGGATCTGCAGCCATTGACCTCCCAGCCACGCCAGGCCGAGCACCACCGCCAGGGACGCCGGCAGGCGCCATTCCGGTCCCGGAAGGATCGACCGCCCCCGGTCTTGTTGCCTGCGGGTCCCGAGTTCGAACGGCCGGGCCGCGCGCAACCAGCGACGCAGGCGGCCGGCGTCCAGTGTTCCGGAACGCAGGTTCGCTGCCAGCAGTTCGAGAAGACTCCCCTGCCAGCCGGACGAAGGTGTCAGGGGAGCGGCATCCGCGTGACCGGGGTGTTCCGGCTCGGGCAGCTCGCGGGTTTTCAACCACCAGGCCGCCAGATCGCGCGGGAGGGCCAGGGGTTCGGCATCCGCCGGCACCAGCAGACAGCGCGTCTCCCCGGCCAGGACGTAATGGTGGTCGCCGTCGGCCAGTCCGCGCAGCAGGGCGATGTCCGGGATCAGACGCGCATGCCCCAACCCCCGCGCCGCCAGCCAGCCTTCCCATTGCTGCAGATGGCGCAGGGCGACCACGCAGGCGGTTGTTTCGCTGCCATGGGGCGGGCCGGGCACGATGTGGACCGACTCCAGGTCCTCGCTCAGACGTTCTTCCAGGGCATAGGGCAGGGCGCGCTGCCGTACACGGGCGGATTTGCCCGGTACTGCCACCCGGTGCAGCGGGGCGCGTTCGCCCGGGACCAGCGCCAGCAGCCGCTGGTCGGGCCGAACCCGTTCCGCGAGTTCCGCCGCGGTGGCCTCGCCGGACTGTACCTCGCCGTCACGCGCGATGCGCAGCCACCGCAGGGCTCCGCCGGCGTTCTCCGGGCCAGCGAGATCCTCGGGTTCGGGCAGTTCGAACAGCAGCCAGTCGGCCGTGCCTCGGGTGGCGATCATGGTCATGGCTCGCAGGGGGTCAGTTCGCGCAGCACGGTCCGACCGTTGGGGGCGTCGATCACTGCACAATGAAAATATTCGCGTCCGCCCGTGCGCACAACCAGTTGCAGACGGAAATATCGGGGGGCGTGCGGCTCGCCGGCCGCCGTGGTGTCGGCCAGGGGGTCGGTCTCGGCGGCGCGGCGCACCGCATCCGGCGCATGTTCGCGGTCGATGTGGTTGTCGGTGCCCGGAAGGGCCGTGACCAGCGGTGCCAGGGCCTGCCAGGTTTCGGCATTCACGCCATCCACCTGGAGCAGTTCCGAGGCGAGACGCATGGGGCGGTTGCCGCTCAGGCGCGGCGGCTCCAGGCCGCGGTACACCGGGTCGTCGGTCTCGGGATTCATCCAGTCGTGCACGGCCATCGCGATCCGGCGCCCGTTGACGCCGCGCCCGTCGGTCTCTCTCAGCGCATCGTCGACGAGCGCGGCAAAGGCCTGCAGCGGGGGCTCCCCGGCGCGACCCAGGCTGTTGAGATTGAACCGGCAGTGGAGGTTGTCCAGACGTCCGGTAACGGTCGTGCCCTCGATCTCGATCGGGATGGGGGGTGACTGGCAACCCTCCCACGGCAGTTCCGTCAGGTCGCGCTGTTCTTCCAGCAGATGGATTGCGACGGCTTCCGCACCCCGATTGAGCTGGCGCGCGCGGTCCTGTTCCTGCAGCAGGGTCGCGCGATGGATCTGCTGCTGGTCGCGCAGGGCCATGGTGGCGGCGGTGACCGTGGCGATGGCGACCACCAGCAAGGCGGTGATCAGGGCGGCCCCGGCCTGGCTTTGATGCCCGGGGCGCATCATGGTCGTGCCCCGGTCAGCGGGATACGGCGTTCGATCTCGCCCAGGCCGGGGACCTCGAGACGCACCAGGACCATCGCGGGCAGGCTCGCCTCGTGGCCGGTTTCCAGCGGTGGCCAGGCATCGATTTCCTCCCCGGTGCGCGGGTGCAGGAAATCGAAACGGACCCGTGGTGGTTCGGCATGCCTGTCCTCGCCGGGTTGCGGGGGAAGGAAACGACGCCGCCGTTCGCTTTCTTGCGGGGCCCCGTCCACGCTCGGCCAGGTGATGCGCTCCAGGCCTTCCTCGCCGATCCGCCAGGCCACGCGTCCCAGGCGTTCGTGGCCCCCCAGGCCCGCGCGCACGAATTCGAGCTGCTGCGGGTCGGTGACCGGGCTGTAGCGTAGCGGGGGTTGGCGATCTCCGAACCCGTCGCGCGGGCGCAGGGGCACCGCATGGCGCAGATCGCGCTCGAGGGTGGCCAGGGTGATCTGGAGGTCGGCGAGCCGACGGGTCTGTTCGCGCGTGGCTTCGTCCGCATCGAGCACGCTGCGCAAGCCGCCGATCGCCAGGAGACCGACGATCCCGAAGATCCCCACCGCCACCAGCAGCTCCAGCAGGGTGAACCCGTCCGCGCGGCCTGGCCCGCGTGTGCGTACGCACTGGCTGCGTTCAGGGCAGTGCATAACCGGTCTCGCGCCCCAACGGGTGATCCGGATCGCCGTCGGCCGGCCACACCCGGATCTCGATCCGGCGTACCGGTGGCAGCTCCAGCGGGGCGTCGAACTGGCGGTTTTCGATCTCCACCCGTGCCTCCCATTCGCGCCCGGCCAGGGTCTCGGAAGTTCGGCGGGTTCCCGCTTCCGCCGGCAACAGACCCGCTTCGTAGTCAGCAAGCACGTTGGCCGCGACCCACTCGGCGAGGGCGCGCTCCTGCAGATAAGCGGTGTTGCGCGCGTGTTCGCTGCCGGCCTTGATCAGCGCCCCGAGCGCCACGGCGAGCACCACCAGGGCCACGAGCAGCTCCAGCAGGGTGAAGCCGCGGCTGCCCATCACCGGTTCTCCCGATCCATGCGGACCCGGCGTGTACCATCGCTGTGCAGGCGCAGCGAGGCTTCATCGCCCGCGCGCTGCAGGATCAGTTCGAACGCCTGGATGTCGCCGGCACTGTTGATGGTGATGAGGTTTTCCTCGGGGCGCTCGCTCAGGCTGGCGCGACGGTCGTCGATCCACAGGCGGGGCTCCAGGCCCAGCGATCCCAGATCACGAGGCGCCAGCGGACCTTGCTCCACCGGGACCCAGGTGACCTGGCGGTCGTCCAGCCACTGGCGTTCGAGGACGGCAAGTCGTTCACGGGCGACCCCTATCGCCAGTGGCTGGCCGGTCAGCAGCGCCTGATCGCGGGCGAGTTCGATCTGTCCGGCCAGCTGGTGTCCGGTTTGTTCCAGGGCTCTTCCGCCCAGCTGGCCGGTGGACAGAAGCGCAGCGCCGGCCAGCACGCCGATGATGACCATCACCACCAGGACCTCCAGCAGGGTGAAACCCGTAACTTGCCGGGCCCGCGTCACAGGTCGTCGATGTTCCAGTTGCCGATCTCGCCTTCGATGCCCTCGCCACCACGCCGCCCGTTGGCGCCGAAGCTGAACACGTCGAAGTCGCCGTGGCGTCCGGGATGCAGGTACTGGTATTCGTTGCCCCAGGGGTCGTTCGGCAGTCGGTCCATGTAGCCGCCGTCACGATACTGGGCGGGTTCGGGGCCGCTCGTCGGTGGCTCCACCAGCGCCTCCAGACCCTGGTCGGTGCTGGGATAGCGGAAGTTGTCCAGGCGATAGAGATTGAGCGCGGATTCGATCGTCCGGATGTCCTGCTTGACCTTGGTCAGGCGGGCATCGTCCGGCCGGTCCATCACGCGCGGGACCACGATGGCGGCGAGGATGCCGAGGATCACGACCACCACCATGACTTCGATCAGGGTGAAACCGGTATTGCGACGGGAGTGTTTCATGGCTCTAGTTCACCAGCTGGTTGAGTTCGAATATGGGCAGCAGTATCGCCAGGACGATGGTCAGCACCACCCCGCCCATGGTCAGGATGAGCAGTGGTTCGAACAGCCCCATGCTCAGGCTGATGCGGGATTCGACCTCCTGCTCCTGGGTTTCGGCGGCGCGTTCCAGCATTTCGGTGAGATTGCCGCTGGACTCGCCGCTGCGGATCAGGTGGACGGTGATCGGGGGAAAGAAACCCGTGTCCTCCAGAGCCCGGCCGATGCTGCTGCCCTCGCGGATACGCAGCGACGCGTTCTCGATCGCGGTGCGCATGGGCCGGTTGGAGACTACCTCGGATCCGGTGCGCAGGGCCTCCAGCAGGGACACCCCGCTGGCTGACAGGATACTCAGGGTGCGCGCGAAGCGTGCCGTATTGATGCCGCGGATCAGACGCCCCACCAGGGGGAGGTGCAGCAGCAGGCGGTGGTACTGCGTGCGCGGGCCGGGGTGGCGCAGCGCCCAGGCCAGCAGTCCGGTCAGGGCCGCCAGGACGATCAGTCCCGCCAGGCCCCAGTCCCGCAGGGCATCGCTGGTGGCGATCAGCCCCCGCGTGATCGCCGGAAGCTCCTGGTCGAGCCCGTCAAAGACCTGGACTACTTCGGGCACCACGTAGACCACCAGGCCGACGGTCACCAGGATGGCGACCACGGTCAGGGCGATCGGGTAGATCAGGGCCAGCAGCACCCGCTGGCGCAGCGCGTGCCGGCTCTCCAGATATTCGGCAAGGCGTTCCAGTACCCGGTCGAGGTGCCCCGAGGCCTCGCCCGAGGCGACGGTGCTGCGGTAGATCTCGGGGAACACCCGGGGAAAGCCGGCCAGCGCGCTGGCCAGGGAGTGTCCCTCCATGACGCGAGTGCGCACCGCATGCAGGATGTTGCGCACCCGCGGTTTTTCGCTCTGGCGTGCGACGGTGGCCAGCCATTCCTCCACCGGCAGCCCGGCACGCGCCAGGGTAGCCATCTGCCGGGTGGCCAGGGCCAGGTCCAGGGGGCCGATGTGCCCCCGGCCGCCGGTCGCGGAACGGCCAACGGTGGCCGGCCGCGGGCCGGCATCGTCGATCTCGCGCAGTTCCAGCGGGGTCAGGCCGTCGCTGCGCAGCTGCGCCCGCACGCTGCGCGCGGTGTCCCCCTCGGTGACACCCTTGCGGGTGCGTCCCCCGGCATCCAGGGCCTGATATTCGAATGCGGGCATGGCGTCAGTCCTCCTGGGTGACGCGCAGCATTTCCTCGAGGCTGGTGGTGCCGTCGAGGACACGGCGGCGGGCGTCCGCGCGCAGGCTGTGGCTGTGCTGCCGGGCGGCCCGGGTCATTTCCTGTTCCCCGGCGTTGTCGTGGATCAGGCCGCGCAGGGTGTCGTCGATCTCCACCAGTTCGTAGATCCCGGTCCGGCCGCGATACCCGAGCTCGTTGCAGGCGGGACAGCCGCGGGGCCGATGGAGCGTGGGTGCCGGGTCGTCGCCGGGGTCTTCCAGTCCCAGCAGGGCGCATTCGCGAGCGCTTGCGGGATACGGCTCGCGGCATTCGGGGCACAGGACCCGCACCAGGCGCTGCGCCAGGATGCCGTTGAGCGTCGAGGACAGCAGGAAGGGCTCGACGCCCATGTCGCGCAGGCGCGTGACCGCCCCGATCGCGGTGTTGGTGTGCAGGGTGGAAAAGACCAGATGCCCGGTAAGGCTGGCCTGTACCGCGATCTGCACGGTTTCCAGATCGCGGATCTCGCCGACCATGACCACGTCGGGATCCTGCCGCAGGATGGCGCGCAGCCCGCGTGCGAAGGTCATGTCGATGCGGCTGTTGATCTGGGTCTGGCCGATCCCGTCGAGGTAGTACTCGATCGGGTCTTCCACGGTGAGGATGTTGCGGCTGCGGTCGTTCAGTCGCGTGAGGGCGGCATACAGGGTGGTGGTCTTGCCGGAGCCCGTGGGGCCGGTGACCAGCACGACGCCGTGCGGCCGCGTGACAATCCGCTCCAGGACCGCGTGGGTCTGTGCCTCCATGCCCAGATGGGCCAGGTCCAGGCGTCCGGCCTGCTTGTCCAGCAGTCGCAGCACGATGCGTTCGCCATGGCCCGAGGGCAGGGTGGAGACGCGCACGTCCACCGGCCGCCCGGCGATGCGCAGGGAGATGCGGCCATCCTGCGGCAGGCGCTTTTCGGCGATGTCCAGACGGGCCATCACCTTGATGCGCGAGACGATGAGAGGTGCCAGCCCTGCCGGAGGGGTGAGGACCTCGCGCAGTATCCCGTCCACGCGCATGCGCACGGCCAGGCGGTTCTCGAACGGTTCGACATGGATGTCGGAGGCGTTCTCGCGGACCGCCTCGGTCAGCAGTGCGTTGATCAGCCGGATGATGGGGGCATCGTCCTCGGTCTCCAGCAGGTCCCGGGGCTCGCCCAGCGATTCCGCGACACTGGAGAGGTCGAGGCTGTCGTCCAGTCCTTCCATCGACTGCATCGCGTCCGAGGAGCTGGACTCGTAACGTTCGCGCAGGCGCCGTTCGAAGGTGGCCTCGTCAACCGGGTGCAGACGCAGCGGCTCGGCGCTGCGTCGCCGGAGCTCGGCCAGTCCCTCGGGGTCCGCTCGTGGATGGAGAATGATTTCCCGCTCGCCGCCGCGGACCTCGCCCGGAACGGCGCCGACGCGCCGGGCGAAGCCGTAGCCGACGCTGAAGTCGTCTTCCGTGCTCGGGTCGGGGGCCTGTTCAGTCAGCATGGTCGGTGGCGTAAGCCGGATGCAGTTCTTCGAAGGCCGGGGGCAGCTCGGTCAGCCGGTCCCATTGCGGCAGGACCGGTGTGGTGTCGCCGCGGCCCCGGGTGCGGGCTCGTTCGCGCAGCTGTTCGGCGCGGATGAAGCTGTACTTCTCGCTGGTGAGTTCGGCGCCGTCGGCGCTGTCCCGGACGATGCGCGGGTGGAGGAAGACCATCAGGTTGCGTTTTTCGGTCTGGTTGCGGTCGGCGCGGAACAGCCGGCCCAGGCCCGGGATATTCCCGAGCCCCGGGACGCCGGCTTCCTGGTCGGTCTGCTGCTCCTCGATCAGCCCGCCGAGGACCAGCATGTCGCCGTCATCCACCAGGACATGGGTGGTCAGTGTGCGGGTGTTGGTGATCAGGTCGGCGGCACCCGCGGTGCCGGGCGCCAGCTGCGAGACCTCCTGTTCGATCTCCATGCGCACCGCGTTGCCCTGGTTGATCTGCGGACGCACGCGCAGCTTGACCCCCACGTCCTCGCGCCGGATGGTGTCGAAGGCCTGTCCGGAGTCCTCGATTGAGCGCCCGACCACGAACGGTACGTTCTGGCCGACCACGATCTCGGCCTCCTCGTTGTCCAGCGTGAGAAGGCTGGGGGTCGAGAGGATGTTGGTGGCACTGTCGCGCTGCAGCATGTTCACCAGACCGGCAATGGCGTTGTTTCCGGACTGGCCCGCGCCGCCGACCGTCAGCCCGTCGCTGAGCCCCGGCGGGCTGGCCACCTCGCCCCCGAGGTAGGCATCGATCCCGGCAGCCAGATCGACGATGCCGGTCTGCCTCTCGGAGAAGCTCAGGACTCCGGCGGCGCTGCTGCCGATCGCGCCCCACTGGACGCCCAGTTCCTCGACCCGGTCGGAGGAAACCTCCGCGATCACGGCCTCGACCAGGACCTGGGCGCGCCGGATATCGAGTTGGTCGATAATGTCGTCGAAATCACGCAGGCGCTCCGCCGGGCCCGAGGTGACCACAGCGTTGGTGCTTTCGTGGGACTCGATGTGAACGCGCGGGCCGTCGCCGTCCTCGGTTTCCATGCCCGGATCGTGCTCCGCGATGCTGCGCAGCAGTTCCGCGACGGTTTCCGCGCGGGCATAGCGCAGGTAGTGCACCCGGGTATTGCCCCGATGAACCTCGCGGTCCAGCTGGGCGATCAGGCCGCGCATGCGCAGGCGGTCGGTTTCGTCCCCCGACAGGATGATGGCGTTGCTGCGCGGGTCGGCCTGTGCGCGGGCATCCTGGAGCTCGCCCGGGCGTCCCGGCATCAGTTCGCGCAGGTGTTCGGTCAGGTCCCCGGCGCGTGCATGTTCGAGCTCGATGACATCGAACTCCGTGTCCATGGGGCGATCCATGCGTTCGACGATCCGCTGGAGGCGGCGGATGTTGTTACGGGTTGCGGAAATCAGCAGCGTGTTGGATCCGCTGGAGGCGGCCATGTGGCCGCTCTGGGGGAGGAGAGGGCGCAATGCGGGCACCAGCTGGGTGACGTCGACATGGCGCGGCTGGATGACGTGGGTGACGATCGACGCACCCCGGGTGTCCGGGGCTTCGGCATCCGGCGTCAGCAGGGGCGTGGGCTCCTGCGTGGTCTGACCATCCGGGATGATCCGGGTCGCGCCGTCACCCTCCACGGCCGCGAAGCCATGGATATCCAGGATCTCGTGAAACAGGTCCTCGAGTTCGTCACGCGCGACCGGACGGCTGGAAACCACCGTGACTTCGCCCCGCACCCTGGGATCCACGATGAAGTTGGTGCCCGTTTCTTCGGCCACCAGATCGATCAGGTTGTGGATGTCGGTGTCGCGCAGGTTGAGCGTGAGTGTGTCGGCGGCCAGCGGCGCGGCCGGGGTGGCCAGCAGGGCCGCGGTCAGCCATGCGCTGGCGAGGGACGGGCGGAGTCTCATTCGGTAAACTCGATGCTGAGCGAACGGGCTTGGCCGTCGCGTTCGACGGTGATGTCGACCCGGCGCGCGTCCTGCAGGTCCGCGAGCAGGGTTTCGGGGTCCTCGATCGCGGAGATCTCTCGCCCTCCGACCGAGGTGATGATGTCGCCGGGGCGCAGGCCGGTTCGCTCGAAGTCGCGCCGATTGCGCGTGGGCCGGACTTCGAGTCCGGCCAGCGATCCCTGGCGAATGACGGGGCGGGCGCGTACGGCGTCCATGACCCGTTCGGGATCGTTGAGCCAGCGGTCGCGACTGATACGACCGTCGGCAGAACTCGTTGCAGGCGAAGGCTCCGCACTCCGGTCCGCACCGTTGCCCGCGATGCGCGGATCCTCACCGCGTGGCAGTCGCAGGATCTCGTGTCGGCCATCCCGCAGCAGCACCACATGATCGGGGTGCACCTGGTCCAGCGTGGCCATTTGCTCTCCGATGGTATCGTCGGGCCGGTAGAGCTCGATGTCCCTGCCGCCAGCCGCGATGAACGCGGTTCCGTCGCCATGGCCATCGGCCAGGACACCTTTCAGATCCAGCTGCAGCCGGGTTTCGGGCGCCTGTTCGACTGGCGCGGGCGTGGCGGTTTCGAGCGGGCCGAAAGGTTCATGACGCGCGCTGCGACTGAATCCTGAAGCTCGGTCCTCGCCTGCTTCCGTCGTCGCGCTGGCCGGTGATGAAGAATGTGTGGTGTCGGTGGGTGCTGCGGCGGGATCCGGGGGTGGCAGAACCCCCTCCGGGGCAAGCATCAGCCATACCAGCCCGGCCGTCATCCACGCCAGCATGACCGCCAGCGCCAGGTTGAGCAGGCGGGGCAGACGCGTGTGCATGAACGTTCCGGAATCCGCAATCATGTCCCCGAGTTTACCTGAGCCACAGGGACGTCACAGCCTCATTGAACAGTGTTTCCTTGACCACTGTGACGAGGAGGGAACGCTGACTGGCGGGGTGGCTGGACAGCCCCCCGGGCTTTTGCGACGGTAGCCGGCACGACGACGGACAGCGGCAGGAGCGGGCGTGGAGGCAAGCGAGGAACTGCAGCCAGGGATGGTGGTGCTGCACGGCAACCGTCTGGAGTCGCTGCGCTCGCTGGTGGTCGAGTGGGTGCGGCGGGCGCCGCCGGCGCCGCTGGAGAACGAGACCATCCTGGTGCAGAGCAACGGCATGGCGCAGTGGCTGCGGCACGCGCTGGCGGCCGATCCGGATGCCGATCCGCCCGGCTGCGGGATCGCCGCGGCGCTGGACATGCAGCTCCCCTCGCGCTTCATCTGGTCCGCCTATCGCGCGGTGCTGGGTGCCGAGGCGGTGCCGCTGGAATCCCCGTTCGCCAAGCGCCCGCTGCTGTGGCGGCTGATGCGCCTGCTGCCGGCGCTGCTGCAGCGCCCGGCCTTTGCCCCGCTGGCCGAATTCCTGCGTGACGACGGCCCGGAGGCGGGCGGCGACCTGCGCAAGCGTTACCAGCTGGCCGAGCGTCTGGCCGATCTGTTCGACCAGTATCAGGTGTACCGTGCCGACTGGCTGGCGGACTGGGCCGACGGCCGTGACGTGCTGCGCGGGGCGCGCGGCGAGGAGCCCGAACTGGCCCCGGAGCAGCGCTGGCAGGCCGAGCTCTGGCGGGCCCTGCTGGACGACGTGGGCGACGAACACGCAGGGGTCAGCCGCTCTGCGGTGCACGAGCGCTACATGCGGGCGGTGGCGGATCTCGAGCAGCGCCCCGCCGGGGTGCCGCGGCGGCTGATCGTGTTCGGCATCTCCTCCATGCCGGGGCAGATCCTGGAGGCGCTGGAGGGGCTGGCGGGCGTATGTCAGATCCTGGTCTGCGTGCACAACCCCTGCGAGCACTACTGGGCCGACATCGTGGCCGACCGCGACCTGCTGCGCGCCCGCCGCCGGCGTCAGGCGCGGCGCCCGGACATGCCCGAGGTGCTGGACGAAACCACGCTGCACAGCCACGCCCATCCGCTGCTGGCCGCCTGGGGGCGCCAGGGGCGCGACTACATCGCCTTGCTGGATGAACACGATGAGCCGGCCGCCCGCAACCGCGTGCTGGAGGGGCTGGACTGGGAGCGCATCGATTTCTTCGAGCCGCACGGCGAGGCCTGCCTGCTGCACCAGCTGCAGGAGGACATCCGCGCGCTGCGCCCGCTGGGCGAGACCCGCGAGGCCTGGCCGCCGGTGGACCCGGCCGACGCCTCGGTACGCTTCCACGTCGCGCACAGCCCGCTGCGCGAGGTGGAGATCCTGCATGACCGCCTGCTGGCACTGTTCGACGCCGACCCCGACCTGCGCCCGCGCGACGTGATCGTGATGGTGCCGGACATCAACGTGTATGCCCCGTACATCGACGCGGTGTTCGGTCAGCACGGGCCCGACGAACCCGGGCACATCCCCTACACCCTGGCCGATCAGGGGCCGCGCGGGCGCGACCCGGTCCTGATCGCGCTGGAACGCCTGCTGGCCCTGCCCGAGAGCCGCATCGGCGTGAGCGAGGTGCTGGACCTGCTGGACGTGCCCGCGGTGCGGCGGCGTTTCGGTCTCGGCGAGGACGATCTGGCGGCATTGCACCGCTGGGCCGAGGCCGCCGGCGTGCGCTGGGGGCTGGATGCCCGCCAGCGCGCCGGCCTGGGGCTGCCCGAGGGGCTGGAGCAGAACACCTGGCGCTTCGGCCTGCGGCGCATGCTGCTGGGTTACGCGGTGGGCGACGGCGAGGCCTGGCAGGCAATCGAGCCGTTCGCCGAGAGCGGCGGACTGGCGGCCACGCTGCTGGGGCCGCTGGACCACCTGATCGAGGCGCTGTCCGGGGCCTGGGAGGCCCTGCGCCGCGCGCAGAGCCCGGAGGACTGGGCCGCCTGCCTGCACGGCCTGCTGCAGGATTTCTTCCAGGGGCACGACGAGGACGAGCTGCTGAGCCTGCGGCGGCTGGAGGACGCCCTGGAGCAGTGGCGCGAGGACTGTGACGCCGCCGGTCTGACCGAGGCCCTGCCGCTGACCGTGGTGCGCGAGCAGTGGCTGGCGAGCCAGGAGGAGGCCGGGGTGGGGCAGCGCTTTCTCGCCGGGGCGGTGAACTTTGGCACCCTGATGCCGATGCGCGCGATCCCGTTCCGGGTGGTCTGCCTGCTGGGGATGAACGACGGAGATTATCCGCGGCGCCCGACGCCGGTGGATTTCGACCTGATGACCCGCGATTACCGCCCCGGCGACCGTTCGCGGCGCGAGGACGACCGCTACCTGTTCCTCGAGGCCCTGCTGTCGGCGCGTGACCATCTGCATGTCAGCTGGGTGGGGCGCAGCGTGCGCGACAACGAACCGCGTCCGCCGTCGGTGCTGGTGGCCCAGCTGCGCGACCATCTGGCAGCCGGCTGGCAGCCGGCGGGCGAGGCGTCCCTGCTACAGCAACTGACGATCGAACACCCGCTGCAGCCCTTCGCGCCGGCGAATTTCCCGCCGGCGGGCGAGGCTTCTGCGCATTTCACCTATGCCGCCGAATGGGAGGCGGTGCATGCCGCCCCGGCGGCGGGCGTTGCGCAAACGGACGCGCCGGCGGAGGACGAAACCCTGCCACCCCCCGCGCCGGAGGCGGAGGACGCCGTGCACGGGCCGGAGACCCTGGTGCGGCTGCTGAAGGACCCGGTCGAGGTGTTCTTTAGCCAGCGTCTGGGCGTGCATTTCGACGAGGACCCGGGCGCGACCGAGGACCTGGAGCCGTTCGGCGTGGCGGGGCTGGAGGGCTGGCAGCTGCGCCAGCGGCTGGTGGCCACGGCCCTGGAGGACGGCGAGATCGGAGCGGACGAGGACGCGCAGGCCTGGCTGCAGCGGCGTCGCCCGACCCTGGAGGCGGAATCCCGTCGCCTGCTGCGCGCCGGGCACCTGCCGCTGGGGGCGGCCGGCGAGCTGCAGCGCACGGAACTGATCGGGGACGCCGAGCGGCTGCTGGAACGCATCGCCGAACCCCTGCAGGCCTTCCCGCGGCGGGCCCCGGCGCTGCCGGCGGTGCGCGTGGCGGCGGCGGGCTGGCAGCTGGAGGCCCTGCCGGCCGCGCTGCGGATCCCGCCGGAGGACGCCCCGCAGGAGGCGGCCCTGCAGCTGGAATCCACGGTCAGCCGGCTGAAGGACAAGAAGGCCTGGCGCATCGACAAGCTGACGGGCGCCTGGGTGCGTCACCTGGTCGCCTGCGCCGCGCGCGCCGATGTCGAGACCCGGCTGGTGGGCCTGGATACCGAGTGCCGTTTCCTGGCCCTCGACCGGGCCACCGCCCGCGCGCATCTGGAGACCCTGCTGGAAGGCTGGGCCGCCGCGCTGGAACGTCCGCTGCCGCTGGCGGCCGCGGCGGCCGGGGCCTGGCTGCGGGCCGAGGATGAAGAGCGGGATGCGCACGCGGCCGCGCTGCGCGTGCTGGAAGGGGACGGTTACCACGAGGCCGGCGAACTGGCCCGGCGCCCGGCGCTGGCGCGTGCCTGGCCGGATCCGCAGGCATTGCTGGCGGATCCGGCGATGGCGCACTGGAGCACGCGTCTGTATCGCCCGCTGTTCGACAGCCTGAGCACCGGGGAGGAGACGGCATGACCCACGCGCCCGGGACGGACACCCATGAGGACGTGCGCGAGCTGGATCCGCTGGCGCTGCCCCTGCACGGCTCGCGGCTGATCGAGGCCAGCGCCGGTACCGGCAAGACCTACACCATCGCCGCGCTGTACCTGCGTCTGGTGCTGGGACACGGCCCGTTGCCCGAGGGCTGCGGGGCGCTGACGCCGCCGCAGATCCTGGTGATGACCTTCACCGAGGCGGCGACCCAGGAGCTGCGCGAGCGCATCCGCGACGGCCTGGCCACCGCCGCGCGGGTGTTCCGCGCCGAAGCCCCGGAGCAGGTCGCCGGCGCCGAACCCGTCCACCTCGATCTGCGCGCGCAGTGGCCGGACCCGGACGAACGCGCGGGTGCGGCTCGGCGTCTGGAGGTGGCCGCCGAGTGGATGGACGAGTCGGCGGTATCCACCATCCACTCCTGGTGCCAGCGGGTGCTGCGCGAACACGCCTTCGCCTCCGGCAGCCCGTTCCGTCAGGAGCTGGCGGCTGACCAGCGCGAACTGCTGGCCGAGGCGGCGCGGGACTTCTGGCGCAGTTTCATGTATCCGCAGAGCGTCGATGCCCTGCTTTTGCTGCGCGGGGCCTGGGGTGCCCACCCCGAGGCCCTGCTGGGCAAGGTGCGCGCGCTGCTGGGGCGGGTGGAACCGCTGCCGCCGGCCACCGAGGCGCTGACCACCCCGGACGGGCTGAACGCCTGGCTGGGCGATCGCCTGCAGCGGCTGGCGGCGATGAAGCAGCGCTGGAACGAGGACCGCGAGGCCGTGGAGGCGCAGTTCCGCCAGCTGCATCGTGACGTGCTCAACGGGAAAAAATACCAGAAGCCCGAGCAGCTGCTGGAGGCGATGCGCGAATGGGCGGACACCCCGGGGCTGCTGCAGCCGCGCCACGGCGGCAGCACTCCGCTGCTGGAGCGCATGAGTGCGGCCGGCATGGCGCAGGAGGGGTTTCGCAAGAAGGGCCAGTCCCTGCCGGCCGACCTGCATCCGGCGTTCATCGCGCTGAACGACCACACCGAGGTCTGTGCCGACGAGAGCGAGCGCCTGCTCAAGGCCGCCGCGGCCGCGATCGACCGGCGCTTTCGCCGTGCCCAGCAGCAGCGCGCGCAGATCGGCTTCAACGACCTGCTCACCCGCCTGCGCGACGCCCTGTACGGTCCCGATGGCGAGGCCCTGGCGCGCACCCTGCGCGAACGCTTCCCGGTGGCCCTGATCGACGAGTTCCAGGACACCGATCCGGACCAGTACCGGATCTTCGACAAGGTGTACCGCATCGAGGAGAACCCGGACGTCACCGGGCTGCTGCTGATCGGGGACCCCAAGCAGGCGATCTACCGCTTCCGCGGGGCCGACATCCACAGCTACCTGCGTGCTCGCCACGCCACCGCCGGGCGGCATTACACCCTGCCGAAGAATTTCCGCTCGGTGGAATCCCTGGTGGCCGGCGTCAACCACCTGTTCGCTCGTGCCGAGGCCTGGCCCGACGGCGCGTTCGGTTTCGGGGGCGGGGAGCTGCCGTTTCATCCGGTCACCGCCCGCGGCCGCTCCGAGACCCTGACGGAACACGGCACCGCGCTGTCCGCGCTGACCCTGTGGCAGGCCGGCGGCGACGAACCGGTGGGCATCCGCGACTGGCGGGCGAGTGCCGCGGCGGCCTGCGCCAGCCGCATGGTGGAGCTGTTGAACGGCGGCGAGGATGGTCACACCGGCTTCGTCGAGGGCGGGGACGCGGGCGAGGCCCGCTTCCGCCGCCTGCGCCCGCGCGACATGGCCGTGCTGGTGCGCGATCGCAAGGAGGCCGCCGAGATCGAACGCGCACTGCGCGAGCGGGGCGTGCGCAGCGTGTACCTCTCGGGCGGGGATTCGGTCTACACCACCGCCGAGGCCGGGGACCTGCTGCGCTGGCTGCGCGCCTGTGCCGAGCCCACCAGCGAGCGGCTGCTGCGCGCGGCCCTGGCGACGCCAACCCTGGGAATGCCGCTGGCGGAGCTGCACCGGCTGACGGTGGACGAGCTGCGCTGGGAGGCGCGGGTGGAGCAGTTCCGCGCCTATCGCCGGCTGTGGCAGGCGCGCGGGGTGCTGCCGATGCTGCGCGCCCTGCTGCACGATTTCGACGTACCGCGTGCCCTGCTGGTGGACGAGGGCGGCGAGCGCGCGCTGACCAACCTGCTGCACCTGAGCGAACTGCTGCAGGAGGCGGATGCCGAGCTGGACGGCGAGCAGGCACTGATCCGCCACCTGGCCGAGCATCGCGATGCGGATTTCGCGCCCGGCGACGAGCAGATCCTGCGCCTGGAGAGCGACGAGGACCTGGTCAAGGTGGTCACCCTGCACAAGTCCAAGGGCCTGGAGTACCCGCTGGTGTTCCTGCCGTTCGTCTGCGGTTTCCGCGAGGTGACCAGCAAGGACGTACCGTTCCTGGACCGCTCGCCGGGCGCGGCCCCGCAGTGGCGCTTCCACATGGACGACGCGGCGAAAGAACGCCAGCAGCGCGAGCAGCGGGCCGAGGACCTGCGTCTGCTGTACGTGGGCATGACCCGCGCCCGTCATGCCTGCTGGATGGCGATCGCGCCCGTGCGCCACGGCAACCGCAAGGATAGCGATCTGCACCGCACGGCCGTCGGCTACCTGCTGTTCGGTCCGGAGGGCGTGGAGCCGCCGGCGCTGGCCGCGCGCATGGAGGAACTGCGCGACGACGACGGCCATGTGCGGGTGGAGCCGCTGCCGCCGCCGGCGGTCGAACGCTGCCGCGCGGGCGAGGCCGCGCCGGCCACCGGGCCCGCGCGGGTCCCGCGGCGCCGGGTGCGCGAGCCCTGGTGGGTGGCCAGCTACAGCGCCATCGCCCGGCGCGAGGAGCCGGGCCCGGACGACAGTGCCGCGCCCGCCGATGCCGGCCCCGATGCGCCGGATACCGCCGAGGAGGACATCCTGCGCGAGGACGCCGGCGCGCGTGATGTCGACGCGGCCGTCGATGGTGACCCCGGGGTGGACACCGGGACGGACACCGGGGCGGTGACCACGGCCCCGGCCGGCGGGCACCACGACTTCCCGCACGGACCGGAGCCCGGCACCTTCCTGCACGGCCTGCTGGAGTGGGCCGGCGAACAGGGCTTCGCGCGGGTGGCCGGCGATCCCGCGCGTCTGCACGCCGAGGTCGCGCGACGCTGTGGTGCCCGCGGCTGGGACGACTGGGTGCCGGTGCTGCAGACCTGGCTGCACCAGCTGCTGGCGGCCGGGTTCCCGCTGGACGGCGCTGCGGGATTCTCGCTGGCGGGGCTGGACAGCTATCAGGCCGAGCTCGAGTTCCTGTTCGAGACCCGCTGGCTGCACAGCGACACTCTGGATGCGGCGGTGCGCCGTGATGTCCTGCCCGGGGAGTCGCGCCCGCCGGCCGGCAGCAAGTGGATTAACGGGATGCTCAAGGGCTTCGTCGATCTGGTGTTCCGGCACGGGGAGCGTTATTACGTGGCCGACTACAAGTCCAACCGCCTGGGGGGCGGGCCGGAGGCCTACACCACGGCGCAGCTGAACGCGGCGGTGCTGGATCACCGCTACGACCTGCAGCTGGTGCTCTACACCCTGGCGCTGCACCGCCTGCTGAAGGCCCGCCTGCCCGGCTACGACTTCGACGCGCACATGGGCGGCGGGGTCTATCTGTTCCTGCGCGGGGTGGATGCGCCGGGGCGGGGCGTGTTCCATCAGCGCCCGCCGCGCGAGCTGATCGAGTGGCTGGACCGCGCCTTCGCCGAAGGCCCCGATCGCCCGGCGGTGCGCTCCACGGAGGCCGGGGCATGACTGCGGCCATCGCGGCGCGGCCGGATGCCGCCGGGGTGCTCGCGCGTCTGGCCGAATGGGAACAGGCCGGCTGGCTGCGCGGCGTGGACCGCGCGCTGGTGCGCCTGCTGCACGAGGAACTCCCGGAGCTGGATCCGCTGGCCCTGCTGCTGGCGGCGCTGGCCAGCCATCAGGCCGGGCGCGGGCATGTGTGTCTCGATCTTGACGCGCTGCTGGAGGCCCCCGACCGTACCCTGGCGCTGCCGCCCGAGGGCGAGGCGGCCTCCGCGGTGCTGCCCTCCGAGGCCCTGCGCGGAACCACCCGGGCGGAACTGGAACAGGCGCTGGCGGACGCGCGGCTGTGCGCCGACGACGCGCCGGGCGCCAGCCCGCTGGTGCGTGCCCGGGGCCAGCTCTATCTGCGTCGCTACTGGGAGGCCGAGCGCCGGGTGGGCGAGGCGGTGCGCGCGCGGCTGGAGGACGCACCCGCCTGGCGCGAGGCCCTGGACCCCGCCCGCACCCGGCAATGGCTGGACCGACTGTTTCCCGCCGCGCCACCGGGGGGCGGTCCGGACTGGCAGCGCATCGCCTGTGCCCTGGCCGCCGGCAGCGGCTTCGGCGTGATCACCGGCGGTCCCGGTACCGGCAAGACCACCACCGTGCTGCGCCTGCTGGCTCTGCTGCAGGGCCTGCAGGGCGACGGCGAGGCTTTGCGCATCCGTCTGGCCGCGCCCACCGGCAAGGCGGCCGCGCGGCTCAATGCCTCGGTGGGCGGGGCGCTGGACCGCCTGAACCTCGAGGCCCTGCCCGACGGCGAGCGCCTGCGCAGCCGCATCCCCGCCGGGGTGGTGACCCTGCATCGGCTGCTGGGGGCGCGACCGGGGGCGCGCGGCTTCCGCCATGATGCGGCAAACCCGCTGCCGGTGGACGTGCTGGTGGTGGACGAGGCGTCGATGATCGATCTGGAACTGATGGCCGCGCTGGTGGAGGCGGTGCCGCGCCACGCGCGCCTGATCCTGCTGGGTGATCGCGACCAGCTGGCCTCGGTGGAGGCCGGCGCGGTGATGGGCGAACTCTGTGCCCGTGCATCCGACGGCCATTACACCCCGGAGACCGTGGCCTGGCTGACGGCACATGCCGGTGCAGAGATCCCGGCCGCGCTGCAGGACGGCGCCGGCCAGGCACTGGACCAGCACGTGGTGATGCTGCGCCACAGCCATCGTTTCGATGCCGACAGCGGCATCGGCCAACTGGCCACCGCGGTCAACGAGGGCCGGGCCGGGGAGGTGCGCCTGCCCACCCTCGATGGCGCGGTGGACCGGCTGACCCTGGAGGCTGGCGACGGGCGTGGCTGGCTGGCGCGGGTGCTGGACGGCGACCCGCAGCGCGAGGCCGCCGGGTATCGCCATTACCTCGAGGCCCTCGCGCGGCTGCGGCCCGCCGGCGGGGCCGCGCGCGGTGCATGGGAGGACTGGGCGCGCGAGGTGCTGCAGGCGCACGGGCATTTCCAGCTGCTGTGCGCGGTGCGTCGCGGCCCCCGGGGGCTGGAGCAGCTGAACCGCCGCATCGCGGCGGCACTGCGGGAGCGGGGCCTGCTGGCGGGCGAGGGCACATGGGTCGAGGGACGGCCGGTGATCGTGACCCGCAACGACTACGCCCTGGGCCTGATCAACGGCGACATCGGCATCGCGCTGGCCGTGCCACGCTGGCTGGCCGCGGGCGAGGACGGGCCGCAGGGCGACGCAGCCACCTCCGGGCCGGAGTCGCGGGTGCTGCGGGTGGCCTTCCTCGCCACCGACGGCCGGGTGCGCTGGATCCCGCCCAACCGCCTGGAGGGCGTGGAGTCCGCCTTCGCCCTGACCGTGCACAAGGCGCAGGGCTCCGAGTTCGACCACGTGGCCCTGATCCTGCCGGACACCGACAGCCCGATCCTGACCCGCGAGCTGGTCTACACCGCCATCACCCGCGCCAGCCGCCGTTTCACCCTGCTGGAACCCCGCCCCGGCCGCCTCGAAACCGCCGCGGGCCGCCGCATCCGCCGCGGCGGCGGCCTGCACCGCTGGCTCGAGAGCAGTCCGTGACGGTGAATGCCGTGACAGGCGAGACGAGATAGAGTGTGACGCGACGCGAAAGGAGGTCGTAATGGCGGATCTGGATGTGCGCTGGAAACAGCGCCTGACGAATTTCCGGCGGGCCCTGGCACAGCTGGAGAGTGCCGTGCGTCTGGCGCAGCAGCGCGAGCTGTCGGATCTGGAACGCCAGGGGTTGATCCAGGCCTTCGAGTTCAATCATGAGCTGGCCTGGAACGTGATGAAGGATTATTTCGCCTGGCAGGGCAATACCGCGATCACGGGCTCGCGCGACGCGATCCGGGAAGCCTTTGCGAAGGGGCTCGTCGAAGATGGCGAAGGCTGGATGGAGATGATCCGCAGCCGGAATCTGACGGCCCATGCCTATAACGAGAAGGTGGCCCGCGAGATCGCCGAGCAGGTGGTGTGGCGCTATCACGCGCTGTTCGATGCGTTCGCGAGGCGCATGGGCGAGCTGGAAGGGCTGGCATGACGGCAGCGGCCAGTGTTACGAAGTTCGGGTTGCCGGCCGATGTGGTCATGCGCCTGTGCGCGGTGTTCGCCGGCTGGCCGGAGATTACCGGCGTGTTATTGTACGGCTCGCGCGCGAAGGGGACCTGGCGCAAGGCCTCGGATATCGATCTGTGCCTGCAGGCGGATACCCTTGGCGTGCGCGACCTTCTCCGGATCGAGGGCGAGATCGATGACCTGCTGTTGCCGTGGAAGGTGGATCTGTCGTTGTGGCACCAGATCGAGGAAGAAGACCTGCGCGGGCACATCCGCCGTGTGGCGGTGGAGCTGTGCCCTTCGGACATCCTCGCCGGGTGAAGCTGCCCGCACCTCGCCCGGGCATCGGGGTGGATAACCCCTCGGCGGGCGCGGCCGCCGTGGAAATCTCCCGGGGTGTCTCGTACCCTCCGGGGTCGTTCGCCCATCCCGATCCGGAGACACCGTGGCCGATATCCTGAATCCGTACGCCGACGATCAGCCCGAGTCGAAATACATCGTGCTGCGCGCACGCAGTGGCCAGGAGGTCTCCGCCAACTTCACCCTGCAGGACCGGCGGGGGCGCCAGAGCGCGGCGGAGTACCTGTTTCACCTCTACTCCACCATCAAGGAAAAGGTGGGCGAGCCGACCCTGGACACCGCCGCACCCTCGCCGGACGACCAGGACGCCATGCAGCGATTGATCCTCTACACGGCCGGTGCCCACGACACCATGTTCGGCACCTTCAATGGCTCTGCGGAAATACCCGAGGAGGAGCGAAACGAGTTCGTGGAGCTCTTCCTGCTGGCCTGCGCCACGGTCATCGAGGGCAAGCGGATCACCATCGACCTCCAGCGGGGCCTCATCGACGCCGAGGCGGCCTGACTTCGAGGGACCCCTGGCCGTCGCCCGTAGCGGGCGGACCCGGGGTCCCGTACCGAAAGGGGACCCGGGATGACGCCGAGGACGTTTACTGGCAAGCGTGGACGACCCTCTCCCCCTCCCCGGAGAACTCGATACCGTCCCTCTCGTACTCGACGATGACCCTGAGCGAGCCTTCCTCGCCATATTCAAGTTCGGAATCGAAGTCGATCTCGTATTGATCGCTGAACAGCAGGCTGGTCACTTGCTGAAAGACCTGCTGAAGGTTTTCGTCACCTGCCGCTTCGTAGAACAGGCCGCCCGTCTCGCGCGCGAGCTTTCGCAGATGGTCTTCGTCGAAGTCGCCGAACCCGATGGTGAACACGGGGATGCCGGCCGCGTTGGCCAGTTCGATCGCATCGTCCACATCGGCGTCGGACTCGTTGTCCATGCCGTCGGTCTGGGAGATGATGGCCTTGCGGTCCTTGTCGCGTTCGGTGGTCCGCTCGATGGCCTCGACGGTGGCGTCGTACAAGGCGGTGCGACCGCCGGCACCGTCGGGTTCCTTGTCGATCGCGGCTTCCAGCACGCCTTTGTCCGAAGTGAACTGCGGGGTCATGAGCTCGACCTCAGTGGCGTATTTGATGATGTCTGCTTCATCCTCGGACAGCATCGCGTCGACCAGTAACTTTGCTCCCTCTTCCATGTTGGGTACCGCGCCGGGGACGTCGGTGATACTGCCGCTGTAGTCCATGGCGACGCTGAACGCGAGGTTGGTGAAGCTTTCTTCGATCCAGGTGACGTGGACCGGTTGGGATTCCATGCCGGAGCTCTCCACCAGCGTGAAATTTGCAGGGTCCTCGTGCAGCCCCTTGACCGGGTATCCCGCCTGATCGATGACGGAAATATAGGCTTTGTCCAGCTCCCCCGGGCACGCGTTGACCTGGTTGACCTGGACGTTGAGATCCGGATCAATATGGGCATATTCGCCGTCCAGGCTGGCGGCATGCCCGACCGAGGGGGCGTTGGGATCGTCGCTCTCCACGATCAACAGCGCCCGGTACTCGCCGAAATTCTGCTGGCCGGGGCCGAATTCCACCGCAATGGTGCAGCTGTCGCCGGGGTCGAGTGTCAGGCTCAGCGCGTCGCAGGGGGCGTCACCACCGCCCTGGTCCAGGATGAAGGCGTTCGGATCCTGCCCTGCCAGAGACATGTTCGAGATGTCGTAGGACGTCGAACCTTCGTTGCTGATGGTGAATTGCCGCGGGGGCGTGTGTTCCTGGTTGCCCTCCGTAACGACTCCGAAGTCGAAATGTTCGGGCAGTACGTTGACGTCGGTCGAGTCGTCCCCTCCGCTACTGCCACCACTACTGCCGCCGCCACCGCTGCTTCCGCCGCCCCCTCCGCCGCCGCAGCCAGTCAGGCCGATTGACGCAGCCAGCAGGGCCGGAACCAGGAGTCGGGACTGTCCGATATCAAACCTCATGGTGTTCTTCTCCATCGATGTAGGGGGGACGGTGCTGTTGGAGAAGCCGGCCCATCCGTCCGGCGGCCAGGTTCAGCATCGCAAGCCTTTTCGGAAGTTGCCCCTGCGGGTTTTGTGAAACCGTTCTCTCGGGGGTTCCTGTCCAATGCCCTAGCAAGCCTCAGGCCAGAGAAGATCACCTTCCTGTTTTCAGCAACTTGGTGAGTTGGCTGCGTACGGTTACGAACCGGGATGTAAAATGCGCGGACAGGCTGAGGCTTGTTTGCCCTGCAGGGGCGAGGCAGGCAGCCGCGGTGCGGTACCGGATGCAGTATTTATCCCGGGGCGTCGTCGAAGTCGAGGGCGTGCCTCCCGCCGGCCAGTCGGTGGCTTCCGTGCGCTCCCGCCTGCTCGCACGGGTACCAAAAACGGGACGGGTCCTGGGACTCCATTCGAGGAATGGGGCGATGACGGCGTAAACCGGACGGACAGATCGAGATTCACGATGAGGGGCGCGAGCGCAAGCGAGTGGTGGGCCCGGTTGGGTGGAGGCCGGTCGCGTAGCGACGCGAAGCATGGCTTCGCGAGGCCGGAACGGCGTGCGCC
>NZ_KB898766.1:150745-446949 GCF_000377885.1 Thioalkalivibrio sp. AKL17
CCTGCCCGGCGCGAGCGCAAGCGAGTGGTGGGCCCGGTCGGACTCGAACCGACGACCAAGGGATTATGAGTCCCCTGCTCTAACCAACTGAGCTACAGGCCCGGGTGCTCGGGTGGGTTCGCAGCGGGGCCGCAAACGGATGCGGCGCCATTCTACCCCGAGGGGGCAGGGCGCCGCATAGTGGAGGGGCGGCCCGTCTGCGGGACGGGCGCGAGGTACCGGTTATTCGGCGTCCATGTAGGTGCGCAGCAGTTCGGCGCGGGTCGGGTGGCGCAGCTTGCGCAGGGCCTTGGCCTCGATCTGGCGGATGCGCTCGCGGGTCACGTCGAACTGCTTGCCGACCTCCTCCAGGGTGTGGTCGGTGTTCATGTCGATGCCGAAGCGCATGCGCAGGACCTTGGCCTCGCGCGGGGTCAGCGTGGACAGGATCTCGCGGGTGGCCTCGGTGAGGCTTTCCTGCGCGGCGGACTCGGTCGGGGAGGCGACCTTTTCGTCTTCGATGAAGTCGCCCAAGTGGGAGTCCTCGTCGTCGCCGATCGGGGTCTCCATGGAGATCGGTTCCTTGGAGATCTTCATCACCTTGCGGATCTTGTCCTCGGGCATCTCCATGCGCTCGGCCAGCTCTTCCGGCGTGGCCTCGCGGCCCATCTCCTGCAGCATCTGGCGGGAGACGCGGTTGAGCTTGTTGATGGTCTCGATCATGTGCACCGGGATGCGGATGGTCCGGGCCTGGTCCGCGATGGAGCGGGTGATGGCCTGGCGGATCCACCAGGTGGCGTAGGTCGAGAACTTGTAGCCGCGGCGGTATTCGAACTTGTCCACCGCCTTCATCAGGCCGATGTTGCCTTCCTGGATCAGGTCGAGGAACTGCAGGCCGCGGTTGGTGTACTTCTTGGCGATGGAGATGACCAGGCGCAGGTTGGCCTCGACCATTTCTTTCTTGGCGCGGCGGGCCTTGGCCTCGCCGATGGACATGCGGCGGTTGATCTCCTTGATCTCGGAGATGCTGAGGCTGGCCTCGCGCTCGATCTCGGCCAGTTTCTTCTGCGTGCGCACGATGTCGTCCTCGAGATCACCGAGGGCGTTGACGTACTTGCCCTTGCCTTCCTTCTGGACTTCCTGGATCCAGTTGAGGTTGGTCTCGTTGCGCGGGAAGCCGTCGATGAAGGTCTTGCGCGGCATATGCGCCTGGTTCACGGCCATGTCCATGATCCGGCGTTCGTGCTTGCGGATCCGGTCGATGGTCGTGTGCAGTTCCTGGGTCAGCTGGTCGACCACGCGCGGCACCAGCTTGAACTCCATGAAGTACTTCGCGGTTGCCTCGCGCGCGGTGGCATACGCTTCCATGTCGCCGGCCTCGAAGGCGGCGTGGGCGCGGGCGTGCAGTTCGCGCAGTTTCTCGAAGCGCTGGCGGGCTTCTTCCGGGTCGGGGCCGTTGTCCACCGGTTCGCCGGCCTCTTCGTCGGCTTCGTCCACGGCCTCGGAGATGGCGTCCAGTTCGGGCGAGGCGGCCTCTTCCTTCTTCGGCTGAGGCTGCTCCTTGACGTCGACCTCTTCGGCCAGGCCACGGGCGACGGCCTCGCCATTGGTGCCGTCGGGCTCGATGAAGGACACCACCAGGTCGGTCAGGCGGCTGCCGTTCTCGACGATCTGGTCGTAATCCTTGATGAGCTTGTCGATCGCACCGGGATGGTGGGCCAGCGCGAACAGGACCTGCATCAGGCCCTCTTCGATGCGCTTGGCGATGCGGATCTCGCCCTCGCGGGTGAGCAGCTCCACGGTACCCATCTCGCGCATGTACATGCGCACGGGGTCGGTGGTGCGGCCGAAGTCGCTGTCGGCGGAGGCCAGCGCGGCGACCGCGTCCTCGGCGTCTTCGTCGGCGGACACCGAGCCGTCGGACAGCAGCAGGCTGTCGGCATCGGGCGCCTGTTCATGGACCTCGATGCCCATGTCGTTGATCATCGCGATGATGTCTTCGACCTGATCGGAGTCGATGATGGTTTCGGGCAGGTGGTCGTTCACCTCGGTATACGTGAGGTATCCCTGCTCCTTGCCCTTGGCAATGAGTTCCTTGAGCTGGGATTGCTGCTCTTCACGGTTCATCGCGATCTGATCTCCGAGGTTCGTCGTTCGGCTTCGAAAAGTGAACCCTGCATTATAGCAGAAGTGTCTTATATTGCTCGCCCCGTGAGGCGCGCGAAAAATGGTTCGTGCAATCAAGTGGATGCGGGCACGAACGGGGATTTCAAGGGGCCATGGGTTGCGGCTGCGGCTGTGGCTGCGGCGCGGTCTCGCCTTCAGCCCTGCAGGATGGAGGTGAGACGCGCGAGTTCGTCGCGTTGTTCCGTATCCAGACTCCCGGAAGCGGTGAGTTCACGCATGCGTTCGCGGCAGTGGCGCCGCAGCAGCTGGTCGGCAGCGTCCAGTGCGACCTGACGGGTCATCCCGTGTTCGCCGTCGTGCAGCTCGGCGCTGGCCAGCGACAGCAGGCGTTCGAAGCGCGGGTGTTCGCGGAATCGTTCCAGCAGCCGCGCGGTATCCGGCCGCGGCTGCTCGCCCAGGGCTTCCAGCAGTCGGCCGAGGGTGCCGGAAGCCTCGCCGCTGGCGGCCGCCAGCTCGCGCAGGGCGGGTGTGTCCCAGTCCAGTTCCGGGTGCTGCAGGATGCGCGCGAGCAGTGCGGCCCACAGCGACGAGCTGCGGCGACCGCCGGCGCCGGCCGGCTCGCTCCGTGAGGGGGTGCCGGCCGGTGGCCGGGCGGTCATCTCCGGGTCGTGGGCCGGCGGGGCGTTGGCCCCCGACGCGGGTCCGGGCCCGCGTGCGGAACCGGCGTCGGCGGAGGCGGCAGCCTGCAGCTGTTCCTCCAGGCGCTCGCGTGGGAGGTGGCTCTCCTCGGCGACGCGTTCGCACAGCAGTTCGCGGAACAGCGGATCGCGTGCGGTGGCGATGCGGCGCACCGCGGCGTGGGCGAAATGCGTGCGCCCCTCGGCAGTCTCGGTGGGGTGCTCTTCGCGCAGCAGCCGCACCAGGGCCTCGGACAGCGGCAGGGCCTGTTCCAGCAGCCGTTCCCAGGCGGCGAGGCCCTCGCGGCGCACCAGGCTGTCGGGGTCGTCGCCCTCGGGCAGGAAGAGGAAACGGACTTCACGCATGCCCTGCATCACCGGCAGTGCCTGTTCCAGCGCGCGCGAGGCGGCGCGGCGTCCGGCGGCGTCACCGTCGAAGCACAGGGTCAGGTGGCCGACCTGGCGGAACAGCACGTCGAAATGGCTGCGCCCCAGGGCCGTCCCCATGCAGGCGACGGCCTGGTGGTAGCCGCTGCGGGCCAGCGCGACCACGTCCATGTACCCCTCGACCACCACCAGGTGATCCAGCCGGGTCTGCGCGCGGCGGGCCTCGAACAGGCCGTAGATGGTCTGTCCCTTGTGGAAGACCGTGCTCTCGGGACTGTTGAGGTACTTGGGCTCGCCGTCGTCGATCAGGCGCCCGCCAAAGCCGGTGACACGCCCGCGCCGGTCGCGAATGGGAAACATGATGCGGGCGCGGAAACGTTCGCGCAGGTCGCCGTTGTCGCGGCGCGCGGCGAGGCCGGCATCCACCAGCTGCTGCGGGGAGAAGCGCTCCGACAGGGTCTGCAGCAGGCCCGATTTCGGCGCCCAGCCGAGGCGGAAATCGCGGGCGGTGGAGCCGTCGATGCCGCGGTTCTTGAGATAGTCGACCGCGCGCGGGGTCTCGCGCAGCTGGCGGACGTAGTAGTCCGCGGCGGCCTCCAGCGCGGCGTACAGTGGCCCGGTGGTGTCCTGGCGCGGGCCGTCGTCGTTTTCGCGCGGGACCTCCAGGCCAGCCTGTTCGGCGAGCTGTTCCACCGCCTCGGGAAAGCTGAGGTTCTCGTAATCCATCAGGAAACCGATGGCAGTGCCGTGCACGCCGCAGCCGAAGCAGTGGTAGAACTGCTTCTGCGGGGATACGTAGAACGACGGGGTCTTTTCGCCGTGGAACGGGCAGCATGCGGCGTATTCGCTGCCGGCCTTCTTGAGGCTGACGCGCCGGCGCACCACCTCCACGATGTCGGTGCGCTCGAGCAGCTCGTCGATGAATGCCTGCGGGATACGGCCTGCCATGGTCCTCGTCGCCGGACGGGGGAGTCCGCCCCGGGGCCGGGGCGTGGCCGAGCATGATACCGCGCCCGCATCCGCAGGGACCATTGGCCCGCCGGAGATAGCGGTTGGAGCGCCGTATCGCGCAGAGGGCTGCGCTCCTACCCCCCACCCACACAGGGGGCGGGCCCGGGCCGTGGGAGGCCGGCCCTCCGGCCGATCAGGCGCGGGGTCAGCGGTATGGCGGGGCGGAGTCCTCGGCGACGGCGTCGGGGTCGATGCCGGTGTAGAGCTCCTCCACGGGCAGGCTCCATTCCAGCTCGGGGAGCTCCAGGCGGTCCTCGGCGCCGAGGTATTCCGCGGCCCAGCCGGCGTTTCGCCGATAGACCTGGACCGCCGGGCGCTGCTGCTCGACGATCAGGTAGGTGGCGAGGCTGTCGAGCCGGGTATAGGCCAGCAGTTTCTCCCGACGGTCGAGGCGTTCGGTGGCCGGCGAGGCCACCTCGGCAATCACCCGAGGCCGCTCGAGATAGTAGCGGTGACGGTCGTCCGGGTCGCAGCCGACCATGACGTCGGGATAGTAGAACAGCTCGTCGTCACCCAGGCGCAGATGCACCTTCATGTCGGCCATGAAGGTCTGGCACGGACCGCCGCGCAGGGCGGCGTGCAGGGCAGCGAACAAGTTTCCGGCAATCAGGTTGTGATTGCGGCTGGCCCCGCCCATGGCATAGACGGTGCCGTTGACGTATTCGTGCCGGATCTCGGTCTCCAGCTCTCCCTGCAGGTATTCGTCCACCGGCGTGAACGCCCGGGCGTTGGCCATTCCCATCGGCTGCCTCCGTACCACGAATGCCGTGACTGCCTCCCAGTATTGCGCTGCGGGCAGGCCGCGTCCAGTGGCGCACGATGCCGCCCGGGCGTGACGGCTCCGCCCGCAAACAGAACGGGCCCCTTGCGGGGCCCGTGACAGGTCAACGTCCGTTGGCCGGGCCCGCTCAGGCCGCCTGGCGCAGGTTGGCCAGCAGACCGCTGAGTTCGGCGGCCTTGGGTTTGACCAGCCAGAAGGAGCCCTGCCAGCTGTCGAACTGTTCGAGGATCTGGCGGCCCCAGGCGCTGTCCGTCTCGTGCACGAACTCGGTGATGAGTTCCTCGAGATAGTTGCGATGGGCCTCCATGTCCTCGGTGTCGAGGCGGTGCAGGTCGATCAGCTCGTTGTTGATGCGGTCGGGGAAGTCGTTCTCCCGGTCGAGCACGAAGGCGAAGCCGCCGGTCATTCCGGCGCCGAAGTTGACCCCGGTGCCACCCAGGATGGTCATCACGCCGCCGGTCATGTATTCGCAGCCGTGGTCGCCGATGCCTTCTACCACCGCGATGGCCCCGGAGTTGCGCACGCCGAAGCGCTCGCCGGCCTGGCCGGCGGCGAACAGCTTGCCCCCGGTCGCGCCGTACAGGCAGGTGTTGCCCATGATGGTGGTGTCCTGGCTGGCAAAGCCCGAACCTTCCGGCGGGCGGATCACCAGCTTGCCGCCGGTCATGCCCTTGCCGACGTAGTCGTTGGCGTCGCCTTCCAGGTACAGGTGCAGGCCGCCGGCGTTCCAGACGCCGAAGCTCTGCCCGGCCGTGCCCTGCAGGCGTACCTGCAGCGGGGCTTCGGCCATGCCCTGGTTGCCGTGGCGCCGGGCAATCTCGCCGGACAGCCGCGCGCCGATGGAGCGGTCGGTGTTGCTGCACTTGTAATGGTGCTCGCCACCGGCCTTGTTTTCGATGGCGTCGAGCATGTCGGCGACCATCTTTTCTGCCAGCTCGGCCTTGTCGAACGGCTCGTTCTTCGGCTCCTTGCAGAAGCGCGGCTTGTCGTCGAGGTCGCCGGTCTCCAGCAGGCGGTCGATGGCCAGGTGCTGCTGCCGGGGCGTTTCGCCCGGCAGGACTTCGAGCAGGTCGGTGCGGCCGATCAGGTCGGTCAGGCTGCGCACGCCCAGCTTCGCCATCCACTCGCGGGTCTCGCGGGCGACGAACTGGAAGTAGTGCATGACCATCTCGGGCAGGCCGATGAAGTGGTTCATGCGCAGCACCTTGTCCTGCGTGGCGACACCCGTCGCACAGTTGTTCAGGTGGCAGATGCGCAGGTACTTGCAGCCCAGCGCGACCATCGGGCCGGTGCCGAAGCCGAAGCTCTCCGCACCGAGGATCGCGGCCTTGATCACGTCGAGCCCGGTCTTCAGGCCGCCGTCGGTCTGCAGGCGCACCTTGTCGCGCAGGTCGTTGCCGCGCAGGGTCGCGTGGGTCTCGGCCAGGCCCAGTTCCCAGGGCGTGCCGGCGTACTTGACCGAAGTCAGCGGGCTGGCGCCGGTGCCGCCGTCGTAACCGGAGATGGTGATCAGGTCGGCATAGGCCTTGGCCACGCCCGCGGCCACGGTGCCGACACCGGCCTCGGAGACCAGCTTCACCGAGACCAGCGCATCCGGGTTGACCTGCTTGAGGTCGAAGATCAGCTGCGCCAGGTCCTCGATGGAATAGATGTCGTGATGCGGCGGCGGCGAGATCAGGGCCACGCCCGGATTCGAATAGCGCAGCTCGGCGATCATCTTGTTGACCTTGTGGCCCGGCAGCTGGCCGCCTTCGCCGGGCTTGGCGCCCTGGGCGACCTTGATCTGCAGCACCTCGGCGTTGACCAGATAGTGCGGGGTCACGCCGAAGCGGCCGGAGGCCACCTGCTTGATCTTGGACATGCGCTCGGTGCCGTAGCGGGAGACGGCCTCGCCGCCCTCGCCGGAGTTGGAGCGCCCGCCGAGGCGGTTCATCGCGGTGGCGAGAGCCTCGTGGGCCTCCGGCGACAGCGCGCCCAGGCTCATGCCGGCGGAGTCGAAACGCGGCAGGATGTCGGCCTCGGACTCGACCTCGTCGACTTCGATCGGCTCGATGTCCTCGCGCGGCTTGAGCAGGTCGCGCAGGGTCGCCACCGGACGTTCGTTCACCAATGCCGCGTATTCCTGGTACACCCCGTAGTCACCGGACTGCACCGCGCGGTGCAGGGTCTGGATCACGTCCGGATTGTAGGCGTGGTATTCCCCGCCGTGGATGTACTTCAGCAGCCCGCCCTGGCGCGGCGCCTTGCGTGGATTCCAGGCGCGCTGTGCGAGGATGTCCAGGTCTTCCTCGATATCGGCGAAGCGGGTGCCCCGGATGCGGCTGGTGCTGCCCTTGAAACAGGTCTCCACGACCTCGTCCGCGAGGCCGACGATCTCGAACAGCTGGGCCCCGCGGTAACTGGCGATGGTCGAGATGCCCATCTTGGAGAGGATCTTGAACAGGCCCTTGTTGATCCCCTTGCGATAGTTCTGCGCCAGGGTAAGGGCGTCCACCCCGGGGATCTCCCCGGATTCGCTCATGCCGTGCAGCGCGGAGTAGGCGAGATAGGGGTAGATCGCGGTCGCGCCATAGCCGATCAGTACCGCGAAGTGGTGCGGGTCGCGCACGGTGGCGGTCTCGATGACGATGTTGGCGTCGGTACGCAGGCGCGCGGCGATCAGGGCGTGATGCACCGCGCCTACCGCCAGCGGCGCGGGGATCGGCCGGCGCTCGCTGTCGATCGCGCGGTCGGACAGGACGAGGATCACGGCGCCATCGCGCACGGCCCGGACCGCATTTTCGGTCAGCTGCTTGATCGCCGATTCGAGGTCGAGGCTCTGGCGGTCGTAATTGAGGTCCAGCCGTTCCACGCGGAAGGCATCTTCGGTCTGATTGCACAGCTCGCGGAACTTCACCTCGGACAGCACCGGGGAATCCGCCACCAGCCGGTGGGCGTGTTCCGGGGTTTCCTCGAACAGCCCCTGCTCGCGGCCGAAGCAGGTCTCCAGCGACATCACGATGCTCTCGCGCAGCGGATCGATCGCCGGGTTGGTGACCTGGGCGAACTGCTGGCGGAAGTAGTCGTACAGCGAACGGGTCTGCTGCGAGAGCACCGCGAACGGGGTGTCGTCCCCCATCGAGCCGACGGCCTCCTGGCCGGCCTCGGCCAGCACGCGCAGGACCTGGTCGCGCTCTTCGAAGGTGACGTCGAACAGTTTCTCGTAGGTCTCCAGACGCGCCGCCGGCATGGGTTCGCCGGAGAACAGCTGATTGTCATCCAGCTGGCTCTTCAGGTGATGCACCTGCGCGCGCAGCCACTGGCGGTAGGGCTGACGCTTGCGGTTGATCTGGTCGATGTCCTCGGGTTGCAGCAGCTCGCCGGTTTCGGTGTCCACCGCCAGCATCTGCCCGGGCTTCAGGCGGCCCTTGGCGACCACGTCCTCGGGGGCGTAGTCGTACACGCCGATCTCCGAGGCCAGGGTGATGTGGCGGTCCTTCGTGATGACGTAGCGCGCCGGGCGCAGGCCGTTGCGGTCCAGGGTGCAGCCGGCGTAGCGGCCGTCGGTCAGCACGATGCCGGCCGGGCCATCCCAGGGCTCCATGTGCATGGAGTTGTACTCGTAGAACGCGCGCAGATCCGGGTCCATGTGCGCGACGTTCTGCCACGCCGGCGGGACCAGCAGGCGCATCGCACGGAACAGGTCCATGCCGCCGGCCAGCAGAACCTCGAGCATGTTGTCGAGGCTTTGCGAATCGGAACCTTCCAGATTGACCAGCGGTTCCAGCTCGGCCAGTTCGGGAAGCAGTTCGTTGGCGAACTTGTGCTGGCGCGCGACCGCCCAGTTGCGGTTGCCCTGCACGGTGTTGATCTCGCCGTTGTGCGCGAGGAAACGGAACGGCTGAGCCAGGCCCCACTGCGGCCAGGTGTTGGTGGAGAAGCGCTGGTGGAACACGCAGATCGCGGTTTCCAGCTCCGGGCGCTGCAGGTCGGGGTAGAACACCGGCAGGTTGGCCGGCATCACCAGACCCTTGTACGACAGTACCCGCGCCGACAGGCTCGGCACGTAGAACACCGGGTCCGAAGCCATCGCCATCTCCGCGCGCCGCCGCGCGACGTACAGGGCGCGTTCGAAGGCGTCGCCGTCCATCTCCCCCGGGGCGTTGACGAACAGCTGGAGGATGTGCGGCTGGGTGCGCAGGGCTTCCGCCCCGCACGCTTCGGGGTCGACCGGGACTTCGCGCCATCCGGCCAGGGTCAGGCCGCCGCGGTCGAGGGCGTCTTCCACCGCGGCGCGGGTCTCGGCGATCGCCTCGGGGTTGATGAACACCAGGCCGGCAGCGAAGCGTTCCGCCAGCGCGATGCCGGCTTCATCCGCGAGCTGGCGCAGGAACGGTTCGGGGGTCCGCATCAGCAGGCCGCAGCCGTCGCCGGTCTTGCCGTCGGCGGCGATCGCGCCGCGATGTGTCAGCCGTTCGAGAGCCCGTATTGCAGTTTCCAGTACCCAGTGACTGGCCTGCCCGTCCATGTGTGCGATGAGGCCGAATCCGCAATTGTCGCGTTCGAATTCGGGGCGATGGAGGGTGCCGGTCAGTCGGGTCTGCTGCATCGATAGGCCTCCGGTCGTGGTGCGTATGCACCAGGCTGGAAAAAGGGGCGCAGGAATATACCGGAATGATCGTGTTCCGGCAAACCGGAGGGTGCAATTACACGCGCAGGTGGAGTGGACAGCCTTGCCCGGGGGGGTCAGCGGCGGGCCGCCTCCTGGACCGAACCGATGGAGCGAATCCAGGTGCCGGCGTCCCGGGCGCTGTCCGGCAGCTCGGCAGCCGCCTGTTCCGCAGCGCCCCGGTCGGGGAAGGCGCCGGCGAGGATCACGACGTAGTCGTTCCCGCCCGTGCGGGTGGGGATGTAGCGGATGCCACCGAGGTTGTGGCGCTCGGCATATTCGCGCGCGGTGTCCATGTCCGGCGCGGCCACCAGCTGGATGGTCATGCGCGAGGCATCCTGACCCTCGAGCCATTCCAGGTCGCCTTGCAGGCGCTCGTCGTCGCCCTCGGCGTCGGCCAGGGCTTCGGTGGTCTGATCGGCCGGCTCCGGCTCCGGCTCCGGCTCCGGCTCGGGTTCCGGCTCCGGCTCCGGTTCGGGCTCCGGCTCGGCTTCGGGGGGCGGGCCCGGCTCTTCCGGTGTCTCCGCCGGTTCGTCGGTGGCTGGCGGGGGCAGGATGGGCTCCGGTTCCAGCCGAGCGATCTCCGGTGACGGCTCTTCCGCTTCGAGGGGCGGATCCGGGGCCGCTTCCCGCTCGTCCGGGCGTTCCGGCAGGGGCAGTTCCACCCGTTCCTCGTGTTCCGGGGCATGCTCGGGCGAGCCGGTCAGCAGTTGCCAGAGCAGCGGCGCGGCGATCCCGAAGGCCACGGTGGCGGCTACGGCGGGAACGAACCAGCGCTGGTTCCAGAACGGTTGTGCTTCGGCCGGTGCGAGAGCCGGCTCCTCCGCTGTCGTTTCCGCGTCGGCGTCCGAGGCGTCGCGCTCGCCGCGCAGGGCGAATGCGGCCGGAGTGAAATCGTCGCCGTCGCGGCTCGCGCGGAGGCTTTCTCCGGGGGCGGGTTCGGCTCCGGATGGAGCACCGGCCTGCTCCTCGGGGCGGGTGCCGGACGGCGCCGCTCCGGATGGCGACGCGGATTCCGCAGCATCCCGCGCATCCCCGGCATTGGCGGTGGCTGCCTGGCCGGCGGACGCGCCCGCGGGGGGCGCAGTCGTGCCCGGTGTCGGGCGACATTTCGCTTCCAGCAGGATCCGCGCCTCGCGGTTGAGGGCGCCCGCGAGCCCCTGGCTGTCGGTCTGCAGGCGCTGCACGGCCTCGCGCGGGAGTAGTGCATCCGGGTCTTCGGCGCCGGCGGCCAGCAGGCGATGACGCAGGTAGGCGGCGGTCTGTTCGAGGTTGAACGCGCGCAGGCTCAGGCGGGTCAGCTGGTCCTCGTCTCCCGGGTCCGGCAGGTACAGGCGGCGGCGCAGGAGTCCCGCGCCGCCGACCAGTACGATGCGCGGTGCGCGACCATGCTGCTCGAGGATCTCCGAGCGCATGCGCAGCAGGTTGTTGACGATGTCGGTGCCCACCAGGTGGGCGTCGTCCATCGCGATCACCGGTACGAATCCGTCGACCACCCGCTGGGCGAGCAGTTCGGTCAGCGAGCGATCGGGGTCATCCGCGTTCTGCGAGCGCAGGTAGTTGCGGATGGTCAGGTCTACCGACTCGAAATGGGTGTTGATGCGTGCCTTGAAGGCGATGAGTTCGTAGCCCTCGGGCAGCATGCCGAGCAGGCGCATCAGCTGCAGGCTGCGGCCGGAGCCGTTGTCGCCGGTCAGCAGAACCACGGCACCGGGGTGCTCCAGAGCCTGTCGTGCGGATTCCAGGACACCGTCCAGCAGCGGATCGGTGTACAGGAAGTCCGCGTCGGGCACCTCCGCGAACGGGTCGGTGCGCAGGCCCAGCTGTTCCAGGCATTGGTCGCGGAGTGCCATGGCGGTCAGGTCAGGGTGCCGAGGTCGAACAGGCGGTGATGTTCGCGGATGGCGTGACGGTCGGTCATGCCGGCGATGTAGTCGGCGATGGCGCGTTGTTGTCCATGCGGATCATCCTCGCTCAGGGCGCGGGCGTGGCGCTGGTAGTGCTCCGGCATCAGGCGCGGGTCGCGGTCGAAGGCGGCGAACAGGTCAAGGATGATCTGGCGCGCCTTGTGCATTACGCCATGGACCTGGTGATGCCGGTAGAGGTTTTCCCGCAGGAAGGTCTTGAGCGTGCGGTTGCGTTCGGCCATCTCCGGGCTGAAGCGGATCAGCGGACCGCTCTCCGCGCGCACGGCGTCGATCGATTCCGGGCTGCTGCTCTCGATCGCGTGGCGGCTGGTGGTGACCAGGTCCTGGACCAGGGTGTCGATCATGCGCCGCACGGTTTCGTGCTGTACGCGGCGGGCCTCCAGCCTCGGGTAGCGCGCGCGCACCGCGTCGAGGCAGTCGCGGAACAGCGGGACTTCCATCAGCTGGTCCAGCTGCAGCAGGCCGGCGCGCAGGCCGTCGTCGACATCGTGATTGTTGTAGGCGATCTCGTCGGCGACGTTGGCCAGCTGGGCCTCCAGCGATGGCTGGCCGCGCTGCAGAAAGCGCACGCCCACCTCGCCCAGGATGCGGGCGTCTTCCGGCGAGCAGTGCTTGAGGATGCCCTCGCGGGTCTCGAAGGTCAGGTTGAGGCCGTCGAAGTCGGCGTAATGCGCCTCGAGGTGGTCCACGATCCGCAGCGACTGCAGGTTGTGTTCAAAGCCGCCATGTTCGCGCATGCAGTCGTTCAGGGCGTGCTGCCCGGTGTGGCCGAACGGGGTGTGGCCCAGGTCATGGGCCAGCGCGACCGCCTCGGTGAGGTCTTCGTTGAGGCCCAGGGCGCGGGCGACGGAACGCCCGATCTGCGCGACCTCCAGCGAATGCGTGAGGCGGTTGCGGAACAGGTCGCCCTCGTGGCTGATGAATACCTGGGTCTTGTACTCCAGGCGGCGAAACGCGCTGGAATGCACGATGCGGTCGCGATCACGCTGGAACTCGCTGCGGTGGCGCGGGGCGTCTTCCGGATGCCGGCGGCCGCGTGTCCGCTCCGGGTCGGCCGCCCACGGGGCGAGGCCGACGCCGTTCGGGGTGCGGGCGATCGAGGCGGTCTCAGGCGGCACGGGCGGTCTCGTCGAGGGTGTGTTGCAGCGCGTGGTCGTCGAACTCGGCGGTCAGTTCGGCGGCGCCCAGCCCGCGCAGCAGCACCAGCCGCAGGCGCCCTTCGCTGACCTTCTTGTCGATCCCCATCAGTTCGCGGAAGCGGGTGGCATCCAGTTCCGCCGGCGGGTGGGTGTCGAGGCCGGCGCGGTGGATCAAGGCCTCGGCGCGCGCGGCGTCGGCCGGCTCCAGCCAGCCCATGCGCGCGGACATCCGGGCGGCCATGGCCATGCCGGTGCCTACCGCCTCGCCGTGCAGCCAGG
Source organism: Thioalkalivibrio sp. AKL17 (assembly GCF_000377885.1). Classification (NCBI taxonomy): domain Bacteria; kingdom Pseudomonadati; phylum Pseudomonadota; class Gammaproteobacteria; order Chromatiales; family Ectothiorhodospiraceae; genus Thioalkalivibrio; species Thioalkalivibrio sp. AKL17. The sequence goes on from NZ_KB898766.1 coordinate 163,702, forward strand.
CGCCATAGCCCATGCCGGTTTCAATGGCGTGCCCGAAGGTGTGGCCGAGGTTGAGCAGGGCGCGGCGGCCGGATTCGCGTTCGTCCGCGGCGACTACTTCGGCCTTGCAGGCACAGGAGCGGCGGATGGCGTGGGCCAGCGCCTCGGGTTCCAGGGCGAGCAGGCGGTCGAGGTGTTCTTCCAGCCAGGCGAAGAAATCCGCGTCCTGCATCAGGCCGTATTTGATGACCTCGGCCAGGCCGGCGCGCAGTTCCCGCGCCGGCAGGGTCTGCAGGCTGTCGGTGTCGATGATCACGGAGCGTGGCTGGTGGAAGGCCCCGATCATGTTCTTGCCCAGCGGGTGGTTGACCCCGGTCTTGCCGCCCACGGAGGAGTCGACCTGCGCCAGCAGGGTGGTCGGGACCTGAACGAAGTGGATGCCGCGCTGGTAGATCGCGGCGGCGAAACCGGCGATGTCGCCCACCACGCCACCCCCCAGCGCGACGATGCGGCTGCCGCGGTCGAAGCGGGCCTCCAGCAGCCGGGTCAGGATCTGTTCGACCGTCGCCAGCGTCTTGTGCGATTCGCCGTCGGGCAGCTCGATCCACAGGGGCTCGCCGCGCACTCCGGCCGCGGTCAGGCTGGCGCGCAGGCGCTCGCCATACAGTGGCCCCACGGTACTGTTGGTGACGACTGCGACCCGCCGCCCCTCCAGCACCGGAGCGAAATGCTCGGCCCGCGCGGCCTCGCCGGGGCCGATGTGGATCGGGTAGCTGCGTTCGCCCAGTTCGACGTTCAAGATTTCCATGGAGTCATCATAGCGTGCACGTCGCGTGCTCGTAAGTCAGGCTCGTGAACCTGTGCGTCGAATCACGGGACTTTTCCAAAGGGGCTGTCCTGGATTATCATGCTCCGTTCTGCATGGCGGGCGTGTGCGCCGGCCATGGCTTAACGTACACCGTTTCGTCGAAACCAATGCTGTAACCGGAGATTGTATGCCGCACGTTCGAGTCCGCGAAAACGAACCCTTCGAGGTTGCCCTGCGCCGTTTCAAGCGCACCTGTGAAAAGGCCGGCGTGGTGGCCGAAGTCCGCCGCCGCGAGTACTACGAGAAGCCCACGGCCGAGCGCAAGCGCAAGGCGGCCGCCGCGGTGAAGCGGCAGCTGAAGAAGAATTCGCGCGACATGACCCGTCGGCCGCGGCTGTACTGAACCCCGCGGAGCCCCGGCCCGACCGGGCCCGTGGCTCGCGCATGAATCCTTGCGAGGAGGGATGCCGAATGTCGCTGAAGGCCCGGTTGCAGGATGACGTGAAACAGGCCATGCGGGCCCGGGAACGGGACCGCCTGGCGATCCTGCGTCAGATTCAGGCGGAAATCTCCCAGTTCGAAGTCGACGAGCGCCGCGACGCGGACGACGACGCCGTGCTCGCGATCCTCAACCGCATGCTCAAGCAGCGGCGCGATTCCATCGAACAGTACCGTCAGGGCGGGCGCGACGATCTCGCCGACCGTGAGGCTGCGGAGATCGCCGTGGTGGAGGCCTACATGCCCGAGCCGCTCGACGACGCCGCGCTGGATGCGGTGATTGCCGAGGTCATCGCCGAGACCGGGGCCGAGGGCCCGGGTGACATGGGCCGGGTGATGGGCGTACTCAAGCCGCGGGTGTTCGGGCGTGCCGACATGGGCGCCGTCAGCGGCAAGGTCCGCGCAGCACTGGGGAAATCTTGACCCCGGACGGGCCCGTGTCAAATGTAGTCCTCGTATGACCTGCCGCGCCGGTGCCGGGCCCTCCGGCCGTTGTGGCCCCGACCCCGTTTCGTTGGAGCGACTGACCCATGGCGACCAATCCGATGCAGTTCCTGGACCTCCCGCGCCAGGATCCCCAGAAGACCCCCGCGGAAATCCGCATCCACGAGTTCGGCGAGATCATCGGCCAGTTCGATCCCGCCACCGCCGGCCAGCAGGCCGGGCGCTGCCTGGCCTGCGGCAATCCCTATTGTGAGTGGAAGTGCCCGGTCCACAACTTCATCCCCAACTGGCTGAAGCTGGTCGAGGAAGGCAATCTGTTTGCCGCCGCCGAGATGTCGCACAAGACCAATTCCCTGCCGGAGGTCTGTGGCCGGGTATGTCCGCAGGACCGCCTGTGCGAGGGTGCCTGCACCCTGAATGACGGTTTCGGCGCGGTCACCATCGGTTCGGTGGAGAAATACATCACCGACGAGGCGCTGAAGGCCGGCTGGCGGCCAGATCTGTCGGATGTGGTGCCGACCGGCAAGCGGGTCGCGGTGATCGGCGCCGGGCCGGCCGGTCTCGGTTGTGCCGACATCCTCGCGCGCAACGGTGTCGAGGCGGTGGTCTATGACCGTTACCCCGAGATCGGCGGGTTGCTGACCTTCGGGATCCCCCCGTTCAAGCTGGAAAAGAACGTGATCCGCACCCGTCGGGAACTGCTCGAGGGAATGGGCGTGGAATTTCGCCTGAATACCGAGATCGGCCGCGACGTGGAGTTCCAGGCGCTGCTGGACGAATACGACGCGGTCTTCCTCGGCATGGGGACCTACAACGCGATGCAGGGCGGTTTCCCCGGTGAGGATCTGCCCGGGGTCTATCCGGCCCTGCCGTTCCTGGTGTCCAACATCCGCGAAGTGATGGGCTGGGAGCACGACGAGAACGGTTTCGTCGACATGGCCGGGCAGCGGGTCGTGGTCCTCGGCGGCGGCGACACCGCAATGGACTGCAACCGCACCTCCATTCGCCAGGGCGCCACCTCGGTGACCTGTGCCTACCGCCGTGACGAAGAGAACATGCCGGGCTCGCGCAAGGAGGTCGTCCATGCGCGCGAGGAGGGCGTGCAGTTCGAGTTCAACGTGCAGCCGCTCGAGATCGTGGGCGACGACAAGGTCGAGGGCGTGAAGGTCGTGCGCACCCGGATGGGTGCACCGGACGAGCGTGGCCGGCGGCGTCCCGAGCCGGTGCCGGGTTCCGAGTACGTGATTCCCGCCGACCGCGTGCTGGTGGCTTTCGGCTTCCGCCCGTCACCATCCGACTGGTTCGGCGAACACGGCATCGACATCGACGAGGGCGGCCGCGTCCGTGCGCCGGAATCCGGCCGGCACGCCTTCCAGACCGCCAACGAGAAGGTCTTTGCCGGCGGCGACATGGTCCGCGGCTCCGACCTGGTGGTCACCGCCGTCTTCGAGGGCCGCCAGGCCGCCGAAGGCATTCTTGAATACCTCGGCGTCTGAGGACTGCATGGCCCAGGAACTTGAAAACGACCGCCTCCTGCGGGCACTGGCCCGCGAACCGGTGGATCGCCCGCCCGTCTGGATCATGCGTCAGGCCGGTCGCTATCTGCCCGAGTACCGCGAGACGCGGGCGCAGGCCGGCAGCTTCATGAGCCTCTGCCAGAATCCGGAGCTGGCCTGCGAAGTCACCATGCAGCCACTCCGCCGTTTTCCGCTGGATGCCGCCATCCTGTTTTCGGACATCCTCACCATCCCCGATGCCATGGGGCTGGGTCTGTACTTCGAGACCGGCGAGGGACCGAAATTCCGCGATCCGGTGCGCAGCCCGGAAGCCATCGAGCGGCTGCCGGTCCCCGACCCGGAGGATTCGCTGGGCTATGTGACCGATGCGGTGCGTCTGATTCGGCGCGAACTCAACGGCCAGGTACCGCTGATCGGCTTCGCCGGCAGCCCGTGGACCCTCGCCACCTACATGGTCGAGGGGGGCAGCTCGCGCGATTTCGCCGAGACCAAGCGCCTGCTGTATGGCGATCCGCAGGCCATGCATGCGTTGCTGCAGAAGGTGGCCGACGCGGTCACCGAGTACCTGAATGCGCAGATCCGCGCCGGGGCTCAGGCGGTCATGGTCTTCGATACCTGGGGAGGTGCGCTGACACCGCGCAGCTACCGGGAATTTTCGCTGGCGTACATGCAGCGCATCGTCGACGGCCTGATCCGCGAGAACGAAGGCCGTCGCGTCCCGGTGACCCTGTTCACCAAGGGCGGCGGGGCCTGGCTGGAGGCGCAGGCCGCCACCGGCGCGGATGGCCTGGGGCTGGACTGGACGACGGAGATCGGCGAAGCCGCGCAGCGCGTCGGCGACCGTGTCGCCCTGCAGGGCAATCTCGATCCCTCCGTGCTGTATGCCCCGGAAGCCGTGGTGCGCGAGGAGACCCGGCGTGTTCTTGACGGCTTCGGTCGCGACACCGGCCATGTCTTCAATCTCGGGCACGGCGTGCACCCGGCGATCGATCCGGATCGTGTGGCGGCGATGGTCGACACGGTGGTCAATTACCGCCGCGCCAACTGAGCCGGGAACGGCACCGAATCACCCCTCCCGCTCCGGGAGGGGTGCGGGCGCATCAGAGGCGTTCCGCCTCGCGACCCTCCGTCAGGAGGCGTTCCACTTCTCCGGCCCCGGCCCGGGCCATGGGTTTGCCGTCCACTGGCGAGGGTGGCGCCTGGCGGATCCCGTCCAGCGGAAAGATCGTCAGTTCGACTTCGGTGTCGTCCGGCCCGCGGAAGGCGATGAAGGGCACGCGCTGCTCGCGGCCCTGCCGGCTGCGGTAGCGGCGCTCGCCGGTTTCGCAGTGGATACCGCGGTCGGCCAGGTCGATCAGCACCTCTTCCACAGTCTCGGCGAATCCGTGCAGATTGATCACTGGGAAGCGTTCGATCATCCCCGTGAGCAGCGGTCCGACCAGGCGCGGCTCCAGATGCGACAGGCGCTGCATCACCTGCAGTGCCGCCACAAGGCGGTCGCGATACGCCTGGCGGCTCTCGTCGGTCGCGAACAGCCGGCTGCGTTCCAGTGCGGCATCCTGGATTTCGATGTTGGCCGGCATGTCGTGGCGTGCGTCCACACCCAGGTGTTCCGCGGCCTTGCGCTTGGCCAGGCCGAAATCGCGGATGCCCTCGTCGAGCAGGATTCGCCCGGCTTCCTGGGCGAGTTCATGACGCAGTCGGGAGCCGTTGCTGCTCATCGTCAAAATACCGATTCGGGTTGCTGGTCGCGACCGTTGCGGTCGTCCCCCGGAATGCTGCGCGAACGCTCGGGAATTTGCTGCGGGAGCAGCCATTCGGTGGTTGCGCGGCTGTCACCGGCGTCGGGGGCGCGCCCGCCGTCGGGCAGGATGCCCACGCGTACCAGGTCGTCCGGCCGTTCCGGAAGGCTTTCTTCGGTGTCCGCCAGGGCGCTCCCCATGAAGCGGGTCCATATTGGCAGGGCGGCCCGCCCTCCGCTCTCGCGGCGGCCGAGCTCCCGGTTGTCGTCGAACCCGATCCACGACGTCGCCACCAGTTCGCCGTTGAATCCGGCGAACCATGCGTCGCGATAGTCGTTGGTGGTGCCGGTCTTTCCCGCCAGGTCCGAACGGCCCAGTTCCTGCGCCCGCCGTCCGGTGCCGGCGTCCACTACGTGTTTCAGCATGCGGCTCATCTGCCACGCGACGCCGGGCTCCAGGACCGGCACCGGGTCGCGTTGCTGCAGAACCGTCTCGCCGGTGGACAGCGTCAGGTCCTGCCCGGGCGGATTGTCGCAGGGCGGTTCACAGCTGCGGGGAGCGGGTGCCTGATAGAGCAGCTCGCCATCCACGGTTTCGATCCGCGAGATGATCCAGGGGCTGTGCAGTCGCCCGCCGCTGGCGAACACGCCGTAGGCGGTGTTCAGCTGCAGAGGGGTGAGTGAACCGGTGCCCAGCACCATGGAAAGGTTGCGCGGCTGGCGCTCCGGGTCCAGCCCGAAACGTCCCAGCTGATCGTGCACGTTCTCAACGCCGATCGTGTCGAGCAGGCGGATCGAGGCGAGATTGCGCGAATGCGCCAGCGCGCTCTGCATCGGCGTGTCGCCCTGGAACTGGCGCGAATAGTTCTGCGGACGCCATTCCGCCCCCAGGGCCGGGTCATCAAACACCATCGGGGCGTCCACCAGCGTGCTGCGTGGCCGGTAGCCCTCGCGCAGCGCCAGGGCATACACCAGCGGCTTGAAGGCCGAACCGGGCTGGCGCTGTGCCTGCACGGCCCGGTTGTAATGGTTGTCGAAAAAGTCGAAGCCACCGGCCAGGGCCAGAATGGCGCCGTCGTCCGGCGACTGGGCGATCAGCGATCCGGTCACTTCGGGTTTCTGTGCCAGTCGCCACCCGGATTCTTCATCCGCCCGGATCCGGATGACGTCCCCGCGCCGGAGGTCCGGTGAATCCGCCCATGCCAGACCCTCGGCTGTCAGTTCGACCTCCCCGATGCGGCCGCCGTCGACCCGCAGGGAGCCGTCGTCGCCGGTCTCCAGCACCGCGGCCGGATAGAGAAGGCGTCCGTGTATGCCCAGGTTTCTCAGGGCGCGTTCGCGGGCGTCGGCCGTGGCCATCTCTTCGTCGGACAGCTGCGTTTCCGGACCTCGAAAACCGTGACGTTCGTCATATTTCAGGAGGCCGGCGCGCAATGCCTGATTGGCGGCCTCCTGATAGTCGGGGTCAATCGTGGTGTGCACCTGCAGCCCGCGCCGATAAGCGTCTTCTCCCCAGAGGTTGACGACGATCCGGCGGGCATCCTCCGCCACCCAGTGAGCGTCGATCTCGGTCTGTGCGGTGTGCCGTTCCGACATCACCGGCCGCTCCACGGCCGCCGCGTGCTCCTCGGCGGTGATGGCGCCGGTGTCCAGCATCCGGCCGAGGACGTAGTCACGGCGGATGCGCGCACGCTCCGGACTGGTCACCGGGTTGGTGGTGGACGGTGCCTTGGGAAGGGCCGCCAGAATGGCGATCTCGTCGAGTTCCAGCTCGTCCAGCGAGCGGCCGAAATACACCCGTGACGCCGCTTCCACGCCGTAGGCGCGCTGCCCGAGGTAGATTTTGTTCAGATAGAGTTCCAGGATCTCGTCCTTGCTGAGTTCCCGTTCCAGCCGGATGGCCAGAAAGATTTCCCGCAGCTTGCGCTCGTAGGTGCGGTCCCGGGTGAGGAAGATGTTGCGGGCAAGCTGCATGGTGATGGTGCTGCCCCCCTGGGTTCGTTCCCCGGTGCTCACCAGATTGACCGCGGCACGCGCCAGACCGAAGACATCGATCCCCGGGTGGCGGAAGAACCGCTCGTCCTCGGCAGCCAGAAAGGCCTGGATCACGGGCTCGGGAACATCCTCGATCTCCACCGGAATGCGCCTTTCTTCCGCGAACTCCCCCATCAGGCTGCCATCCGCCGCCCGGATCTGCAGCGGTGTCTGCAACCGCACCTCGCGTACGGCTTCCGGTTCGGGTAGTGTCGGGGCGTAATAGGCGTACAGCCCGAGCAGCGCCGCCGAGCCGGCGATCACGAGGGTCAGGGTTATGGCCGCCAGAGCGGTGACAGACTTCACAATCCGGTGCATGACTCTAAATTTTGTGGGGGGAAGGTGAGGGATTGCCTTCAGAAGGATTTGCAACCCCGAAAACGTCATGTATATTAATCGTTGCTAGCATTCGAGATTGTAACGCTACCAGCTGCAATCATCGGGGTATACAGGGGGATGTGTGCTGAATCTCGGAAAATCCAGGCCCGCACTGCTGGGCGTTGATATCAGTTCGGCGGCCGTCAAGGTCCTCGAGCTTGGTCGACACGGAAAGGGATATCGGGTCGAGGCATTCGCCGTCGAGCCGCTGCCGGACGGTGTCATGGTCGACAAGGTCTGCCAGGACACCGAAGCGGTCGGTGCAGCGCTTGGACGTGCAGTCAAACGCTCCGGTTCCCGTCTTAAACAATGCGCGATGACCGTACCGTCCTCGGCCGTCATCACCAAGACCATCCAGCTGTCCGCCAGCCTCAGCGACTCGGAACTGGAAGGTCAGGTGTTCGTCGAGGCGGACCAGTACATCCCGTACACCCTGGAAGAGGTCAACCTCGACTTCCAGGTCCTGGGGCCCAACGAAAAGAACCCTCAGATGCAGGATGTCCTCGTCGTGGCCTCGCGTCGCGAGAACGTGGAATCACGTATCGCCATCGCCGAGGCGGCGAAGCTCTCGGTGGAGCTGGTCGACGTCGAGGCCTATGCCATCGAACATGCCTCCGAACGCCTGATGGAGCATATCCCCGACCGGGAGAACAAGCCGATGGTCGCCATCGTGGACGTCGGCTCGTCGGTGACGGCGGTCTATGTCGTCTCTCAGACCGAAGGTGTCGTGTACACGCGCGAGCAGAATTTCGGTGGCCGGATGCTCACCGAAGAAATCATGCGGCGCTACAACATGAGCTACCAGGAAGCCGGATCGGCGAAGATGAGCGGCGACCTTCCCGCGGATTACGTCAGCGAGGTCCTGGAGCCGTTCAAGCAGACGATGATGGATCAGATCCAGCGGCTGCTGCAGTACTTCTATGTGACCCGGCCCCAGGACACCATCGATCACGTGCTGCTGGGCGGCGGCTGTGCCGCCATCCCCGGAGTGGACGAAATGCTGGAGGAAGTGACCTCCACGCCCGTTTCGGTAGCCAACCCCTTCCGCGGGATGGCGCTCTCCCGTCGCATCAACCAGCAACGCTTCACCAATGATGCGCCGGCCCTGCTGACGGCCTGCGGCCTGGCACTGCGGGGGCAAACATCATGATCTATGTCAATCTGCTTCCCTGGCGCGAACGTGCTCGCGAACAGCGGCGCAAGCAATTCTTCGTCTCGGTCGGCGTGGCCGCAGCGGTGGGTGTGGTGCTGGCGTTCGGCGGTTATACCTACATGGAATCCCTGATCGACCATCAGGAAGATCGCAATCAGGTGCTCGAAGAAGAAATCCGCGAGCTCGACCGCAAGATCGCCGAGATCGAGGAACTCGAAGAGAAACGCGAGGACCTCGTGGCGCGGATGGACGTCATCCAGACCCTGCAGGCGCAGCGTCCCGAGGCCGTCCACCTGTTCGACCAGATGGTGGTGACCCTGCCGGACGGCACCTACGTCAACGAGATCACTCAGGACGGCTCGCGTATTCAGATTCGCGGCCTGTCGGAATCCAACACCCGCATCTCCGCGATGATGCGCAATCTGGATGACTCCCCGTGGCTGGGCAGCTCCAACCTGCAGATCATCGAAACCCGCGAGGAAGGCCGTATCCAGGTGAGGGATTTCCGCCTCGACGCACGGCAGACCCGGCCGGACAATGGCGAGTAGGGAGACTGCCCAATGGACCTGAAGAACCTCAACGAGATCGATTTCAACAACATTGGCGAGGCACCCTGGATCGTCAAGGGGGTGATCCTTCTGGTGATCATCGCCGTGATCCTGGGCCTCACCTACTATTTCGTGATCGACGACCAGCTCAGCGATCTGGAACGGGCGGAGCGCGAGGAACAGCAGCTGCGTGACGAGTTCGAGGAGAAGCAGCAGCGTGCGGCCAACCTCGACGATTACCGCGAACAGCTCGCGGAAATGGAAGACATGTTCGTGGAGCTGCTGGAGCTGCTGCCGACCAGCGCGGAGATCCCCAGCCTGCTGGTGGATGTGTCGCAGACAGCGCTGCAGACCGGCCTGGAAATCGAGCTGTTCGAGCCGCGTTCCCACCGCGAGCAGGATTTCTACGCCGAGGTGCCGATCCGGCTGCGGCTGCGGGGCGACTACGAGGAACTGGCCGAATTCGTCAGCGGCGTTTCCTCGATGCCCCGCGTGGTCACCATGCACGACATGAGTATCCGCCGCGCGGGTGACTCGGACTTTGATCTGGTCATGAACGCCGAGGCGCGAACCTACCGCTATCTGGAGGACAACTGATGAGTCGGATCTCCGTCAGCCCCCGGGTACGGATCCTGGCGGTCGCCGTGCTGGGCGCGGGCCTGCTGGGTGGCTGCGCCCAGGACAAGAGTGACCTGCACAACTATATCGCCGAGGTCCACGAACGGCCGGGTTCGGGCATCGAACCGATCCCGACGCTCGAACCCCATGAGCCCTACCTGTATCCGGGGCATACCCGTTCACCGTTTGACTCCAGCGTGATCGAACAGCCTCAGATCGCGGAGGACGAGGGCGAGCCGGGCGATGCCGAAATCGATCCGGACCGGCCGCGGGAATACCTGGAGAGCTACCCGCTGGATTCGCTGTCCATGGTCGGCACCCTGGAGCGCGACAACATGCGCTATGCCCTGGTACGGACTCCGGACCGCTCGGTGCAGCAGGTCACGGTGGGCAACTGGATGGGCCAGAACCACGGTCAGATCGTCGCAATCACGCCCACCCGCATCGAGCTGGTGGAAGTGGTTCCGGATGCCTTCGGCGGGCACATCGAGCGCGACAATTCCATCGCCTTGCAGCGGGCCGAAGATCGGTAGGATCCCGGGAGAGACAAACATGGAAATGACATATCGGCACAATGCCGGCAACAGCAACAGGGGGCTGAACATGGGATCTTCCATGCGCGCACTGGCGGGCTCCGCGATGGCGGGCCTGTTGTTCATGGCGTCCCAGGGCGTTTCCGCCCAGGAACTGGAGGATATCCGGGCTGCCAGCATTGGCGGTGACCGGGTGCAGGTGAACCTGCAGTTTTCGGACACCCCGCCCGCGGACATCCGCGCCTTCGCGATTGATTCGCCGCCGCGGATCGCTTTTGACCTGCCGGATGCCGGCAGCGTGATGAGTGACCGTCGCAAGGAATTCAACGTGGGGCCCCTGCTGGAGGCCACCGCGGTGGAATCGGGCGATCGTACCCGGGTGGTGCTCGGACTGACGCAGCCCTCCGAATATCAGACGCGGGTGGATGGCAACAACTTCATCGTGACCCTCGGGCGCGGCGTGACCGAAGCCGACGCGCAGGACGAAGCCGTGGCCGAGCGCGTCGGCGAACCCGAGCCGCGGACGACCCGTTCCGCGCGGCCGGTTGAGCTCACCGACATCGATTTCCGTCGTGGCGACCAGGGCGAGGGTCGTGTCGAGGTGGGGCTGTCGCGCAGTGGTGGTGCCATCGATGTGCGTGAACAGGCCGGCCGTATCGAAATCGAGTTCGACCGGGCCGCCATCGACGAGTCGATGGAGCGGCGGCTGAACGTGGTCGACTTCGCCACCCCGGTGCAAACCATCGACACGGTCGCCGATGGCGACCGGGTCCGCATGGAAGTGGCCACCGAGGGCGAGTACGAGGTCGTCTCCTACCAGAGCGACCGGCAGTACGTGCTGGAGGTGGCGCCGATGACCGAGGCTGAACGTCAGGCGCGTGAAGAGGAAGAGCGCGAATTTACCGGGGAGCGCCTGTCGCTGAACTTCCAGGACATCGAGGTCCGCTCGGTGCTGCAGCTGCTGGCCGACTTTACCGACCTGAACATCGTCGTCAGCGACGACGTCGACGGCAACATCACCCTGCGGCTGAACAACGTGCCCTGGGATCAGGCGCTGGACATCATCATGCAGTCCCGCGGCCTGGACAAGCGCATGGAGGGCAACGTGCTGTTCGTGGGGCCCGCCGAGCAGATCGCCGCCCGTGAGCGGCAGCGGATGGAGGCCGAACGCGACCGTCAGGAACTGGAACCGCTGCGCACCGAGTTCGTGCAGATCAACTTTGCCCAGGCGGACCAGATCGCCGAGCTGATCCGGGGCGAGGAAGACCGCTTCCTCTCCGAACGCGGCAGCATGACGGTCGACAGCCGGACCAACACGCTGCTGGTCCAGGATACCCAGCGCCGGATCGAGGATATCCGCGAGCTGGTGCGGAACCTGGACGTGCAGGTGCAGCAGGTGCTGGTGGAGACCCGCATCGTGATCGCGGAAGACAGCTTCAATCGCGATCTCGGGGCTCGTTTCGGGGTCAGCGGCTCCCGTTCCCGCGGGCAGACTCATATGGGGTCGAGCGGCTCCATCGATTCTGCGGATACGACGCGCGGGGGGCTCCTGGATGATCCCGGAGCGGATCAAGGGCATCCGACCCTGAATGACCGCCTCAACAGCTCCCTCCCGGCCGACGCGGCCAACGCGGGCCAGTTCGGGTTCAGCATCCTGCGCCGTGGTCTGCTGCTGGACCTGGAGCTGTCGGCGCTGCAGGCCGAGGGTCGCGGCGAGATCATCTCCTCGCCGCGGGTGGTGACGACCAATGGTCAGCCGGCCGTGATCGAACAGGGCCAGGACATCCCGATCATCGTGCAGGACGAGGCGGGCAACCCGAATACCGAGCTGGTCGAAGCCTACCTCTCCACCGAGGTGACGCCGCAGATCACGCCGAACGGCAACGTGATCATGGACATCCGCGTGACCAAGGATGAACCGGGCGACGTGGTCTTCGACGACGTCACCATCAATCGCCGCGCCGTGGAGACCCAGGTGTTCGTGGGTGACGGTGAAACGGTGGTCCTGGGTGGCGTCTACGAGATCGACAGCAGCGAACAGGTCCGCGAAGTCCCGTTCCTGGCGGACATCCCGTTCCTCGGCAACTTCTTCCGTAACCGGGCGAGTTCCGAGCAGAAGGCGGAGCTGCTGATCTTCGTCACGCCCCGCGTGCTGGACTGAAGAACCCGCCCGGGCCCTGGCGGCCTCCGGTGGGTGACAGCGAACCCGGGATCCACGGATCCCGGGTTTTTTTTGGTCCGGAGTCCCGGTAGCCTGCCCGCATGCAGAATATTGTCCTGGTGGGCCCGATGGGGGCCGGCAAGAGCACGATCGGGCGGGGGCTGGCGGGACTTTTGCGCCGGGCGTTCCATGACACCGATGACGAGATCCGCAAGCGTACCGGCGTGGATATCCCGACCATCTTCGAGTATGAAGGCGAGGAGGGTTTCCGCCAGCGCGAGACCGCGGTACTGGATTCGCTGCTGGAGAAGGACGGGATCATCCTGGCGACCGGCGGCGGCATCGTGGAGCGTCCGGAGAACCGGGAACGGCTGAAAGACGCCTTCGTGATCTACCTGCGGGTGCCGGTGGAAGAGCAGTTTCGCCGGACCCGGCGCAGCCGCAACCGGCCTCTGCTGACCCAGTCGGAGGATCCGAGGGCCCGACTGCAGGCGCTGTTCGAGCGGCGAGACCCGCTGTACCAGCAGGTTGCGGACATGGTCCTGGAGGGCCGCGGCCGGCGCGTGCGGGATGCGGTCAACGGGGTGTGCTCGGCGCTGCAGATGAAGCGTCCGGATCTGTGCGAGCGGCGCGCGGGGTCGGAGTAGCCCGCGCGGTGATCAGTGCCGGGTCTGGCTGCCGCTGTCGGGGACGAACATGCCTTCGGGGCTGGGGTCGGCGCGGCGCCCGTGAGACGCGTGGTGAAACGCCAGCCGCCAGCCGCCGTCGACGCGCCGCCAGGTCTGGCTGATCAGGATGGTGCCGGTGGGTGCCACGTCGCCCGGCCGGGTGATGGCTTCCTCGATCACCATGCCGAGGCTGTCGTCGGTCTCGAACCGGCCGACGATGCGCGGCTCGATGCCGATGTTGAGTTCGCGCGAGAACACCAGCAGCCAGCTTTCCATCACTTCGGCGGTGCCGCGGTGTGCCCGGGGGCTGCCCGGATGGATGCACACGATATCGGGGCGGTCGGCCCACAGGTCCATCATGCGCTCGATGTCCGCCTCGCGGAACGCCCGGTAATAGGCGTCCATGCAGGCCTCGACCGCGTCGCCGGCCATCAGTGCACGCTCCGGCGGTTCCAGCGCGAGCGCGTGGTGGGGTCGGGGCTGGCGTGGTGGAGTACCATGCGCCAGCTCAGGCCGTCGAAACGGTAGGCGTTGGTGGCCAGGATCACGCCCCGGAGCTCTCCACCCATGTACAGGTGCTCGTGCAGCACGTGGGTGACCAGGTCGCTGCCGCCGAGCACGGTAAGGCCGGAGCGTCGGATTACGGTGTCTTCCATGCTCGCGAGAATGTCGTCCCAGCTGTCCATGACCAGTTCAATCCCCTGCAGGCGCTCGCCGCCGGGGTGGATGCAGACGCAGTCGGGCCCGTCCTGCCAGACCTCGCGCATGGCTTCCGGATCACCGGCTTCGAACGCGCCGTAGAATGCCTCTTCGGCGGCTTCGGGGGAGGAAAATTTCGCCATGGCCGTCCTGTCCTTTGTCCAGATAATCACGAACGCTCCGCGAACGCGAGGGCGGGCTCCTTGCGCCGGATTCTTTCAGTCCCCGGTCCGCGCGGCGAATTCTGCCAGTATCCGCACCGTTGGGGATACGGGAATCCGGGGGCGGCGCTGGTCGCCGGGCGGGCGGAACGTCACAATGGCGCCCCTGCGGTTTCGTTTCCCTGAATCATCCGACCGGAGCCCCGCCCATGGCGCGCATACTGATGACCGGCATCGTCACCCTCGATCACGTGCTGGATGTCGACACCTATCCCGCCGAGGACGCCGAGGTGCGCGCGGACGCCAGCCGCACCCGGCCCGGTGGCAACGCCACGAACACTGCCGCGCTGCTGGCGCAGTTCGGGCACCGGCCGGAATTGGCCGCGGTGGTGGCGGAGGGGGCTGCCGGTGACGACCTGATCCGGCGTCTGCGCGAGCGCAGGATCCACGACCGCCATCTGGTCCGCCGGCCGGGGGCGACGCCGACCTCGCACATCCTGCGCGCCGGCGACACCGGTTCGCGCACCATCGTGCATCACCGGGATCTCCCGGAACTGGCGGTGGAGGATCTGAACGGCGTCGCCTGGGAGGAATACGACTGGCTGCATTTCGAGGGCCGCAACCCGGAGGTCCTGGCCCGGGTGCTGGCCACCGTGCGCGACTGCGTGTACGACGCCCCGGTCTCGCTGGAGCTGGAGAAGCCCCGCGACGGGCTGGAGGCCTGCATCCCGTTCGCCGACATCCTGATGGTCTCGCGCGACTGGGCGCGGGCGCGGGCGGAGCGCACCGGTGCCGGGGGAGACACGGCGGCGACCTGCGAGGCGGCCCTGCGGGCCCTGGTGGAGGAACACCCGGAGGCCATCATCACCGTCACCGGCGGCCCCGCCGGTGCCTGGATCGGGTTCCGCGGCCGCGTGGAGCACTGCGCGCCGACGCCGGGCCTCACGGTGATCGACAGCGTGGGCGCCGGCGATGCCTTCAACGCCGGGCTGATCGATGCCATCGCCTCCGGGGAACCGCCGGAACGCGCGCTGGTCGCCGCGGTGCGTCTGGCCGAACGCAAGCTGGCGCAGGACGGCTTCGACGGCCTGGTCCGGGACTGAGGCCCGGTCTCCCGCGACCAGCGGGATCATCGCACCCAGGGAAACACTGATCAATGTACCAACCCCACGAGCCATTGAAAGCAGGGGCTCGGCCGCCCGTTGTTATCAAAGCCAGGCGCGCACACGGCGTTGCGGTTCCCTTGTGCAGAGTGACTGCACGGCAGTCACCGCGCCTTGTTCGCACGCAAAAGCGACTCGAGCGCGAGCGTGTACATTGATCAGTGTTTCCCTAGGCGTGGCCGACGGTGGTGTCGGTGCTGGCGTGGAAGTACTCGCTGTCGCGGGCCAGTTCGTCGACCAGCTCGTGCAGCATGGCCAGGCGGCTCTCGGCATCGGAGAACGGCGAGCATTCCTCGCAGCGCACGTCGCCGCAGGGCTGGCGGCTGTAGAGCCAGAAGTGCACCGCGCCGGCCAGCAGACCGTCGGCGACATCGCCGGTGTCCACCGCGTCACCGTCCTCGGCAAGGCGGTTGGCCAGGTCGATCAGGCGGCGCGCGGCGTTGTTGTAGCTCTCTTCGGGGCTGTCGGTCTCGTTCATCTCGTATCGGGCTCGCGTTGGCGTTGGGGCCCCGGGAGATCATCTCCGCGGGTCCGCGCCCCAGTTTACCGGGAATTGGCCAGCGACCGAAGGAACAGCGGGATGCGGCGTTCCTCGGGCGAGAGCCCGCCGTGTGCGCCGCGGAAGAACGGGCCTCCGTCGTCGGCCGGCGGGTCCACCAGGTAGGCGTCGGCCGCGGGCAGGAGGAGGTAATCGCCGGCGCGGGCGTGCAGCTCCGGATGCTCCGGCCCCGGGCCCAGAGTGGGGGCGGGCGTGTCACTGGCCATCCAGGCCTCGCGTGGTAGCAGGGCGATATCGTCGCCGAAGGCCTGCGCGACGGCGGCCTCGAACCTGGCCTCGCGGCCCTCGCGCACGTGGGCCAGCGCGGCGCGCGGTTCGCCGGTCAGGCGGTGCCGCAGGCAGTCCTGCACATCCGGGGCCTCGCGCAGGTCCAGACGGCGCTCCACCGGGCGCATGCCGTGGTCGGCGGTGGTCAGCATCACCGCGTCGGTCCCGGCGAGCTGGGCGCAGGTTGCGGTATAGGCGAGATCCAGCTGCTTCAAATGGCGTTCCACCTCGGGGCTGCCGGGACCGTACTCGTGGCCCAGGTGGTCCAGCTCCGACCAGTAGACGTAGGTGAAATGCGGCCCCGGATGCGCCCGCACGTGGGCGGCCACGCGCGCCGGCAGGTCGCTGATGCCGTCGAAGCCGACAAACCCGGCACCCTCGCTCATCATTCGGTTGTAGGGGGCGTGGCCGATCCACTTCGGGCCGATGAAGGTGCTGGGGCATCCGAGGCGGTCGATGATCCGGTCCGGCTGCACCCGGGCGGCGAGTTCGCGGTGGTCCAGCCGCGCGGGCTGGTCGTCGGCGCCGCGTTCCTCCGCCATCAGCACCGTCAGGGTGCGCGCCGGTTCGGCCAGCCGGGTGTTCCAGCCGAGCAGCCCGTGGTGCGCCGGATGCCGGCCGGTGAGGATGCTGGTGATCGCGGTGGCCGTGGTGCTGGGGAACACCGTCTCCAGCGTGGCGTGGTGGTCGGCCTGCATCAGCGGGGTGTGCCGGCGGTAATCCTCGGCGAAGCCGTCGATCAGCCACAGCACCACGTGGGTATCCGGGCCCAGGGCCGGGTCGATGCCGGCCAGGGCACCGGCATGTGCCGGCGCGTCCGGATTGAGGGACGCCTCGATACGTCCCAGCAGGTCCAACAGCCCCGGCCCGTCGTGGCGGGCACGCAGGATCTCGGTGATGGACATCAGGCCTTCGCGCCGCCGTCACCGCCTTCGCAGGGCGGCGAGTCGGGGATCTGGCCGGCGCGTTCGAACCACTGGTCCGGGTCCAGGGTATGCAACGCCAGCGCGTGAATCCCGCCGGCGAGTTCGTCGGCCAGGGTGCGGTTGACCATGCGGTGGCGCGCCACCAGCTTCTGGTCACGGAAGGCCTCGGAGACGATGGTGACCTTGAAATGCGACTCCGAGCCCGGGGGCACGTTGTGCATGTGGCTCTCGTTCTCCACGGCCAGATGCACCGGTTCGAACTCCGCCTCCAGCTTGGCGGTGATCTGTTCCTGCATGCTCATGGGAGACTCCTGTTCAGGGACGTTATGTCGGAAACGACCCACCAGTCTGCCGGGGTGTGCATCAATGTCCAGATCCGTCGCTGTGGGGCGGGCGTTGCCCGCCTCCCGGACAACGGGATGACGCAGCGCTGTGGAGGGTTATACTGATCGGCTCGTTCATGGGCCGGGAGCCATTGATGATGCCAGTGATGCGGAACGCGGGGGCGGGTGTAACCCCGATTCCCTGCCCCGACCGGTTCGCCTCGTCGCTGAAATGAAACGCGTGCAGCACCTCGACGAGCTGGCGACCCTGCTGGAAGCGGGTGTCGACTGGCAGCGGGCCAGCGGGGTGGTGGGTCTGCCCGCCGGCCGCGCCGATCCGGTGCGCGCGCTGGAGACGGCCGGCTGGATCCGCCCCGAAGAGCGGCCGTTGCTGAAGTCCCTGAAGCTGGCCGGGCGGCTGGATCGCGCCCTGCGACTGCTGGCCGAGCGGCTGCATCGCGAGGAGAACATCGAGCGACGGATCCGCACCGGATTGCTGCTGCCGGCGCTGCTCTGGGTGGTGGCGCTGGTGCTCGCGCCCCTGCCGGCGCTGTTCCGGGGCGTGCTGGATGGCCCCGGTTACCTGTTCGCCGTGCTTCAGCCGCTGGTGGTGACCGGGTTGCTGGTCTGGGCCGCGTTTCGTTTCTGGCGTCCGCTACTGCAGGTGTGGCAGCGCTGGCGGCTGCGGCCCGGGCGCCTGCCCGGGGCCGGCCGGCGGCAGGCGCTGTTGCAGGATCTGGGTTTGGTGCTGGCCGCCGGGGTATCGGCGGATCAGGCCCTGCAGGGCCTGGCCGCGGCGGAAACCGGCGAGCTCCGGCGGCGGCTGAACACGGCGGCTACGGCCTGTGCGGAGGGGCTGCCGATGGTGGAGGCACTGCGGCGCGAGGCCCTGCTGGACCCCGACCGCGAACCCGGGCTGCTGTCCTCCGGCGAGGCGGCCGGCCGTCTGCCCTCGGTGCTGCAGTACCGCGCCCGCGAGCTGGACGGGCATCTCGCCCTGCGTCGCGAGATCGTGGCCGAATGGCTGCCGCGCGGGGTGTACCTGCTGGTGCTGGTCTACATCGGCTACTGGCTGGTGGTCTGAGCCGGCAGGAGCCGCCGCGTCAGGCCTTCTCCGGCGCTTCGGACTGCGGATCGTGGAGGTCGAGATCGACCATCAGCTCGTTGGCCAGCGCCTCCAGATCATCCTGCAGGGTGTCCAGGTCCACGCCCTCCGGCACCCCGATCCGGGCGCGGGCGCGGAACATCGGCTCGCCGGTCATCGACCCCGGTTCGACGGCCGTGTCCAGGTTCTCCACGCCCACGCCGTGACGCGACAGCACGGCGGTGATGTCCTGCACGATACCGGGCCGGTCGTGCCCCATCAGGTCCAGCAGCACCTTGTGCTGCGCGGGGACCGGCTCCGGCACCGGCAGGTCGTCGCCCCGCTGGATGTGGATCTGCAGCCCCTCGCCTTCCAGCTCCCGCATCGCGGTCTCCAGGGCGTCGACGCCTGCGGTGTCGGCCTCCAGCATCACCACCCCCGCGAACTGACCGGCCAGCTGCGCCATGCGGCTCTCCAGCCAGTTGCCGCCGGCCTCGCGCGCACGGGCCGCCACCTTGCTGACCAGACCCGGACGATCCGGGCCGATCAGCGTGAGAATTACCGAAGTCTTCATCGTCGATCTCCTGTCTTCTGGCGTCGCAGCGGATCCACCATCGTACGGCAAGTCCGGGCTGGCGGGTATCGTGGTGCCGGGGCAGGGCGAACGTGTACATTGACCCGGTTTCCCCCGAGCCGCACGGGCGCACCATGATCACCGATCCGCAGGCGCAGCAGGAAGCCGTCTCCACCGGGCTGGAAGGCCTGGACCGGGTGCTCGACGGGCTGCGCATCGGCGACAACGTGGTCTGGCGGGTCGACGACATCGAGGACTACCGCCGCTTCGTCGAACCGTTCGTGGCCGCCGCCCGCGCCCAGCACCGCTCCATCATCTATCTGCGCTTTGGCGCGCATGCGCCGCTGGTGGAGCCGGGCCCGGGTATCGAGGTGGTCGCGATCGACGCCCTGCGCGGGTTCGAGCCGTTCACCCGCCACGTGTTCCGGCTGATCACCGAGCATGGCCGAGGTGCCTTCTATCTGTGCGACTGTCTGTCGGATCTGCTGGATGCCTGGGCCACCGACCACATGGTGGGCAACTTCTTCCGCGCCATCTGCCCGTATCTGTACGAGATGGACACCGTGGCCTGGTTCGCGCTGCACCCGCACAGCCATTCGCATACCACGCTGTCGCGCATCCGTGAGACCACGCAGGTGCTGCTCGACGTGCGCCGCGCCGGCGACGCGGTGCACGTGCAGCCGGTCAAGGTGTGGCAGCGCAGCTCGCCGACCATGTTCCTGCCGCACCGCCAGTGCGGCACGCAGTTCGAGCCGGTGGTGGACAGCAGCGAGGCCACGCGGCTGCAGGCGTTGCTGGAGGAACAGCGCCCCGGCCAGCAGCACGGGCGGCAGCTGCTGGACTACTGGGATCGCCTGTTCCTCGCCGCCTCCGACGCGCTGGCGCAGGGGGCGCCGGCGGCCGACCGCGCCCGGGTACAGGACGAGATCCTGCGGGTGCTCATCGGGCGCGACGAGCGCATGCTGGAACTGGCGCGGCGCCACCTCGGGCTGGAGGAGCTGCTGGCGATCCGCAGCCGCATGGTCGGCAGTGGCTACATCGGCGGCAAGGCCGCGGGCATGCTGCTGGCGCGGCGCATCCTGCTCGCGCAGGACCCGCAGCGCTGGGGGCGGGCACTGGAACCCCACGACTCGCACTTCATCGGTGCGGACGTGTACTACGCCTATCTGGTGCACAACGGCTGGTGGCCGCGGCTGATGCACCAGCGCACCGCGGAGGGCTATTTCGACGAGGCGCACGGCCTGCGCGAGGATATGCTGCACGGCGAGATCCCGCCGGAGGTGCGCCGCGAGCTGGAGCGGGTGCTCGACCATTACGGGCAGTACCCGATCCTGGTGCGCTCCAGCAGCCTTCTGGAAGACGGCTTCGGCAACGCCTTTGCCGGCAAGTACGAGAGCGTGTTCTGCGTGAACCAGGGCAGTCCCGGCGAGCGCCTGGCGCAGCTCGAGGACGCCATCCGCCGGGTCTATGCCTCGACCATGAGCCACGACGCGCTGAGCTACCGCCAGCAGCGCGGCCTGGTGGACCAGGAAGAACCCATGGCGCTGCTGCTGCAGCGGGTCAACGGCCGTTACCACGGGCGCTACTACCTGCCGGAGGCAGCCGGGGTCGGGGTCTCGTGGAACACCTTTGTGTGGGACGGCGCGCTGGACCCGTCCGCCGGGATGCTGCGCCTGGTGCTGGGGCTGGGCACCCGCGCGGTGGACCGGGTCGCGCGCGATCATGCCTGCGTGGTGGCGCTGGACCAGCCCGAGCGGCGGCCGTTTCACAGCCGGGACGAGTTGTACCGCTACTCGCAGCACGCCGCCGACGTGCTCGACATCGAGGCCAACCGCGAGGCCGCCGTGCCCGTCCAGCAACTGGCCGAGACCGCACCGGACTTGCCGCTGAACCTGCTCGGCGAGATCGACCGCGAGGCCGGCCGCCGCGCCCGCGAGCAGGGGCGCGAGGAGCGCCTGTGGCGGGTCACCTTCACCCCGCTGCTGCAGCGCACCGGCTTCGCCCCGCTGATGCGCGACCTGCTCAAGACCCTGGAGGCCGCCTATGCCCACCCGGTGGACGTCGAGTTCACCGTGCACCTCGACGCCGAAGGCAACGCCGGCGTGAACCTGGTGCAGTGCCGGCCGCTCGCCACCCTGGGCAGCGACCGGCCGGTGGAACTGCCCGGGCAGGTCGATCCGCAACGACTGCTGTTCGCCAGCCAGGGCCGCTTCATGGGTGGCAATCTGGACCTCGCCATAGGGCGCGTCATCCGCGTGGACGGCGCACGCTACGCGGTGCTTTCCCGCCCGCAGAAATACGCCGTGGCCCGCCTGGTCGGTGCGCTCAACCGTCAGTACGCCCGTCCCCAAGACTGCGCCACGCTCCTCATCGGCCCCGGCCGCTGGGGCACCAGCACCCCCGAACTGGGCGTACCCGTGCGCTTCGCCGACATCGACCGCGTGCGCATGCTGGTGGAGGTGGCCGACTCCGATGCCGGCATCGTCCCCGACCTCTCGTTCGGCAGTCACTTCTTCCAGGACCTGGTCGAGGCGCGGATCGCCTACGCCGCGCTGTTTCCCGCCGAACCGGGTTGCGAGTACCACCCCGCCTGGCTCGACGGGTGCCCCGCGCACACGCCCGAGGTCGACCCCGAGGTCGCCCTCGGCGAGCCCGTGGACCCCGCCGTACGCGCCACCGTGCAGGTGCACGACACCCGCGACGCCGCCCTGCGGGTGGTCGCCGATGTGGTGCAGCAGCGCCTGCTCAGCTTCGGGGCCGGTCCGACTTTGACGAGTACGGGGTGACGGATCCGTTCCGTCGACGGAACGAGTCAGTCGGCGTAGAGCATGCGGCGGGTCATACCGCCGTCGGCGGTCCAGATCTGGCCGGTGACGAAGCCGGCGTCGGGGCCGAGCAGGAAGGCGGCGAGGGCCGCGATGTCGACGGGCTGGCCGACGCGCCCGGCCGGGTGCTGGGCGTGGTCCTGTGCGGACAGCGGCTCGGCCTGTTGCTGTTCGGGGCCGCGCGTGTCGATCCAGCCGGGGCGGATGGCGTTCACTCGGACCTCCGGTCCGGCGCTGACGGCCAGCGCGTGGGTGAAGGCGTCCAGTCCGCCCTTGCTCGCGGCGTAGGCCTCGGTGTCCGGTTCCGACTGCAGCGCGCGGGTGGAGCTGATGTTGACGATGGCGCCCCGGCGGCGGCGCAGCAGGGGCAGGGCGTGCTTGGCGAGCAGGAAGGCGCCGGTCAGGTTGGTGTCCAGCCAGCGTTGCCAGTCGGCCAGGTCCAGCCCTTCCAGTGGACCGGAGTGCGGGTCGCTGATGCCGGCGTTGTTCGCCAGGGCATCCAGGCCGCCGTGCCATTCCTCCGTGCGCCGGATGGCCTCGCGGACCTGTTCCTCGTCGCGGACATCCAGCGTCATGGCCCGGGCGGCGGGCCCCATGCGCGCGGCCGCCTGTTCACATTCGCGGCCGTCGATATCGGCCAGCACGACCTTCCAGCCATCCTGCACCAGGCGCTCGGCAATGCCGAGCCCGATCCCGCGCGCCGCGCCGGTGACCAGCGCGACCCGAGAATGACTTTGACGGGGCGTGTGCTCAGACATTCAAGGTCACGGGTGAGCCTTGCTGCCCACGGCTGGCGCGATAGGCGGGGCGACATGAGTCATGCGGTTTCGGTCTCGTGCGCGAGCATGTTCATGATCAGGCGGATCATCGTTTCCTTGTTGTCGGGGTCGGATTCCGCCACCAGCAGGGTCAGGGCGGCCAGGCCCACATCGTTGATCACGGGCTCGCCGGCTGGGCTGATGAGACGGTGATTGCGATGCAGGAAGTCGACGAACAGGTAGGCGGCGCTGCGCTTGTTGCCGTCGGAGAAGGGGTGGTTCTTGATCACGAAGTACAGCTTGATGCGTCGTGAGACCTGGCGAGCGCCTTCCTGTCGAAGTACCGAGGAATCCTCGGTAGTTGACGGTTCATCGAGTTCGTCGTCTTTGTAGATGTTCTTGAGATGCAGACCGACGTTGTCGGTTGAGGTGTCGAAGAGCTCGGCCATTTGCCGCTGCGTCAACCAAACCGTATCGCGCCCGGTGTCCAGCCGGACTTCCACGGTATGGTTGGCATTCTCGTAGATGACGATCGGGGTTTCGTCTTCCTGGCTCATGTTGGCTCCTCTTCCTTGAGGGTTTGGCCTTTTATAGCCCTTGTCTGTTCGTTCTTCCTGTTGGTGGCAAGGTGGCTGGACATTTTCACCGGAGCATCACTCGACGGTGGCGGGCGGCAGGTTGTAGAACGCGCGGGCGGTGGCGGTGGTGTGGGCGGCGAGGTCTTCCGGGGGTTCGTCGCGCAGTTGGGCCACGTATTCGCCGATGTGGGGGAGGAAGGCGGGCTCGTTGCGCCGGCCGTTGCCGATCTTCTTGCCGGTGCCCTTGGGCAGGGTGCGCGGCAGCAGGTAGGGGGCGTCGGTCTCGATCATCAGGCGACCGCGCGGGATGGTCGGCACCAGGGGGTGCAGGTGTTTGCCGCGGCGCTCGTCGCAGACCCAGCCGGTGATGCCGATGTGGCAGTCGAGGTCGAGGTATTCGGCCAGGGCGTCGGCCTCGCCGGTAAAGCAGTGCACCACGGCGGCCGGTACCTTGTCGCGCCAGCGGCGCAGGATCTGCGCGAAGTCGTGGTGGGCGTCGCGTTCGTGCAGGAACACCGGCAGGCCGAGATCGGCGGCCAGCTCCAGCTGGGCCTCGAAGGCGATGCGCTGCTGCGGGCGCGGCGAGTGGTCGCGGTTGTAGTCCAGCCCCATCTCGCCCATGGCGACGACGTTGTCGTCCGCGCGGGCGAGGTCACTGAACCGCGCGGCGATCGCGTCGGTCCACTGCTTTGCCAGGTGCGGATGCACGCCCAGGGTGGCGCGGCAGCAGTCCGGGTACTGGTCGGCGATCTTCAGGCACTTCTCGCTCTGGTGGGCGTCGGCGCCGGTGATCAGCATCCAGGACACGCCGGCCTCGCGCGCGCGCTCGAGAACCTCGTCGCGTTCCTTGTTGAAGGATTCGTGGGTAAGGTTGAAGCAGATATCGATCCATTCCATGCGCGGTATGCTAACGGATTGGACGCACAGTGCCAGTTCCCCGGCTGCGTCATTGCGAGGCGCCGAAGGCGGTGAAGCAATCTCCTGCGGCTGGCAGTGCGGTGGATTCGAGGGCTCCGGTGGTTTCGGGCCGGCAGATTGCTTCGTCGCTGCGCTCCTCGCAATGACGGGGAGTGGGGCGCAATGACGGGGGATACAGTCGGGCTTCGCAATGACGGGGGGAAGAAACACTGTCATGGCGAGGAGCGCAGCGACGTGGCGATCTCTGTGAGGAGCCCCGGCGTTGCAATGACGGCGCCGGCGTCCGGGTTTGGGCCGGGGCAGCGGCGCCGTGTTAAACCTTTGGCAATGTTTTTGATCTGGAGTCTGGAATGCGTGATGCGAACCCCCAGCCGGTCTATCTGAGCGAGTACCAGTCGCCGGCGTTCGAGGTGGAGGACCTGGAACTGGATTTCGATCTGGCCGCGGCGACCACCGAGGTGACGACGCGCATGGCGGTGCGCCGCAACCCGCAGGCGGCGGAGCCGGGAGCACCGCTGCGGTTGTACGGTGACGGCGTGGAGCTGGTGTCGCTGACGGTGGATGGCGCGGAGCCGGGCGAGGGCATGCTGGAAGAAGACGCCGACGGCCTGCTGTTGCACGGCCTGCCGGAAGCGGCGCGGCTGGAGATCGTCAGCCGCTGCCACCCGGAGCAGAACACCGCGCTGGAAGGCCTGTACGCCTCCAGCGGCAACCTCTGCACCCAGTGCGAGCCGGAGGGCTTTCGCCGCATCACATTCTTCCCCGACCGCCCGGATGTGCTGACCACCTACCGCGTGCGCCTGGAGGCGGACCGGGCGCAGTACCCGGTGTTGCTGGCCAACGGCAACCGCGTGGAGGCCGGCGAGCTGGACGGCGGGCGCCACTATGCGGTGTGGGAGGATCCGTTCCTGAAGCCGTCGTACCTGTTTGCACTGGTCGCGGGGGATCTGGCCTGCCAGCGCGACACCTTCACCACGATGTCCGGGCGCGAGGTTCAGCTTGAACTGTACGTGGAGGCGCACAACGCCGATCGTTGCGACCACGCGCTGGCCTCGCTGAAGCGCGCGATGCGCTATGACGAGGAGGCCTTCGGCCGCGAATACGATCTCGGCGTGTACATGATCGTCGCGGTGGACGACTTCAACATGGGGGCAATGGAGAACAAGGGGTTGAACCTGTTCAACGCCAAGTACGTGCTGGCCAGCCCCGACACCGCCACCGACGACGACTTCGTCGCCATCGAGTCGGTGATCGCCCACGAGTACTTCCACAACTGGTCGGGCAACCGCGTGACCTGCCGCGACTGGTTCCAGCTGTCGCTGAAGGAGGGGCTCACGGTCTTCCGCGACCAGGAGTTCACCACCGACTGCACGCTGTACGGGGTCAAGCGCATCGACGATGTCTCGCTGCTGCGCGCCCATCAGTTCCCCGAGGACGCCGGTCCGCTGGCGCACCCGGTGCGCCCGGATCATTACGCCGAGATCAACAATTTCTACACCCTGACGGTGTACGAGAAGGGCGCGGAGCTGATCCGCATGCTGCGCACCCTGATCGGGCGCGAGACCTTCCGCCGCGGGCTGGATGTGTACTTCGAGCGCTTCGATGGCCAGGCGGTGACCACCGACGACTTCGTGGCCGTGATGGCCGAGGTCAGCGGGCGCGACCTGACGGCATTCAAGCGCTGGTACACCCAGGCCGGCACCCCGCACGTGACCGCCGCCACCGCGCAGGATGGCTCCACCGGCGAGTTCCGCATCAGCCTGGGGCAGTACACCCCGCCGACGCCGGGCCAGGAACACAAGGAGCCGGTGGTCATCCCGGTACGGGTGGCGATGCTGGATGACGACGGGCGGCGCATCCGCGGGCGCCTGGAGGGCGGCCCGGAGCAGGATGAATGGGTGCTGGAGCTCGACCGCTCCGAGCGCAGTTTCCATTTCGACGAACTCTCGGCGACCCCGCGGGCCGTGTCCTGGCTGCGCGGTTTCTCCGCGCCGGTGATCCTGGAGGCCAACCAGAGCGCGACGACCCTGGCCCACCTGCTGGCCCATGACGACGATGCCTTCAGTCGCTGGGAAGCGGCGCAGACCCTGATGCGGCGCGCGATCCGGGCGCGCATCGAGGACGACGCCGCCGACTCGGTGCTGGAGGCGGAAATCCAGCACGCCCTGGCGGCCCTGCTGGAGGATCCGGCGATCGAGCCCGTGCTGCTGGCCACGATCCTCCAGCTGCCGCCGCCGCGCGAGCTGGCGGAGCTGTTCGACTGCGTGGACCCGGTGCGCCTGCGGGCCGAGCGTGATGCCCTGGAGGCGCGGCTGTACGCCCCGCTGGCGGACCGGCTGCGCGAGCGCCAGCCGAAGCTGGACGATATCGACAACGGCGCGTTCACCGCCGATGCCATGGGGCAGAGGCGCCTGCGCAACCGCCTGCTGGCATTGCGGGTGGCGGCCGGTGACGAATCCGCGGTGCCCGAGGTGCTGGAGCAGTACCGCAAGGCCCGCAGCCAGACCATGCGCATGGGGGCGTTGAATGCCATCAACGACCTGAACCACGAGGCCCGGGCCCTGCTGCTGGCCGACTTCGAGCGGCGCTACCACGACGACCCGCTGGTGCTGGACAAGTACTTCGGCCTGCAGGCGGCCAGCCAGGTGCCGGGCGGTTTCGACCGCCTGGAGTACCTGCTGCAGCATCCCGGGTTCCGCTGGTCCAACCCCAACCGCGTGCGCGCGGTGCTGGGCCCGTTCATGGCCCGCAACGAACGCCATTTCCACCAGGCCGACGGCGAGGGCTACCATCGCATTGCCGGCTTCGTGGAGAAGCTGGACAGGATGAACCCGCAGACCGCCGCGCGTCTGGTGCAGCCGCTGACCCGCTGGCGCAAGGTGGATCCGGCGCGCGGCGAGCAGATGCGCGCGGAACTCGAGCGCCTTGCCGCCCTCGAAATCTCGCGCGACCTGCGTGACGTGATCGAGCGCGCGCTGGCCGACGCCTGAATCGGCCAGAGGGCTGGCCTCCCACGGGCGCTTGTAGGAGCGCAGCCCCCTGCGCGACCCGCCCGCGCCGGGTCCCGGTCCGGAGGTTGCCGCGTCGCCTTCGGCTCCTCGCAACGACGGGGCTGGAGGGGTTCCCGTCATCGCGAGGCGCGCAGCGCCGTGGCGATCTCCGCGGGTGCCCCCGGCGCCGGATTGTAGAATGCCGGGGTTGCGTCCACAGGGAGCCGCGGGTTGTGGTAGTTTCTTGCGTGGTTACCGGGTGGCACCGCCCCTCGAGACGAGGTTTCGACTGACGTGAAACGGGTCTTCCAACAACTGCTGTGCTGGATGCTGGTGGCGGCGATTGCCGGCCTGCCGGCGGTGGCTGCGGCAGTGGGCATGGAAGATGGTCACGTCGGTCATGCGGCGATGCACGGAACCCCGTCCGCCGATGATCCGCACGCTCGTCACGGGCAGGACCATGCCCATGGTGCCGACCGGCACTACCATCATGGGCATGGTCAGCACACCGGCCATGCCGATGAGTCGCATGACGATCACCATGCCCCCGCGACATCCGATGCTTCCCATGCCGGCGACCCGCTCGGGCACGCCGACTGCGTGGACGCCAGCTGTCTGGCCAGTTGCTCGGCCTGCGGTCACTGCCAGGGTATGCCGACTTCGTCCGGCACCGATGTCCCGGACCCGGTGAAGCAGGCCATGAGCCTGTATTCCTTCCAGAGCGGTCCGCCCGCGGCCGCGTTGTACCGCCCCCCGATCCTCTCCTGATCTGACTTACCGGCCCGAGTGCCGGAGCTGTCCGCACGTCCGGGTTCCACCCGGTGCTGGCGGATGGCAAGGCCGTGTCGCGCGTTCGCGCGGGATGCGGAATCGAAGTCCGATCAAGGAGATTTTCACGATGCGAGCAACCCGATTGCTGCTCCCCGTCGTGTCGGTGCTGTTCCTCGCCGGCTGCGCGGTCACCGCGCCCGAGCTGGATCGCTCCGACCTGGCGGAGGATGTCTCGGTGCAGGGGATCGACCTGCCCGAGTCGGAGATGCCCCGACCCTCCGGCGAGCTGACGCTCGAGGAGGCCATTCATCAGGCCCTGTGGCGCAACCCGCGCATGCAGCAGGCCTACGCCGAACTGGATCTGACGGCCGCCGACGTGGTCGAGGCCGCCCAGTTCTCCAATCCCACCCTGTCGCTGTCGGTGATGCGCCCCGAGGGCGGTGGCGGCAACGAGACCGGGGTCGGTCTGGCCTGGGGGATCTCCGGCCTGCTGATGCGCAGTGCGCGTCAGGACATCGCCGAGGCCCACTGGGAGTCCACCCGTCTGCAGCTGGCCGAGGGCATGGTGGCCCTGGCCTCGGACACCGAACGTGCCTGGTATGACGCGGTGGCCGCGCGTCAGCGGGCGCAGGTGCAGGCATTGGAGGCCCGTGCCGCGGATCTCGGTTCGCTGCTGGGCGAACGCTTTTATGACGCCGGCAACAAGACTGACCTGAAGCGGGCTCAGCTGAATATCCGGGCCGCCGAAGCTCGCCTGAAGCTCGAGGATGCACGGCAGCGCGAGCGCGAGACCCGTCTGCGTCTGGCGCACCTGATGGGGCTGCCCGGTCACGTCGATGACTGGGAGGTCCCCGGCAAGCTGCCACTGCCGCTGGCCGGCGTGGAGGATCGCGAGGCCCTGGTCGAGCAGGCCCTGGAGCAGCGTCTGGATCTGCGGGCCCTGGATCACGCCCTGGAGGGGCTCACCGAGGGCGTGGCCCTGGTGCGGCGCTATCGCTGGCTGGGCGACATCGAGCCCGGTATCGAGTTCGAGCGCGAGACCGATGGCACCCGCCTGTGGGGCGGAGGCATCTCCTTCACCCTGCCGATCTTCAATCAGAACCAGGCCGGCATCGCCCGTGCCGAGGCGCGGCTGGAGGACGGCGAGGCCCGGAAGGCCGAACTGGAGCAGGCCGTGACCGCTGACGTCCACCAGCATTTCGTGCGGCTGAATCACAACCGTGACAAGTTCAGCACCAAGCGCTACGAACTGGTTCCGGCTCGCGAGATCGAGGTGGAGCGCATGCAGGAACGCGTGAACTTCATGTTCGACGATGTCTTCGACCTGCTCGAGACCAAGCAGGAAGAGCTCGCCGACTGGCAGCGCGCGGTGGCCGCGCTGGGTGATTACTGGCGGGCCCGGGTGGATCTGACCTTTAGCGTGGCCGGCGAACTGCCGGGCGGGATGCCGGGTGACGAGGGGTACCTTGAGACCGACGGTCTCGAACATGATCCGTCCGCGATGGATCACGGCCACGGGGACCACGGAGATCACGGAGATCACGGAGATCACGGGGACCACGAGGATCACGGGGACCACGGGGACCACGGGGACCACGGGGACCACGGGGACCACGAGGATCACGACCATGGCGATCACGGTGACCACGGCGACAACGGTCACGGAGGGCATCACTGATGAAACGGCGTAATTTCCTGCTGGCCGCCGGCGCGGCAATGCTGCCGGCAACTACCCTGACCCGGGTAATGGCGGAAACGGGTCACGAGCACCACAACGAGGGCGACGCCACGCCCGGCGAACGCACCGACGAAGGCTACATGCCGGTGCACACGCCGAACGGCTGGACCCTGCCCTACGAAATGAACAACGGCGTGAAGGAGTTCCACCTGGTCGCCGAGGAGATCGAGCACGAGTTCGCGCCCGGTTCGGTGGCCAGATGCTGGGGCTACAACGGCACCACTCCGGGGCCGACCATCGAGGCGGTCGAAGGCGACAAGGTCCGTATTTATGTGACCAACCGCCTGCCGGAATACACCTCGGTGCACTGGCACGGCATCCATCTGCCTTCGGGCATGGACGGGGTGAAGGGCGTGACCCAGCCGCCGATCCATCCGGGCGAGACCTTCGTCTACGAGTTCGAGCTGAACCAGCACGGCACGCACATGTACCACCCGCACGCCGACGAGATGGTGCAGATGGCGATGGGGATGATGGGGATGTTCATCATCCACCCGAAGGATGGCGAGATCGAGCCGGTGGACCGCGACTACGCGATCCTGCTGCACAACTGGGGGCTGCACCCGGGCACGCGCACGCCGGACCCGTCGATCATGGTCGACTTCGACCTGTGGTCGATGAACTCCAAGGTGTTCCCGGCCATCGACTCGCTGGTGGCGAAGACCGGGGAACGGGTGCGTATCCGCATGGGCAACCTGTCGATGTGGAACCACCCGATGCACGTGCACGGGGTGACGTTCGAGGTGACCGGCTCCGATGGCGGGCGCTGGCCGCGCAGCCAGTGGCGCAAGGAGGTCACCGAGATCGTCGCGGTCGGCCAGACCCGGGATATCG
The DNA here is from genome assembly GCF_000377885.1 of Thioalkalivibrio sp. AKL17. Lineage (NCBI taxonomy): Bacteria > Pseudomonadati > Pseudomonadota > Gammaproteobacteria > Chromatiales > Ectothiorhodospiraceae > Thioalkalivibrio > Thioalkalivibrio sp. AKL17. Next base: position 193,950 of record NZ_KB898766.1, read on the forward strand.
AGTTCACGGCACCGCCGGGTGACTGGGCGTTCCACTGCCACATGACCCACCACACCATGAACCCGATGGGGCATGGCATCGCCAACCCGCTGGGGGTCGATCAGTCCGGTATCGAGGAGGAGATCCGCAGCATCCTGCCGGGCTACATGGCCATGGGCGAGCACGGCATGGCGGATCACCAGGACCACACCGACGGCGGCCACATGCCGGGCCCGGAAAACACCCTGGCGATGGGCATGGGTCACGGGCCGTTCGGCAACATCGGCATGGGCGGCATGTTCACCCTGGTCAAGGTGCGCGACGACCTCGAACCCGGGGATTTCCGCGACCCGGGCTGGTACTGGCACCCGGACGGGGAGGTGGCCCACAAGGTGAGCGACGACCCCGAATTCGGCAGCCCGGTACGTCGCGGCAAGCTGGCGGATGCCGACTCCGAGAAGCTCCCGACCCCCGATCGTGATGCCCATGGCGGGCACGGCGGCCACGGGGGGAATGGAGGACACAATGGCCACGATGGCCATGACCACTGAGTGACCGCCGGCATGGGCGCCGGGACTGCGAGCCGGCGGTTCCCGGTGGCCTGTGGCCGGCGGACGCTGACACGACACGACTGCACCCGAACAACGAAAAGGATGAAATCATGACGATGATCACGCGCAACACCCTGCTGTCCGGCCTTGCGGCCCTGCTGCTGGCCGTTGCCACCCCGTTGCTGGCCCACGAGGGCGAAATGGGGCAGGTGCCCAATGATGGCTCCACGGTCCAGGGCACCCCCGAGGAGATCGGGATCCACTTCGATGGCGCGATGCGCATCACCCAGTTCGACGTGACCGGCCCGCAGGGTCGGGTCTCCCTTGAGAACCAGCCGGGCAATGAGTCGACCGAGGAATACCGCGTGCGGCCGGCCGGCTCGATGGAGCCCGGCAGCTATGAAGTCCGCTGGCGCGGTCTGGCCCGTGACGGACACATGATGTCCGACACCTTCCGCTTTACCGTGGAAGACTGAGCGGTGGCCTGGCTGTCTGCACTGGCCGGTGTGGATGCCTGGACCGTCGCCCTGATGCTGGTGACGGCCGGATTCCATGCCGGCGCCCTCCTGGCGGCCGGGGCGGTGCTGTTTCGCCTGGCGTTTCCGGGTCTGCCTGATCCGGAGCGGCGGGCGGTCAGCCGCACGGGCGCGGTTGCGGCATGGGTGGCGATCGTGCTGGCCCTGATCCAGTGGCCGCTGCAGGCGGGGTATCTCGGCGGCGGGAATGTGTCCGCCGCGTTCGATCCGGCGCTGCTGGGCATGGTGTTCGAAGGGGCGCAGGGAACCCGGCTGGTGCTGGCGGGGGCCGGCCTGCTGCTGGTGCAGGCGATCCTGCTGGATGCCCGGCGGCTGCCGGGGGTGGGTTACGGCCTGAGTCTGGGTGGCGTCCTGCTGGTGATGCTTGCCTTCGTGCAGGTCGGGCATACGGCCGGCGAACCGCGCGTGCTGCTGGGCGGCCTGCTGATCCTGCACCTGCTGGCGGCCGCGTTCTGGATCGGATCCCTGTGGCCGCTTTATCGCCTGGCGGGACAACCCGCCGCGGATCCGGCGGCCGCCCGCATCCTCGACCGTTTCGGGCGTATCGCATTGTTTGCGGTGGGCCTGCTGGTGCTTGCGGGCGCGGTCCTGGCGGTGCTGCTGGCGGGCGGCGTGACACCCCTGTTCACTACCGCCTGGGGACAGTTCCTGCTCGCCAAGGTGTTGCTGGTGGCGCTGCTCCTGCTGCTGGCCGCGCTGAACAAGTGGCGCCTGGTGCCGGCATTCTCACGGGGTGACACCACGGCACCCCGGCGCCTGCGGCGCAGCATCGCGGTTGAAGGCATGCTGGTCGCGGCCGTGCTGGGGGTGACCGCGATCCTCACGGGCATTACCTCGCCGAACGGCTGAGCCCCGGTCGGCCAGAGGGCTGGCCTCCTGCAGTCCGGGGTGCCCCACCCCTTGTGGGAGCGCAGCCCTCTGCGCGATGCGGCGCGGGAGCGCCGCCCCCTGCGGTTGCGGATCCCCGCACCGCCGGGCCGGAGTCAGCGCAGGAGCATCAGCAGGCCGGCGAGGATCAGGACCCCGGCGAAGCCGCGGCGCAGCACCGCGACCGGCAGATGGTGCGCCAGCCAGACCCCGGCGCGTACGCTGATGGCGGTACCCGCGACCACCCCGGTGATGGCCGGCAGGTAGAGATACCCCAGGCTCCATTCCGGGGTGGCCGGGTCGCCGGTGGTCCATTGCGGCAGGGCAAACACCAGGGTCGCGCCGATGGAGATGGGCACCCCGAGGGCCGCGGCCGAACCGATGGCGCGGCGCAGTTCCAGCCCCTGACTGACCAGGAAGGGGGTGGTCAGGGTGCCGCCACCGATCCCGATCAGCGCGGATACCGCACCAATGATGCCGCCCCCGCCCAGCCACACGCCGCGGCGCGGGACCGGGGCGCGTGGAGGCTGGAGGTTGAGCAGCATCCAGAGGCCGATCGCGACCTCGAAGGCACCGAAGATCCGCCCGAGGTGGTCGCTGTCGAGCTGGGTGGCCAGGCCGGCACCCAGCAGGGCCCCGCCGATGATCCCCGGCAGCAGCCGGCGCACGGCCTCGCCGTCCACCCCGCCACGGCGGTGGTGGGCCCGCGCCGACAGCACCGCGGTGGGGATGATGGCGCCCAGTGACGATCCCACGGCCAGCTGCACCAGCCCCGTCTCGGGAAAGCCCAAAACGGTGAAGACCGCGACGAACACTGGCACCAGTACCAGTCCGCCACCGATCCCGAACATCCCGGCGGGGATGCCGGTGATCAGGCCGAGGAGAACGAACAGCACGGCCAGCCCGGAGGGCGTGGCCGCGAGTGGTTCGATCAGGGGCATGCCCGCGCGCCGTCAGCGGGCGTCACGAACCGGGTTCCTCGTCGCGGCGTCCGGAGGTGGCAACCACGATGCCCCGGACGACACCGGCGAGGAACATCACCACGCCGGGGATCCCGAACAGGGCGGCGCGTCGGGCATGTTCGAGGAAGCGCGCCTCGCGGAGGGTGAAGGCCCGCGCGTCTTCCATCCCTTCGGCGAGGATCGTGTACGTCCCCGGTTCCGGGAAGTGGAATTGTCCCAGGGAGACCCGTTCGGTCTGCCCTGAGGTGTACGTCAGGGTGGCCCGCGAAGGCTGCAGCCGGGCGGCTTCGTCCCCGTCGGGCGTCCGGGCGACGACCCGGGTTCCGTCCGGAAGGTGCTCGGGGAACTCGCGGAAGGTCCCGTCGAGGTAGGTCCGGGTATACAGCCACAGGCGATAGTCACCGGCGCGCGGGATCTCCACCTCGGTGCTGCCCGGACCCTCGAAGTCTTCGGCCAGGCCCTGAAAGGCCCCGCTCAGCGCGACCCAGGCCAGCGCCAGAAGGGCCAGCCCGGCCGCGCTCAGGGCGACAGGTCCGCGCATCGGTACCGATCCGGTCGAGGGGGATCAGGCGTCCAGCGCCTTGAAGCACTTGCGCGCGGCCTCGATGGTGGCCTCGATGTCCGCGTCGGAGTGGGCGCTGGACATGAAGCCGGCCTCGAAGGCCGAGGGTGCGAGGTAGACCCCTTCTTCCAGCATGGCGTGGAAGAAGCGCCCGAAGGCCGCGGTGTCGCTGGCGGTGGTGCCGGCGAAATCGGTGACCTTCTCCTCGCTGAAGAACAGCCCGAACATGCCCGGGACCTGATTGGTGGTCAGGGCCACGCCGGCCTCGCGCGCGGCCTCCTCGAAGCCCGCGACGACCTTGCGCGTGCGCTCTTCCAGGTCCTCGTGGAAACCCGGGCGGCTGAGGATGTCCAGGGTGCGGATCCCGGCGGTCATCGCGATCGGGTTCCCGGACAGGGTGCCGGCCTGATAGATCGGCCCCAGCGGGGACAGCTGCTCCATGATCTCGCGGCGGCCGCCGAAGGCGCCCACCGGCATGCCGCCGCCGATGATCTTGCCCAGCGTGGTCAGGTCCGGGGTGACGCCCAGATAGCCCTGGGCGCAGTTCGCGGACACGCGGAAGCCGGTCATTACCTCGTCGAAGATCAGCACCGTGCCGTATTCGTCGCACACCTCGCGCAGGGTCTCGAGGAAGCCCGGCACCGGCGGGATGCAGTTCATGTTCCCGGCGATCGGCTCGACGATGATGCAGGCAATCTCCTCGCCCTTCTCGCGGAAGAAATCGCGCACGCCCTCGGGGTCGTTGTAGCTGAGCGTGCTGGTCAGCGCCGCCAGTTCGGCCGGCACGCCGGGCGAGCTCGGCTGGCCCAGGGTCAGGGCGCCGGAGCCGGCCTTCACCAGCAGGGAATCGCCGTGGCCGTGGTAGTTGCCCTCGAACTTCACGATGCGGTCGCGGCCGGTGTAGCCGCGCGCCAGGCGGATCGCGCTCATGGTGGCCTCGGAGCCCGAGTTGGTCATGCGCACCATGTCCATGGACGGGACCAGCTCGCACATCTTCTCGGCCATCTCGCTTTCCAGCCGCGTCGGGCAGCCGAAGGACAGGCCGTTGTTGCAGGCCTCGCGCACGGCCTCGATCACCTCGGGGTGGGCGTGCCCGGCGACCATCGGACCCCAGGAGCCGATGTAGTCGATGTAGCGCTTGCCGTCGGCATCCCACATGTAGGCGCCGTTGGCGCGGTCCATGAAGATGGGGGTCCCGCCGACGCCCTTGAAGGCGCGCACGGGGGAGTTCACGCCGCCGGGGATCCGGTTTTTGGCGGCTTCAAAGAGGCGAAGCGTTTCCTGCATGGCGGTGTCCTGTCTGGAATGGGAGTTGGGACCTGGGGTCGGGGCCGCGGCCCCGACCGTGCAACCCCGCAACCTTAGCGAGGGGGCGGCGGCGGTGCAAAGAGGTGCTAGGTCGTGCGGAACAGTGCGGCGATGCGGCGGGCGGCGGCCTCGGGGTCGGGGGCGGCGCTGATGCCCTGGATCACCGCGACCATGTCGGCGCCGGCGGCCACCACCTGCGCGGCGTTGTCCGCGGTGATGCCGCCGATCGCGCAGATCGCCACGGCGAGTTCGCGCCGGGCCTGGCGGATCAGCTCCGGGGTGGCCCGCACCGCCTCCGGCTTGGTCGGTGACGGAAACATCGAGCCGAAGGCGACGTAATCGGCCCCGGCCGCCTGCGCCGCCCGCGCGCGGGCCAGCTCGTTGTAGCAGGACACGCCGATCACCGCCGCATCGCCCAGCCGCGTGCGAGCCCCGGCCGGGTCGGGGTCGTCGCGCCCCAGGTGCACCCCGTCGGCGCCGATGCGCGCGGCCAGCTCCACGTTGTCGTTGACGATGAAATACGCCCCGTGGTTGTGGCAGAGCCGGGCGAGCGCCCGCGCCACGGTCTCCTGTGCTTCCCCTTCCAGGTGCTTGTCGCGCAGCTGTACGCAGCAGGCCCCGCCGGCCAGGGCGGCTGCGGCCATGCTCGTGTGGGTCTGCAGCGGATCCGCCCCCGGCGGCGGGGCCGGCGTCACGAAATACAGCCCGCGCAGAGGCGCGCGCTCGATGATGGGCTCGGTCACGGGTTCAGTCATGGCTGGCCGGGCACAGGCGGTTGGGCACGTGTTGGCCCTGTCCGGGGGCATAGCCGGTCTGCACCGCGTGGTTCATGAAGTTCTGCGCCTCGATCACCGCCGGTTCCAGGTCGCGCCCGCGGGCGAGGAAGGCAGCGATGGCCGCGGCCAGGGTGCAGCCCGAACCGTGGAAACCGGCCGGGTGACGCGGCAGTTCGAACATCCGCTGGTGGCCGTCCTCGCGGAACAGCCGGTTGCGGATCGGCTCGTCCTCGCCGCCCTCGTGGCCACCGGTGATCAGCACGTTGCGCGCGCCGCGTTCGCGCAGGGCCGCGCCCTGGCGCTCCGGGGTGTCGTGCCCGGCCAGGGCGCGCGCCTCCGGACCGTTGGGGGTGATCAGCGTGGCGCGCGGGAGCAGGATCTCGCGGGTCGCGTCGATCACCGCCTCGGTCGCCAGCTCGCCCCCGCCGCCGGCGACCATCACCGGGTCGAGCACCGCCGGGATATGCGGGTGCGCGCCCAGCAGCGCGGCGGCGGTCTCGACGTTCTCCACCGAGCCGAGCATGCCGATCTTGATCGCGCCCACGTTCAGGTCTGCCAGCGTGGCCTCGATCTGCGCGCGCAGCCGGGCGGCCGGCAGCACGCTGAAGTCGATCACGTTGCGGGTGTCCTGCACGGTGATGGCGGTGACCGCCGTGGCCCCGTGCACCCCCAGCCGGGTGAAGGTCGTCAGGTCCGCCTGCAGGCCGGCGCCGCCCCCGGGGTCCGAACCGGCGATGGTCAGGGCGATGGGGGGATGGGTCATCTCGCGGTCTCCCGTGCTATGGTTCGCGCGCCCCGCGGGCCGGGGCTGTCCATTCATTCGGGAGTGTACGCAGCATGAGCACGGAGTTCGACGTGAAAAAGGCGCAGCCGCTGCTGGCGGTGGCGCGCGGAGAGGCGGGGCTGACCGCCGAGACGGATGCCGCCCTGCAGGCGCTGGAGGCGGAGCTGAACGCGATCGCCGCCGAACTGCAGGTGGAACACGTCGGGCCCGGGGTGGGCATGGCGGACATGAACGCCGAAGGCGCCTACCGCATCGTGGTGCGCGAGCACGAGCACGACGTAACCCGTTGTGAATGGGGCGTGATGGTCTGCGACGCGGCCGACAACTGCGACTACCGGCCGATGTGGCCGATGTCCGGCACCGGGCGGCTGCGGCGCCGTCAGGTGGTCGAGGCCCTGCCCGAACTGGTGGCCGGCTGGCGTGCCGCGGTGAACGAGGCCGGCCAGGCCCTGACCCCGGGGGGGCAGCGCCTGGTCGCGCTGGACACCGTCTTCAATCCCAACTGAGGGGGAGCCCTCAGTCCAGCGCGATCGGTTCCGGTCCGGCCCGCAGGGTGAGGCGGCTCCAGTCCTGCGCCCGGGCATGGGCGTCCAGGGTCGGGTCCGGGTCCACGGCTACCGGCTGTCCCACCCGTTCCAGTAGCGGGATGTCGTTGCGCGAATCGCTGTAAAAGGTCGCCCGCGCCATGACCGCGTCGGGATCGTCGTGGTGTTGCGCGAGGAAGGCGTGCAGCCGATCCACCTTGCCGTGCTGAAAGCAGGGCGTGCCGGCGACTTCCCCGGTAAATCCGCCGTCGCGTTCTTCGGCGATGGTCGCCAGCAGATGGGGCACGCCCAGGCGCTCGGCGATCGGGCCGGTCACGAACTGGTTGGTCGCGGTGATGATTACCAGTTCGTCCCCGGCCTCGCGATGGCTCTGCAGCAGCGCGTGGGCGGCCGGCGCGATCATTGGCTCGATGACCTCCTGCATGAAGGCCTCGCGCCACGCCTCCAGCCGCTCGCGGGGCTGCTCCGCGAGCGGGGCGAAGGCGAAGCGGCAGAACTCGAAGATGTCCAGCGTGCCGGCCAGGTACTGCTCGTAGAACCGATCGTTCCCCGCGGCAAAGGACTCGCGGTCTACCGCCCCGCGGGCGATCAGGGTCTCGTTCCAGGCGTGATCGCTGTCGCCGGCGAGCAGGGTATTGTCGAGATCGAACAGGGCCAGGGTCATGCGGCATCGTCGCGGGTATGCGTGAAGCCGCGCAGTCTACCCGATCCGGTGAAGCCCACGGTACGGGGGCTGCGGCGGAACGTTATTCGGATCTCAGCCAGTTTTCCACCTGCAGGTCCGGGACGCGTCGGAATTCGCGTTCGTTGCCGGTGACCAGGATGAGCTGCGCTGCCCGGGCGTGGGCTGCGATGGGCATGTCATTCGGACCGATGACGGCTCCGGTCCGCTCCAGGTGCCGGCGCAGATCGGCATATTCATGGTCCGCCGGCGGGTCGAACGCCAGGATTTCCATTGCGGAAAGCACTGCTTCCACCTGGTGCTGGAGTCGCAACGACCCGGCCTTGCGAGCACCGAAACGAAGCTCGGCGGCCACGATGATGCTGGTGCAGACAGACTGTTCCCCCTCCCGGGCAATCCTTTGCATCACCGCGCCGTGTGGATCCCGCACGAGCGCCGAGAGCACGTTGGTGTCGAGCAGATAGCGTGCCATGACGGTGTTCTACAGGGACACGTTGTCCGCCGGAGGCAGGCCCTTGCCCACGTCCGGAAAAGGTTCGTCCAGCGGTTCGAGCTCCGCGAGAACGGCCAGCAGTCCCTTGCGTTTCAAGGGCGTGAGCACGAGCTGGTCACCTTCCTTTCGCAGGATCGCTTCATCCCCTTCCAGTTCCAGCTCCCGGGGGATGCGAAGTGCCTGGTTGCGCCCGTTGCGAAACAGCCGGACGCGACGTTCGGTTTCCATCGAGGATCCTCCGATAGCAGGCATATGCTTGAACATATGCCTCATTGGGGCGAGCTATCAACGGTTTGAACGTGCGCCGGTTCAGCGACGCAGGTCTTCCAGCAACGCCTCCAGCAGCTGTTCCTCGTGCAGGGCGCAGCCGCGGTGTTGCAGCGCCTCCTGCAGGGTGTCGTCCCAGCAGGCGGCCACGGGCCGGGCCCTCAGCGGGCGGTCGGAGAGGGTGGCGTGGGCCTCCAGGGTCGCCGTGTCCATTCGCCATGGCCGGGCGCCGAGGCGCTGGATGACCGCGTTGGCGATGGCGATGCCCGTCCAGTCGAAATCGGCGCGAAACAGCAGCTTCGCCCCGGCGTCGCGGAGCTGCTCCAGCAGCACCCAGACCGCGGCGCGGGGGCGCCCCCAGGTGGCGACAAGCGGCGCACAGTCGGTGCCCAGGCGTTCGGCGGCCTCGGAGACCACGGCGGGGTTCTCGCAGACGTGGACGATCCGGCCGTCGACATCCCACTGCGGCGGCTCGCGGAGCAACTGGCGAAGGGTCAGGTAGAGGGGCTCGGCCGCGGCGCTGTGGGCCTCCAGGGCACGGGCGGTGGCGGTGTCGCCGGTGGCCGGCAGGCGGTGGACCAGCACCGTGCTGGTGATGTCCCCACCGATCAGGATACCGGCGTGGGCCCACAGCGTCCGCTCGTCGGGGTCGTCGTCGCCGACACCGCCCCGCCAGTAGCGGTGCAGGGCGTGACGGACCAGGGCGGCCACCGGCTGCCCGGCGTCCAGCGCGTGGGCGTCACCGAGGCAACGGGCGGCCAGGGTGCTGCGACTGGCCCCGGGCCACGGGAGGGCCTCCAGCACCACCAGGCTGCGCTCCAGCAGATCGCGGCCGGATTCCGGATCGCCGCCGGCGAGGCGCTTGACCAGGCCGCGCCGGGCCACGGCCTCCAGCCACTCCGCCAGGCCCGCCGCCGCAGCGCGTGGGTGCACCGCCGCGACCACCTCCTCCCACTGCCGCCGCGCCTCCTCGCGCTCCTGCGCGGGGTCGCGGATCGGCCCGTCCAGAGACTCCAGGGCCTCGCGCAGACCCGGCGCCACCTCGGCCCGCTGCAGGATCCGCTCCAGCTCTGCCAGGGACAGCCGCAGACTGCTCCCGGCACGCGGCGGGCGACCGAGCAGACGCTCGACGGCCTCGCGTTCCACCGCGCTCGCCCGTGTCAGGGTCAGGGTGTCGCCACCGCCGCGCAGGAGACGCTCGCGCAGGCGTCGGCGGAGCCGCTCCAGCCCTGGGCCGCCCAGCAGGCGGCCCAGGCGGTCATGGTCGACACCGCGAACGGGGTCGCGGTCCGTCAACCCGCCGGCGCGTGGTTGCCGTCCCACAGCCGCTCGAAGTCGAAGTCGACGGCGCAGTCGGGAAGCTCGAAACGGTGGCGCTCGTCGCGGAAGTCGCCGACCTTGCGGTAGGCGCCGTCCACCAGACGGTAGACCTTGGCCTTGCGGGCGTCGGGGTAGACCAGGACGTAGTGGCTGACGCCCTCGTCGCAGTAGAGCCGGAACTTGGCCTCTTCGTCCCGCCGCGCGGTGTGCGGGGAGAGGATCTCGAAGATCCACTCCGGGGCACGGGTCAGCCGTTCGCCCTCCGGTGGCTGGCAGAGGACCAATACGTCGGGGCGGACCACGGTGTCGCGGGAGAACTCCACGTCGATCTCGAACAGCGCCTCGCAGCGCGGGCAGTCGTCCAGCGCCCCGGAAAGCTGGGTGAAGATCTTCCCGGCCAGCCGTTGGTGCGTGATCCCCGGCGACGGCACCATGGCCAGTGGCACGCCGTCGATCAGCTCCCAGTCGCCTTCCCAGAGGCGGTAGTCGTCCACCGTATAGTGCTCCCGGTAATGCGCTGCTTCCATGGCGTCCACCCTCTGTGCACGGCTGCCTTTCCCTGAATTGTAGGCCGTAAACCGTCCGCCACTGAAATCCGCGGCGCTCAGAACAGCGCCCCCTCTTCCGGTCCCTCCTCGGAATCGGGCGCCGGTGCGCGTTCGGGGCGCTCCAGCGGGGTGCCGGGCTCGGCCTCGCGGATGCGGCGGGCGCCGTCCCAGCGCCAGCGGGAGACGAACACCGCGTCCACATCGTCGCGCCGTACCAGCTGCGCGATGGCGAGCCCCGGCACCTCCGGGTAGCAGCCCCATTCGCGTTCGGAGGTCATCAGGGCGTCGAGGTCGAACTGCGCCAGCAGGCCCATGCTCTTGGCGCGGGCGTCGTCGTCCACGCCGGCGAAGACCTCGTCGAGCATGATCAGCCGCGGCGCCGCCGGATGGGCACTGCCGTAGTGGCTGGCGGCGGCGGCGAACAACGGCAGGGTGATGACCAGGGCCCGCTCACCCCCGGATGCGGGCCCGTAGGCCGGACGCCAGCGGCCGCTCTGCCAGCGCTCCACGGTGAAGCGGTGCCAGTAGCGGTAGTCGAGCCCCCGCTCCAGGATCTCCGGCAGCGACGCCCCTTCGTACTCCCGGCGCGCCTCCTGGATGCACAACTGGATGAAGTCCCCCACCGCCTGGCGATCCGACGGCGTCCAGGCGTCCATGCTCTGGCGCAGCAGTCGTTCACGGGTGGCCTCCAGACCCGCCGGGGTGTCCAGTCCGCCGGCGGTCTCTCCCTCGGCCAGCGGCTGCCAGGCGATGCGCAGACGCATGCCGGTGCTGGTGGGCCGTTCGGCGAGCTCTTCGTTCATCTGCCGCACCTGCCGCTCGGTGGCCGCCAGCCGGTGCTGGAGGTGACTGGCGACCTCGTCGATCAGGTAGTTCTCCACCAGTTCCCGTTCCCGGGCGGTGAGCAGCTCGCGACGGCGTTCCAGCTCCCGGTCGAGCTCCGCGGCCAGTTCGTCGGGCCCGTGGTGGCGGGACTGGAAGGTGACGCGCACCAGCAGCAGATCGTCCTGCTGTTCGATCTGCGCGTCGTGGCCGGGCTGTCGCCCCAGGGCGGTCTGCAGGGCGGTGAAGTGCTCGTGGAGCCCCTTCTGGTGGCGCTGCCAGGCGGCGTCGCCGGCGTCGACATCGGCCAGGGCCTGTTCGAGTCGCCGGGCACGCTGGACCGTTGGCTCCGGGGCCCACGAGGCGTCGTCGTCCACGGTGAGTTCGCCGTCGGTGGCCACCGGCATCAGGCCGGCCTCGGCGAACCGGCGCAGCCGCTGGACGGCGTGCTCGCGACGCTGGCCCAGCTCCTCGAGCCGCTGTTCGGCGTTGGCGATATCGCTCTCCAGCGCACCGATCCGCTTGCTGAGCTCCGTGCGCTCCTGCTGCAGGCGCTCGCGCCGCTCGGCCAGCTCCTGCAGGGTGGCGTCCACCTCGTGGAGCTGTCGTTCCAGCGCCGCCACCTCGGCCCCGATGCTCTCGCAGAGGGTGTCACGGTGGGTCTCGGCGTCCCGCGCCTGGCGCTCGGCCTCATCGCGCTCCCGGGTCGCCACGCGCAGCGCCTCATCGGCGCGCTGTGCCTCTTCCTCTGCCCGGCGCAGCCGTTCGGTCTCACGCCCGTGCACGCGCAGGGCGTCGCGCAGCCCGCGGCAGGCGTCGGCATACTCCGACAGGGCCTGGCCCACGGCCCGGAGCTGGCCCTCGGCGGTGGGCAGGTGCAGTTCGGCGGCCCGTTCATCGCGTTCCTGGCGCGCCTGCTCCGCCTCCCGACGGCGAGCCTCGAGGGTCTGGCGGGCCTGTTCGGTTCGTTCGGTCTGGGCCTCCACGGCACGCAACGCCGCGGCCTCGGCCGCGTGGGCATCCCGCAGCGGGGTGTCGGCGGGGCGGCGAGCCCACTCCTGGTCAATCCGGTCGCTGCGTTCCGTGATCCCGGCCAGTGCTGCGTCGATCTCCTCCCGGGTGGCGCCCAGTTCGGTGAGTTCGGCGTCGATCTCCTCCAGGCGTGCCCGTCGAGCGGCCTCGCGGGCGGTGTGGCCGATGTAGCGCGCGCACTCCTTGTCCCAGTCCCCCCGGGCGGGCCCGAGCTGCCAGCGTCCGTCGACGGCGACCCAGGCAGGCCCCGGCGCGGCGGCCTCTGCGGGCTCTCCCGCGCCGATGCGGGCCAGCAGCGCCGCCACCCGCTCGGGGCTTACCGGCGGGGCGCCGTCGGGCCGCCGGACGTCCGGGACCAGCCAGCGATCCACTGCCACGGCCGGCTCGGGGGCCTCGGTGGTCAGCAGGGTGTCCCGGACCCCCGCGTCCATTGCTGTGCCCTCCGGCAGGATCCATGCGTCCAGCAGCCCGGCGGCCTCCAGTGCTGCCTCCAGCCCGGCCCGCTCCGCCTCGGGCACCTCGTCCCGGAAATCGACGAGTTGCCATAGCGGCGCCCCGGGGCGCTCCGCCCGCTGTTCGTCGGATCGGGTGTGCGGTGCCGGCGGGGCCAGCTCCTCGCCGGTGGTCAGGCGGGCCCGCTCGGTCTCCAGCGCCTCGATGGATCGGTCCACCTGCTGGCGCTGGTGTTCGCGCTCGCTGCGGGCGCCGGCCAGTTCGGCGGTCAGGGCCTGCCGGCGGGCCTCCAGGGTGTTCTCCGCCGGGTTGCGGTCATTCACCCGGGCCGCCCAGTCGGCCAGCTCCGCCAGCATCTGCTCGGCGTCGTCCGGACGCAGTTCGGTGAGCTCGGCGAGGTACGACCGCCACGCCCCCTGCAATGTCTCGCCGGCCTCCTCGGTGGCCTGGCGGGCGGCCTGGTGGGCCTGCTCGACGCGATCCTGCTCGTCGCTGTGGTGCTGCCAGTCCCCCTGGGCACGGGCCAGCCGGCGCTCCGCCTCCGCCACGGCGCGGTGGTGTTCCTCGAGCAGGGCCACGGCCTCCTGGCGTCGGCGGTGGATCTCCAGCAGCCGCTCGCGCACCCGTTCCGGGGGCTCCGCCGGGGCCTCCCCGCCCGGCGCGCCCTCGGCGGTGAGCCCGAGGCGCTGGATCTGCTCACGATGGGCAGAGATAACCCCGGCACCCTCGGCAAAGCCCTCCAGACGCGTCAGCATCTCCTCCAGCTCGGTGCGGGCCTGCTCGGCCAGCTCACGCTGCTCGTCGCGCCGCTGTTCAGTTTCCCGGAGCCGGCTCTCGCTCTCCCGGTGGCGTTCGGCCTGTTGATCGGCGTAGCGCCGCTGCTGCTCGGCGGCCTGCTCGGCGTTGTGCAAGGACTCCGCCGAGCGCATGGCGGGGCTGTCCCGCAGGGTGCGCAGGCGCTGCTCGGCCGCATCCACTTCGGTGCGCAGGGCGCGCTCGCGCTCGCCGGCTTCGACCTCGCGTTCCCGGGTCTGCTCCAGCTCCTCGCGGGCATGGCCCAGCTGCGCCCGGACGTCCTCGTACTCGCTGTGCGCGGTCCGGATCCCGGCGCCCCGACGGCGGGCGGCCACGGCGGCGTAGCGGCGGTAGTGCTGCAGAAACTCGAAGACGGCGTCCCGCGCCTGCTCCAGCGCTTTCGCCTCTTCGACCATGGCGTCGAGGCTGCGGTAGGCGTCGGCCACGTCGTTGATCACCCCCTGATCCAGGGGCGGCAGCGCCTCGGTGAGTGCACGGGAGAGCCGGGACTCATCGGGTGTCTTGGACAGTTGCGGCTGACGGAGCTGCAGCAGCAGGTCGAGGAGGGCCTCGTAGCGCTCGGCCCCGAGCTGGAAGAACTGCTCGTCCACGGCCCGGCGGTAGGCCTGGGCCTGATCGTAGAGGGCGCCGGCATCGTCCAGTGCCTGGGCGAGCCGGTCACGCCCCAGGGTGCGGCCGTCCTCCACCAGGAAGAGCGACTCTCCGGGGCGTTGCGGCGTGATGAAGAACCAGGAGCGTACCCCGCGCTGCGCCACCGCCTTGAGGCCGCAGCCGATGGTCCGGTACTCCGGCCCCGCCTCGCCCATCCGGCCGAACTCGAGCCAGGTGTACCCCTGGCGCTCGCCGGCCTGGCCGAGCAGCAGGTTCCACTCCATGCGCTTGCTCGGATCGCCGTCGGGCTCCACGCGCGCCGGATTCATCTGGCCATCCAGCAGGAAGGGCAGCGTCAGGGCCATGACCTTGGACTTGCCGGTGCCGTTATTGCCACGCAGCAGCAGGCGACCGTCGTGGAAACGGAACTCCTCGTGGTCGTAGTGGAACAGGTCGACCAGGCCCAGGCGCAGAGGCTGCCAGCGCTCCCCGGTGGGCTCCGGCAGGTCGCCGGCGGGTGCGATCGCGGGCGTCGCGCTCATGCGTCGGCCTCCCCGGGCACCAGTTCCACCTGGGCGCCCTCCGGCGTACGCGGCTCGTCCACCGCGAAGCGCGCCAGGGCCGGCCTGGCCGATACCCGCCCCTGGTCGTCGATCCGGATCAGGCGCAGACCGCGCAGCTGCTCCACCGCCTGCCGGGCCAGGGGGCGCTCGGCACCGGGCTCCAGGGCGTTGCGCCGCCAGTAGCCACGATACGACTCGCGCCATTCGGCGATACGCTCGGCCAGGTGTTCCAGGGTCACCGGGACCTCCCCCAGGCCGGCCAGATAGGCGGCGATCAGCAGGGTGGCGTGCCCCTCGGTACCCTCGCTGGGGATCTGCCGGTCGGTGAGCGACTGCTGCGGATCGACCATGGCGATCCCCTCGGCGCGGACCTCCGCCACCAGGCCGGTGGCCTCCTGGATCCGCCGGGTGATGGCGCCACGCTGGCCGGCCAGGTACTGGCGCGCCGCATCGTCGAGATCGTCCCAGTAGACCACCGGATCGTCCAGCAGCCGTGCCGTCAGATCCTGACGCAGGGCGCGGTTGCGCGCCTCGTGGTTGTCCGGGACGAAGGGCTCGACGATGGCGCGCAGGCGCGCCTCGAAGTCATCGGGGTCACCGTCGAGCACCACCAGGGACGGCCCCCGCAGGGTCACGAGCAGGGCGGCCAGGACGCGGCGATGGATGTCGTAGAGGACGTCGCCGTCCCGCCCCCGGCGGACGAAATCGTCCTCGTTGCCGGCCACCCGGGACAGCACCCCCAGCTCCAGCAGCAGCCGCACCGTCGCCACCAGGTCGCGGCGCTCGTCGCGACCCTCCAGGCCGAAGTCCAGACCGGCCGCCTCCAGCGCCGGGTCGGCGGCCTCCTGGATCAGTGCCTCGCCCAGCCGCCCGAGGGTCACCTGATTGTCTCCCCGCTCCAGGTTGGCCAGCGCCAGGCAGAGCAACGCATAGCGCCGCCGGTGGAAGGGCGCGCGCTGGGCGCCGCTGCCGGTGGTAGCCGGCCGGGTGGGGTCGCCGAAATCCGCCGGGCGCTTGTGGAGCCGGGCAAACTCCGACTCCACCTGGAGCTGCCAGCCGGTGTTGGCGGCGAGCCAGTCGCGGAGCTCGGTCTGATGGCGGCGGACCAGCACGAAGGCCGGATGCCGGGCGTCCATCAGCGGATTCAGCAGCAGTGCCCGCAGGGCGCGCTGGCGCTCGTCGGCGCGGTTGCGCTCCAGAACATCGGTGAGTGTGGCGTCGTCGGCCATCAGGGCGCGGACTCCAGCTCGGTGATGCGGATGCGGTAGTCGGGGCCGCTGAGGGTGCCGCCCGGCGTGTGCAACACCGCCTGCGTCTCCGCGCCCAGGGGCTCCATCTCGATGCCCAGGGTGCCGTCGCCGCTGACTGCGGCAATGGGTTGGTCAGGGGCATCGGCGGCCGCCAGCGCATCTCCCAGGAGCTGCAGAAAGAGGCCGAAGGCATCGTGGTCCAGATGGCCCATCTCCGACAGACGCAGCATCTCTCCGGTGGCGAGCCTGGCGCGGGCCGCCCGTGCCTCGGCGGACTCGGCGGAGAGCTGGCGCGCCAGCCAGGCCTTCTCCTGGTCACGGCGGCGCATGCGGGGCGGGGCGCCCCGTTTCTGGTACTGCCCGGTAGCACGCAGACGGGCGCTGATGCGCAGCGGCGGCGCCTCGGACCACGACACGCTGGCCGCAACCCGGCGTTCCTGCCAGTGGGCCAGGGTATCGGCATCGACGCCCAGATGGCGGGCTGGCGTCAGCCCGAAGGCCGCCCGCCACAGGCGGTGGGCGTGATCGTCGTCGGGGCACTCCAGGAACCAGCGGGCCAGGGTGCGGAAATCGGCGGAGCGGTCGCTGCGGCCCAGTCGGCGCTCGTTGAGCCGCTGGATGGCCTCCAGCATCTGCGAGATGGAGCGCCGAGCCTGCGCCCGCAGCAGGCTGGCCTGGGCGCGGCGCTCGGGCTGGTCCAGGAACCACGCCTTCAGCCCTTCCCAGTGGCCTTCCCAGTGCGCCAGGGCACGATCGCGCTCGCTGCGCCGGGCGATCTCGGGGTCGCCACCGCCCGCCAGCTCCGGGGCAATGTCCTCACTGTCGCGCTCGGCGGCCAGGCGCAGCAGCGCCGCGATGGGCCGCTCGCCGCCGGCGTTGTCGTCGAGCCGGCGGATGGCGCCGGCGATCTCCGCCGAGGCGGTGACCAGGTCACCGATGAAGCGCTCGATGTAGTCGATCAGCCGCTCCTTGTAGGCGACCAGGCCCTGCTGATCGTCGCCGCGCAGCTCCAGCGTGCGCGACAGCCCGTTCATGAAGGCGCGGGCGTTCTCCGCCAGATCGCTGAAGACGGCGGTGAGGTCGCGCAGCAACAGATGGGCCTCGTTGGCGTCGGGCACATCCTGGTCGGCCAGCTCCTCCAGCGAGCGCAGCCGCAGGCGCACATCGTCCAGGGCCACCGTCTGCAGCGCGCCGCGCCGGCCCAGTTCGCGGTCGAAGAGCCGCAGCGCGGCCTCGGCGGCCTCGCCGGCGCGGGTGAGCTGGTAGAGATAGCGGGCCCGGTAGAACTCCTCGACACTGGTCACCCGTGAGGTATCGGGATCGGCCTCCAGGTTGCCCCACTGGACCAGCTGGCCCAGGGCACTCTGGACCTCCTCCAGGGCGTCCAGTCCGGCGCGTTGCTGAACGTCCTCCGGGCGGAGATGGACTGTGAAGTGCTCCTTGGCCTCGACGAAGGCGGCCATGATCGCTCGGTAGAGCGGAGCCTTTTCGGCAACGAGGTAGTTGAAGGCGGAGTAGGCTCGTTCGGACATGGGTCGGGGCGCCTTGCTTCGCTTTCGGTGAATGCCCCCTAGGTTACCGCAACCCCGATGATGGTGTCGGGCGGGTCCGCCATCCGCACGAGGACACGCCCGGAGGTCTCGCGCGGCGGGAGCGGCAGTTGTCGCCACGGTGGCGCGCCGCTATCCTCGCCGCCATGAATCTGCACGAATTTCAGGCCAAGGCGGCGTTTCGCGACGCCGGGATCCCGGTGCCCGAGGGCCGGGTCGTCGATCATGCGGACGCCGCGCCGGAGGCCTGGCGCGAGCTGGGCGTCGAACGGGCGCTGGTGAAGGCGCAGGTGCACAGCGGCGGTCGCGGCAAGGCCGGCGGGGTGACCCTTGTCGACAGTGCCGAGGCCGCGCGGGATGCGGCGGCCGGCATGCTCGGCACGCGTCTGGTGACTGACCAGAACGCGCCCGAGGGGCAGCCGGTGGAGCGGGTGCTGCTGGAACCGGCGGCCGACATCGCGCGCGAGTTCTACTTCGCCCTGCTGGTCGACCGTTCTCGCGAGTGCCTGACCTTCGTGGTCTCCGCCGAGGGCGGCATGGACATCGAGACCCTGGCCGCCGAGCGCCCGGAGGCGATCCTGACCCTGCCGGTGCACCCGGCGACCGGGATCATGCCGTTCCACGGCCGGCGCATCGCCGCGGCCCTGGGGCTGGAGGGCGCGGCAGCGAAGGCGGTGGCCCAGCTGGCGACCAACACCCATGCACTGTTCTCCCGCACGGATGCCCAGCTGCTGGAGATCAACCCGCTGGTGCAGACCGGGGACGGCGAGCTGCTGGCGCTGGATGCCAAGCTGAGCCTGGACGACTCCGCCGCCTACCGGCAGGCGGCGCTGGTCGAGCTGCGCGATCCGAACCAGCGCGACCCCTCCGAGGAGCGCGCCCGCGAGCACGACCTCAACTACATCCCGCTGGACGGCTCCATCGGCTGCATGGTCAACGGCGCCGGTCTGGCGATGGCGACCATGGACCTGATCCAGCACCACGGCGGCGAACCGGCGAACTTCCTCGACGTGGGCGGCGGAACCACCGTGGAGCGGGTGACCGCCGCCTTCAAGCTGATCCTGTCCGACGACTCGGTGCAGGCGGTGCTGGTGAACATCTTCGGCGGCATCGTGCGCTGCGACCTGATCGCCGAGGGCATCATCGCCGCGATCCGCGAGGTGCAGGTGGACGTGCCGGTAGTGGTGCGTCTGGAGGGCACCAACGCCGAGCAGGGCCGGGAGGCCCTGGCGAATTCCGGCCTGGACGTGATCCCGGCCGCCGATCTGGACGCGGCCGCGCGCGCCGTGGTGGAGGCCGCCGCATGAGTATCCTCGTTGACCGCGACACCCGGGTGGTCTGCCAGGGCTTCACCGGCAAGCAGGGCAGCTTCCATTCCGAGCAGGCCATCGCCTACGGCACCCGCCTGGTGGGCGGGGTGACCCCGGGCAAGGGCGGGCAGAGCCATCTCGATCGCCCGGTGTTCGACACCGTGGCCGATGCGGTGGCGGCCACCGGCGCCACGGTCAGCATGATCTACGTGCCGGCACCGTTCGCCGCCGATGCCATCTGCGAGGCGGCCGATGCCGGGATCGAACTGGCGGTGTGCATCACCGAGGGCATCCCGGTGCAGGACATGGTGCGGGTCAAGCAGATGCTGGCCGACACCGGCACCCGCCTGATCGGCCCCAACTGCCCGGGGATCATCACCCCGGAGGCCTGCAAGGTGGGGATCATGCCCGGCTACATCCACAGCCGCGGACGCATCGGCATCATCTCGCGCTCGGGCACGCTGACCTACGAGGCCGTGCACCAGACCACCGCGCTGGGGCTGGGGCAGAGTACCTGCGTTGGCATCGGCGGCGATCCCATCCAGGGGCTGGATTTCGTCGACTGCCTGCGGATGTTCCGCGAGGACCCCGAGACCGACGGCGTGCTGATGGTCGGCGAGATCGGAGGCGACGCCGAGGAACGCGCGGCGCGCTACATCCGTGAGGAATTCGACAAGCCGGTGGCCGCCTACATCGCCGGGGCCACGGCCCCGCCGGGACGGCGCATGGGCCACGCCGGGGCGATCATCGCCGGCGGGCAGGGGACCGCCGCGCAGAAGATGGACGCCCTGCGCGGTGCCGGTGCCGTGGTGGCGGAGAGCCCGGCCGAGCTGGGTCAGGCCATGCAGCAGGCCCTGGGCACCGCTTCCGCACGCTGATCCGGCGCCCCCGTTGATGACCGCACAAGCGCCACGCATCGCCCTGGCCCAGTTCAACCCCGTGGTCGGGGCGCTGGAGACGAATGCCCGGCGCATGCGCGAATTCGTCGAGCAGGCACGCGCCGAAGGCGCCCACCTGGTGATGTTCCCCGAGCTGGCACTGACCGGCTATCCGCCCGAGGACCTGCTGCTGCGGCCCGCGTTCCTGGATGCGGTGGACGCGGCGCTGGAGCGCCTGGCGGAGGCCAGTATCGGCATTGACCTGCTGGTGGGCGCGCCACGGCGCGACGGAGAAGGGCTGGCCAACGCCGCAGTGTGGCTGCGCAACGGCGTGATCCACGCGACGTACGCCAAGCACATCCTGCCCAACTACTCGGTGTTCGACGAGGTGCGCTATTTCCACGCCGGCCACGAGCCCTGCGTGGTTCAGCTGGGCGACTGGCGCCTGGGTGTCACGGTCTGCGAGGACATCTGGCAGCCGGCCCCGGCGGCGCATGCCCGCATCGCCGGGGCCGACGTGCTGCTCAACCTCAATGCCTCGCCGTTCCATCGCGGCAAGCCGGCGGAGCGTTCCGCGGTGGTGGCCGCGCGGGTCGCCGAGACCGGGTGCCCGGTGCTCTACGTGAATCAGGTGGGCGGCCAGGACGAACTGGTGTTCGACGGCCGCAGTCTTCTGCATCCCGGCCCCGGGGGCACGCCGCAGGCCCTGCTGGATCCCTGGGAGGAGGGACTGGCGCTGGTCGAGCTGGAGGCCGGTGACGCCGGACGGCCCCGGCCCGTAGTCGTGGCCCCCGAGGCGGCCGCGCCGCTGCCGCCCGCGCCGGCGGCGGTATCCGAGGCCGACAGCTCCGCGCACGCCGCGGATGCGGAAGTCGCGGATCTCTACGCCGCGCTGGTCACCGGCATCCGCGACTACGTCGACAAGAACGGTTTTCCCGGCGTGATCCTGGGTCTGTCCGGCGGCATCGACTCCGGGCTGACGGCGGCCCTGGCCACCGATGCCCTGGGCCCGGAGCGGGTCACCGCGGTGATGATGCCCTATCGCTATACCGCCTCGATGTCGGTCGAGGATGCCCGCGCCCAGGCCGAACACCTGGGGCTGGATTACCACGAGGTGGCGATCGAGCCGATGGTCCAGGCGTTTCTCGGGGGGCTGGAAACCGCGCTGTCGTCGGTTCCGCCGACGCCCGGCGATGTCACCGAGGAAAACCTGCAGTCCCGCTCGCGCGGGGTAGTCCTGATGGGGCTTTCCAACCGCACCGGCCGCATGCTGCTGGCCACCGGCAACAAGAGCGAGCTGGCGGTCGGCTATGCCACGCTGTACGGCGACATGAACGGCGGCTTCGCTCCGCTGAAGGATGTCTCCAAGCAGTGGGTCTGGCGCCTGGCGCGCTGGCGCAATACCTGCGGCGAGGTGATCCCGCCACGGGTGATCGAGCGTCCGCCCAGCGCCGAGCTGGCGCCGGGGCAGGCCGATTCCGATTCCCTGCCGCCGTACCCGGTGCTGGATGCGATCCTGGAGGCCTTCGTGGAAGAGGAGGCCTCGGTGGCGGACATCGTGGCGCGCGGTTTCGAGCGCGAGACCGTGGAGCGGGTCGCGCGCATGGTGCTGCGGGCCGAGTACAAGCGCCGTCAGGGCGCCCCCGGGGTGCGGGTCAGTCCGCGCGCCTTCGGCCGCGATCGCCGCTATCCCATCACCTCCGGCTACCGCCCGGAATGAGGCCGGTGGTCTGGTACACTCAACCGCACACGATTCGCCCGCGGACGCGGGCGCAGACCGGGGGATTCGCATGAAGAAGATCGAGGCGATCATCAAGCCGTTCAAGCTGGAAGACGTCCGCGAGGCCCTGACCGAGATGGGCATCGCCGGGATGACCGCCACCGAGGTCCAGGGCTTCGGCCGGCAGAAGGGCCACACCGAGCTCTATCGCGGGGCCGAGTACGTGGTCGACTTCCTGCCCAAGGTGAAGCTGGAGCTGGTGGTGGACGATGACCGCGTGGATGCCTGCATCGACGCGATCGTGAAGGCGTCGCGCACCGGGAAGATCGGGGACGGCAAGATCTTTGTCTCCGACATGGATCGCGTGGTGCGCATCCGCACCGGCGAGGAGGGCAGCGAAGCCCTCTGACGGGCCGTCTGTCGCGGGGCGCCGCCGTTCAGTTGAAGAACGGCAGGCGCTCGAAGGCGCGCCACAGGCCGCCACGTTCCACTTCCACCGACAGGTGCTCGCCGCCACGCACCGCCACCGCGGCCTCGGCATCGTTCAGTTCCAGCACGCTGAGGGTCGCGTCGGCGTGGTCATCCAGACCCAGCTCGCGATAGGAGTGGTACAGCACCGACAGCGCCTGCGGCATCACGTCGGCGTTGGGGTAGGTCGCCAGCACGTGGCGCGCGCGCTCGGCGGCGGCCACCCAGGCGGTACGCTCCATGTAGAATTCGGCAATGCGCAGCTCGTTCGCGGCCAGGGTGTTGATGATGAACACCATGCGTGGATGCGCATCGGCACTGTACGGGCTGTCCGGGAAGGTGCGGATCAGCCGGTCGAAGTCCTCGTAGGCGTCCATCAGCGGGCCCTGGTCCATCTCGGTGGGATCCATCGGGAACACGTTGCTGAGGAAGCCCTGGTCGCGGTTGAAGTTGATCAGGCCGCGCAGGTAGTAGGCGTAATCGAGGTTCGGATGACGCGGGTTGAGCTGCTCGAAGCGGTCCACCGCGGCGAGCGCCGGTTCCGGTTCGCCGGCCTTGTAATACGCGTAGGGGATCTCGATCTGCGCCTGCTGGGCAAAGCGTCCGAACGGATAGCGGGCCTCCAGCAGCTCGTAGTATTCCACGGCCTGGCTGTAGTTGCCGCTGTCCAGGGCGGATTTGGCCTCGCTGTAGAGCTGGCTGGCCGACCAGCCGGCCGTGGGATCGGCGCGCCAGCTTTCGCAGCCGGCCAGGAGCAGGGCCACAATCAGGATGACGAACAGGCGTGGCAGGGTGGAAGCTGGGAGCACGGAAACCTCGTTGCGAACCGTTGTGCGCGGATGAAATCCGGATTCTACACCATTGACGAACATTGACGCGGCCTGCCTCCGGAGGGTGAGGGCATGAGCGAACCACGCCGGGCAACCCTGCCCGAAGAAGAGGCCGGGCAGCGCCTGGATGCGGCCCTGGCGCGCGCGTTTCCCGAGTATTCGCGCAGCCAGCTGGTGCAGTGGCTGAAGGCCGGTGACCTGCGCGTGGACGGAGCGCAGCCGCGGCCGCGCACGCCGGTGCGCGGTGGCGAGGCGGTGGAACTGATTCCGCCGGAGACCCCGTCGCTGGAGGATGCCCCGGAAGCCATCGAGCTGGACATCCTGTACGAGGATGCCGACGTGCTGGTGATCGACAAGCCCGCGGGACTGGTGGTGCACCCGGCCGCCGGTCACCGTCAGGGAACCCTGGTCAACGCGCTGCTGCACCACGCGCCCGAGGTCGGCGTACTGCCGCGCGCCGGGGTCGTGCACCGGCTGGACAAGGACACCACCGGCCTGATGGTGGTCGCGCGCAACGCGCAGGCGCAGACCGCCCTGGTGCGTCAGCTGCAGGAACGCAGCGTGCACCGCGAATACCGTGCGCTGGTCCACGGCCGGGTGATCGCCGGCGGCACGGTGGACGCGCCCGTGGGCCGCCATCCGGTGGACCGCAAGCGCATGGCGGTGAACCCTGCGGGCAAGCTCGCGACCACGCATTATCGGGTCGCCGAGCGTTTCCGCGGCCACACCCTGTTGAACGCGCGCCTGGAGACCGGGCGTACCCACCAGATCCGCGTGCACATGGCGCATCTGCGTCACCCGCTGGTGGGGGACCCGGTGTACGGCGGCCGGCCACGACCGGTGCGCGGGATGGACGAGTCGGCGCGCGAGGCGGTGAACGGATTCCGGCGTCAGGCGCTGCACGCGGCGCGCCTGGAATTCCGTCATCCCGCCACGGGCGAGCCGCAGGCCTTCGAGGCGCCGCTGCCCGCGGACTTCGCCTCGCTGCTGGAGGTATTGCGCGCGGATGCCGCCCACGCGGAGGCGCAGGCATGAACGCCACTGGCACGCTGCCGGACACGGCCCTGATCACGCCCGACTGGCCCGCTGCCCCCGCAGTCGGGGCTCTGCAGACCACCCGCGTCGGCGGGATCAGCGAGGGCGTATGGGCCAGTCTGAATCTCGCGCTGCATACCGGGGACGATCCGCAGCGAGTGGCCGGGAACCGGCGCCGTCTGGCGCAGGCGGTGGCCGCGCGGGGCGTGCCGGGCGCCGAGCTGCACTGGCCGGCACAGGTGCATGGCACGCGAGTGGTGCGCGCGGAAGAACTGGCCGCCGCCGACGCGCCGGTGGAGGCCGATGCGGTGATGACCACCCGGCCGGGCCGGGTCTGCGCGGTGCAGACGGCGGATTGTCTGCCGGTGCTGTTCGCCGGTACCGGCGGGGAGGCGGTGGCGGCGGCGCATGCCGGCTGGCGCGGGCTGGTGGACGGGGTCCTGGAGGCCACGCTGGCGGCGCTGCGCGAGGCCCGTCCGCAGGCGGACTGGCACGCCTGGCTGGGGCCGGCGATCGGCCCCGACGCCTTCGAGGTGGGCGCGGAGGTGCGCGAGCGGTTCCTGGCGGTGCAGCCGGAGATGGCCGCGGCCTTTCGCCCGGCCGCGCGGGACGGTCACTGGCTGGCGGACCTGGAGGCGCTGGCGCGCGATCGTCTGGCGCAGGCCGGCGTGGTCGTGCATGGCGGTGGCCAATGCACCTTCAGCGCCCCCGACCGGTTCTTCTCGTATCGTCGCGACGGCACCACCGGGCGCCTCGCGAGCCTGGTCTGGATCCGCCCGGAGGCCGGAGCCTAGGAACCGGTCGTCGGGTCCTTGGGCTCCCCGGCGGTTCCGTCTTTCGAGGCGGGGGTGCCCGCGGGCCGTGCGGCCGGATCAACCGGCGCGCGAGTGAGCGCCTTCACCGGGACGGCCGGCGGTTCGGCGAGCCGGCCGGCGGCCCGTTCGTCCAGGCGTGCCCGCGCCCAGGCCACGTGTTCGCGCACCAGCGCCGACGGGTGTCCGGCGCGTGCGGCCAGGGCCTCGCGCGCCGCGTCGGTGGCCGGACCGTTGCCGAGCCCCACGGCGAGGTTGCGCAGCCACTGTTCGTGGCCGATGCGGCGGATCGCCATGCCGGTGGTGTGTTCGAGGAAGCTCGCCTCGTCCCAGCCGAACAGCTCGACCAGCGAGGCGCTGTCGAGGCCATGGCGGGCGATGAAGTCCGGTTCGGCCGCGACCTCGGCGAAGCGGTTCCAGGGGCAGACCAGCTGGCAGTCGTCACAGCCGTAGATGCGGTTGCCGATCAGCGGCCGCAGGTCTTCCGGGATCGAGCCTTTCAGCTCGATGGTGAGATAGGAGATGCAGCGCCGGGCGTCGAGGTCGTGCGGGCCGCGGAAGGCCTGCGTGGGGCACACGTCCAGGCAGGCGCGGCAGCTCCCGCAGTGGTCCTCGGCCGGGCCGGGATCGAGCGGCAGCGGCAGATCGGTGAACAGTTCGCCGAGGAAGAACCACGAGCCGGTACCGCGGGCCAGCAGGTTGGTGTGCTTGCCGATCCAGCCGAGCCCCGCCTGCTGCGCCAGGGCCTTCTCCAGCACCGGCGCGCTGTCGGTGAAGGCGCGGTAGCCGTGCGGTGCCTCGGCCTCGATCCGGCGGCCGAGTTCGGTCAGTCGCTTGCGCAGCAGCTTGTGGTAGTCGCGGCCCAGGGCGTAGCGCGAGACATAGGCGCCCTCGGGATCCGCCAGCTGGGCGGCCGGACGCCGGGTGCGTGGCGGGAAGTAATCCATGCGCACGCTGATGATGCGCTGCACCCCGGGAACCAGGGCGTCGGGGTCGCGGCGCAGCGGCGCGCGCTCGGCCATCCATTGCATGTCGCCGTGGGAGTCGCGCTCCAGCCAGGCGTCCAGGTGCCGGCGATCGGCCTCGGGGACCCGGGGGGGGCCGATACGCAGGTCGGCGAAGCCGAGTTCGCGTCCCCATTGGCGGATGCGATCGGCGAGTTCGGCGCATTGGCGCGGGTCGGGATGCTCAGGCACGATCGACAGGCCAGCAAGGAGAGAAACGGACATGAATGATGCCCCTGCACACCCGTCCCCGGCCAGCCCCGCGCCCGGCGAGCGGTTGTTCGACACCGCGCGCATGCGCGAGCTGGATGCCACCGCCATGGCCCTGCCCGGGATGGCGCCGGGCGAGTTGATGGACCGGGCCGGTGCGGCGCTGCTCGAGCATCTGCAGGAATGCTGGCCGGGGGTGTCCCGGGTCGGGGTGCTCTGCGGGCCCGGCAACAACGGCGGCGACGGTTTCGTGCTGGCCCGCCGCGCGCGGGCGGCCGGGCTGGAGGTGGTGCTGCATGCGGGGTCTTCGCGGGCGCGGGAGGAGTCGGACGGGAAGCGGGCCCGGCGTCTGTGGGAGGAGAGCGGGGGCGAAATCCACCCGCTGGAAACGTTCGATCCCGCCACTGCGGATGTGTGGGTGGACGCGCTGTTCGGTATCGGTCTGCAGCGTCCGCTGACCGATGTCTACGGCGAGGTGATCGAGCGGCTGAACCGTGCGGACCGGGCGGTGCTGGCGGCCGATGCGCCCTCGGGGGTCGATACGGACAATGGCGCGTTGCGCGGGCAGGCGGCGCGGGCGACACGCACCCTGACGTTCATTGCCGACAAGCCCGGACTGCATACCGGGGCTGCGGTGGACTGCGCGGGCACGGTCAGCGTGGCCACACTCGATCTCCCGCATTCGTTGGCGCAGAGCTTCGCACCGGCGGCGTGGCGCATTGGTCCCGGGCACTGGCGGGCGGGTCTGCCGCGGCGGCGGCCCGGGGCCCACAAGGGGGATGCGGGCCACGTGATGATCGTCGGCGGGGCTCCCGGGTTCGCCGGGGCGGGGCGGCTGGCGGCAACCGCGGCGCTGCGTGCCGGGGCCGGGCGCGTGACCCTGCTGACGCATCCCGAACATGCCGCCTTCGTCTGCAGTGACCGCCCCGAGATCATGGTGCGCGGGGTGAGCGAAGGCCCGGAGCTGCTGCGCTGGCTGGAGCGGGCGGACGCGGTGGCCATCGGGCCCGGTCTGGATCAGGGTCCGTGGGGGCGGGATCTGTGGCTGGCGGCGGCCGATTCCGGCCGCCCGCTGGTGGTGGATGCCGATGCCCTCAACCTGCTGGCGCAGACCCCGCGGCGCAGCGACGACTGGGTCCTGACGCCGCATCCCGGCGAGGCCGGGCGTCTGCTGAACCTGGATGCCGCGGCGGTGGAGGCCGACCGACCGGGGCGACTGCGGGAGCTGGTCGTACGGTTTGGTGGAACCGTGCTGCTCAAGGGGGCGGGGACGCTGATCGCCGACACCGATGACGGACCGTACGACTGTGTCACCGACGGCCATCCGGGGATGGCCACCCCCGGTTGTGGCGATGCGCTCACCGGCGTGATCGCGGCGTTGCGCGGACAGGGCCTGGACGCGCGGGGCGCCGCGCGTATCGGGGCGGGCTGGCATGCGGCGGCCGGGCGCGTCGCGGCGCGGCGCCTGGGGGGCACCGTCGGCATGCTGGCGGGGGATCTGATCGCGGCCCTGCCGGCCGCCGCGGGGGGCGACGATGGTTTCTGACCGGCCGGCCTTCGACGGAGCCCCGGTGGAACTGCCGGATGCGGCCGCCACCGAGGCGGCCGGTGCCGCGCTGGCGGCGGTGCCGGGGCTGCGCACGGTCTATCTGGAGGGCGACCTGGGCGCCGGGAAGACCACCTGGGTGCGCGGTCTGCTGCGGGCCCTGGGGCATGCGGGGACGGTGCGCAGCCCGACCTATACCCTGGTCGAGCCGTACGAGCTGGATTCCCGGCGCGTACTGCATTTCGACCTCTACCGCCTGGGGGATCCGGAGGAGCTGGAGTACCTCGGCGTGCGCGAGGCGCACGGGCCCGGGGTGCTGTGGCTGGTCGAGTGGCCGGAGCGCGGTTGCGGCTGGCTGCCGGAGCCGGATCTGCGCATGCACCTCGAGGAACATCCGGACGGGCCGGAGTTCGGGCGCCGGCTGTGGCTGGAAGGGTCGGCCGCCGAGGCCGCTCGCGCCGCGCTGGCAGCAGCGCCGGGACAGGAATAGATCTGGGAGTGGCCGGTTTTGCCGAATACCACATGTAGTGGGTAATGGTTCGCGGGGTCGCGCGGGGAATGACGCGGAAGGTTGTGAGGGCACACGCAGAAACCTTGGTATCTTCCTAAAAATTCGCGACATTCCGGGTTGCTTTTTTAGAGGATCTGTCCACAATAAGAGTGGAGTCCCTGACCAGCCGGGGTGTGTGCGTGGGCCATCACCGTTCCGACATCGATCCGAATCGCCGCCAGATCCTGCGCGCCCTGGGTGCACTGGGTCTGGCGACGCTGCCCCTGCCGGCGGCGGCCGGGGCGCGCGTCGAGCGCCTGCGCATGTCCGTGGACGGAGAAACCACGCGTCTGGTCTTCGACATGGAGGGCGAGGCCGAGTACGAGGTGTTTCGCCTGCAGTCGCCGGAACGGCTGGTGGTGGATCTGACGAACGCCAGCACCGATGCCAGCCTGGAGGTCAATGATCACCCGCGTTCGGTGATCGACGGCGTGCGCCACGCGCCGCGCAACGGTTCCGATCTGCGCGTGGTCCTGGATCTGCGCGAGGCCGTGAGCCCGCGCAGCTTCCAGCTGATGCCGGCTCAGGGCGCCCCGCACCGGCTGGTGCTGGACCTGACGCGCAGCGGCTCGGCGGGCACGCGGGTGGAAGCGGGCGAGGAGCGCGAACCGCGTCGCGGTCGCTCGCAGGAGGATCTGCGTGACGTGATCGTGGCCATCGATGCCGGCCACGGCGGGCATGATCCCGGCGCCATCGGGCCCAACGGCACGCGCGAGAAGGACGTGGCGCTGGAAGTGTCGCAGCGGCTGGCGGACCTGGTCGAGGATGAATGGGGCATGGAGGCGGTGATGATCCGCACCGGCGACTATTTCCTGCCCCTGCGCGAGCGCGTCAAGCGCGCCCGGGAGGCGGAGGCCGACGTGTTCATGTCGATCCACGCGGATGCCTTCCCGGACCCCAGCGTGAACGGGTCCTCGGTGTACATGCTGTCGGAGGGCGGGGCATCCAGCGAGGCCGCACGCTTCCTTGCCGAGCGCGAGAATCAGGCCGACATGCGCCTGGGCGGGGTGCCGATGAACGGCCGTGATGATTCCCTGAGCAACGTGCTGCTGGATCTGGCCCAGAGCGGCAGCCTCGAGGCCAGTTCCACCCTGGCCGAGCGGATGATCGACGAGCTGGACCGGGTGGGCAAGGTGCGTCGGCCGAAGGTCGAGCGGGCCAATTTCGCCGTGCTGCGTTCGCCGGATGTGCCGTCCATCCTGGTCGAGTCCGGCTTCATTTCCAATCCGCAGGACGAACGTCGCCTGCGCAGCTCCAGCTACCAGCAGTCGCTGGCCGAGGCCCTGCTGACCGGCCTGCGGGCGTACTTCTCCACCCATGCGCGTCCGGGTACGCTGATCGCGGATGGCGGGGGCATGGAGCAGCACATCATCCGCCCCGGCGAGACCCTGTCAGGGATCGCGGATCGATACAGCGTTTCCCTGTCCGATCTGCGCGCGGTCAATGGCGTCAACGGCGACACCATCTATACCGGTCAGGTCCTGGAAGTCCCCTCCCGCGGCAGCTGATTTCCGGTCCGAATCCGGGATTCGGCGAGCACGCACGTGCACATTCGCCGGTGTTTCCTTACCCTGCGCTCCAGTGCTTTCCCGGGACGTGACGTGGGCATCCAGAAACTCTCCAATCAGCTGATCAGCCAGATCGCCGCCGGCGAGGTCATCGAGCGCCCGGCCTCGGTGGTCAAGGAGCTGGTCGAAAACGCGCTGGATGCCGGGGCCTCGCGCATCGAGGTGCGTCTGGAGCAGGGCGGGACTCGCCTGATCCGGGTGACCGACGACGGCTGTGGCATCGCGCGGGAAGAACTGCCGCTGGCGCTGTCGCGCCATGCCACCAGCAAGATCCGCAGCATGGATGACCTGGAGGCCCTGCACAGCCTGGGTTTCCGCGGCGAGGCGCTGCCGTCGGTGTCCTCGGTGGCGCGCCTGACCCTGACCTCGGCGGTGCCCGGCGAGCGCAACGCCTGGCAGCTTTCCGGGGACGGTTCCGATGTCTTCGGCGAGGTGATGCCGGCGTCGCATCCGCCGGGCACGACGGTCGAGGTGCGCGATCTGTTCTTCAACGTGCCGGCGCGGCGGCGCTTCGTGCGCACCGAGCGCACCGAGTACGGACACTGCGAATCGGTGTTGCGTACCCTGGCGGCGGCGCACCCCGAGGTGGGCTTCGTGCTGCGCCACAACGACCGCGTGACCCTGGACCTGCCGGCGGCCCCCGGGGATCCGGAGGCGCGCGTGCGGGCCCTGCTGGGCGAGGCGTTTCTGGCGGATGCGCTCCCGGTGGACGAGCAGCGTTCCGGGCTGGTGCTGTCCGGCTGGCTGGGCTCCCCGGCGCGTTCCCGGGCCCAGGCCGATCAGCAGTATTTCTTCGTCAACGGCCGTGCGATCCGCGACCGGGTACTGACCGCGGCCGTGCGCAAGGCCTATCAGGACGTGCTCTACCATGGGCGCCATCCGATGTTCGTGCTCGAGCTGGAGCTGGATCCGGCGCAGGTGGACGTGAACGCGCATCCGACCAAGCAGGAGGTGCGCTTCCGCGAGTCGCGGATGGTCCACGATTTCATCTTCCACGCCCTGCACGCGGCGCTGGGGCGGGCGAAGGCCGGTCACGCCGGTGACGTGGCGGGGGGCGGGGCCGGGCCGGCCGTGCCCGACTCCGGTCCTGCCGCCGGCAAGGGTCCCGGGCCGCATCCGGATGCCGGCCCGCGGTCGGGCCTGCTGGACGGTTCGCCCGGCGGTGCACCGGGCCGTGTCGGGGGCGGGTCCGGGGGTGCGGGTGGCGGACGCGCGGATCCCGGGCGGGGTGACGGGTTTGCCGCGGCCTGGGCCGCATTCCGGCCGCCGGAATCGTCGTCCGCTGCCGGTGTCGGTGAACGTGCCGCGCCGGGTTATGCTGCCGAGGGCGCGGGGCGCACGGACAGCACGGAAAACAACGCTGAGATGCCCCCGCTGGGATTCGCCATCGGCCAGGTCGCGGATACCTTCGTGCTCGCGGAGAACGCCCGCGGGCTGGTGCTGGTGGACATGCATGCCGCACACGAGCGCATCACCTATGAGCGGCTCAAGCGCGAATGGGAGCGTGAACGCGTGACCGCCCAGCCGCTGCTGGTGCCGGAGGAGGTGGAAGTTACCCCGACGGAGGCCGACCGTGCCGAGGAGCAGGCGGATACGCTGGCCGGGCTGGGCTTCGAAGTGGACCGTTGCGGGCGCGAACGGCTGCGGTTGCGTGCGGCGCCGGCGCTGCTGCGGGGCCGCGATGCACCGGCGCTGCTGCGCGACGTGCTGGGGGATCTGGCCGAAAGCGGTCACAGCCAGCGCACCGAGGCGGCGGCCAACGAGGTGCTGAGCACCATGGCCTGTCACGGTTCGGTGCGGTCGGGGCGCCGGCTGACCGTGCCCGAGATGAACCAGCTGCTGCGCGACATGGAGGCCACCGAGCGCAGCGGCCAGTGCAACCATGGCCGGCCGACCTGGGTGGAGCTGGATCACGCTGCCCTCGACGGGCTGTTCATGCGCGGGCGCTGATGGACGTCCCGCAACCGCCGGTGGTGCTGCTCGCCGGGCCCACTGCCACCGGCAAGACCGGGCTGGCGCTGGAACTCGCGCAGCGGCTGGACGCCGAGATCGTGACCGCGGATTCGGCGCAGGTGTACCGCGGCATGGACATCGGTACCGCCAAACCGGATGCGGACGAGCGGGCGCGGGTGCCGCATCATCTGCTGGACATCCGGGATCCGGAGGAGACCTATAACGCGGCGGCCTTCGCCGCGGATGCCCGTGCCTGCATCCGCGCGATCCATGCGCGCGGGCGCGTGGCGCTGCTGGCGGGCGGGACCCTGCTGTACCTGCGGGCGCTGCTGGAGGGGATCGACCCCATGCCGCCGGTGCCGGAAGCGGTGCGCGCCGCGGTGCGCGCCCGGCTGGAGACGGAAGGCGCCCGGGCCCTGCATGAGGCCCTGGAGGCGGTGGACCCGGCGGCCGCCGGGCGTATCCATCCCAACGATCCGCAGCGCATCCTGCGGGCGCTGGAGGTGTTCGAGGCCACGGGGCGCCCGTTGTCGAGTTTCCAGCAGGGGGGCGAGGCGCGGCTGCCGGCGGGCTGGTGCGCACTGGCGTTGTGGCCGGAAGATCGGGAACGTCTGCGCGCGCGGATTGCCGAACGCTTCGATGCCATGCTGGAGGCGGGGTTCGTGGAGGAGTTGCGGGCCCTGCGCGCGCGCCCCGGACTGACCGCGGAACACCCTTCGCAGCGGGCGGTGGGCTACCGCCAGGGCTGGGAATGGCTGGCCGGCGAGGTCGATTTCGCCACGTTCCGCAGCCGGGCGATCGCCGCGACGCGGCAGCTGGCCAAGCGCCAGCTGACCGGCCTGCGGCGCTTCCCGCTGCACGCGCGGCTGCCGGCGGAAACCGTCGACCCGGAGCAGGCCCTGGCAGCCCTGCGCGAGACGGCATCACGCTGACGATATGCTACTCTTTTTACAGGTTTCGGCCCGCGGCGCGGGCCCCGACGAATGCAACCAGGGAATGTACCGATGGCCAAAGGGCAAATGCTGCAGGAACCCTTTCTCAACGCGCTGCGCCGCGACCGGATCCCGGTGTCGATCTACCTCGTGAACGGCATCAAGCTGCAGGGGCAGATCGAGTCGTTCGATCAGTTCGTGGTCCTGCTGCGCTCGACGGTTTCGCAGATGGTCTACAAGCACGCGATCTCCACCATCGTGCCCGCGCGGCAGGTGCGCATGCCGCTGGATGAAGACAGCGCCGCGGCCAGTGGCGGAGAGGCCGCGGATGAATAGGGGCGTCGTACACCTCCGGGATGGTCCGGTCCCGAATCGGGGGTGGTCGCGCGTTGTTTGAGCGTCCGCAGACCGGTGGCGACCGGGCGGTGCTGGTGGCCATGGCCATCGGCGGTGCGACCGATCTCGAGGTCCAGCTGCAGGAATTCGAGGAGCTGGTACGTTCGGCCGGGGCCGAGGTGGTGGCCGTGGAATCCGGTTCGCGCCATCGTCCCGACTCGCGTTTGTTCGTGGGGTCCGGCAAGGCGGACGCCATTCGCGATCAGGTGGCGGCGCACGGGGCCGACCTCGTCATCTTCAACCACGAGCTGTCGCCGAGCCAGGAGCGCAACCTGGAACAGCACCTGCAGTGCCGGGTGCTGGACCGCGCCGGGCTGATCCTCGACATCTTTGCCCAGCGCGCGCGTTCTCACGAGGGCAAGCTGCAGGTGGAGCTGGCGCAGCTGCGTCACATGTCCACCCGGCTGGTGCGTGGCTGGACCCACCTGGAACGGCAGAAGGGCGGGATCGGCCTGCGCGGTCCCGGCGAGACCCAGCTGGAGACCGACCGCCGGCTGCTGGCGGCGCGCATCAAGCATATCGAGCGGCGACTGGAAAAGGTCGAGCGCACGCGCGAGCAGGGGCGCCAGGCGCGCCTGCGCAACGAGGTGCCGACCGTCTCGCTGGTGGGCTACACCAATGCCGGCAAGTCGACCCTGTTCAACCGCCTCACCGATTCCGACGTTTACCAGGCCGACCAGCTGTTCGCGACCCTGGATCCGACCCTGCGCCGGCTGGATCTGGCGCCGCACCAGTCGGTGATCCTCGCGGACACTGTCGGGTTCGTGCGCGACCTGCCGCACGAACTGGTGGCGGCCTTCAAGGCGACCCTGACCGAGACCCGCGAGGCGGCGCTGCTTTTGCACGTGATCGACGCCGCCGACCCGGAGCGCGAGCGGCACATCGCCCAGGTGGAGGACGTGCTCGCGGAGATCGGCGCCGAGGACGTGCCCTGCTGGCGGATCTACAACAAGATCGACACCCTGCCGGAGCGCGACGACGAGGCGGCGGAGCGCTTTGCCGGTGGCGAGGGCGAGGAGGCCTTCTGGCTGTCGGCGCAAACCGGCGAAGGGGTAGAGCGGCTGTACCAGCGCCTGGCCGAGTCCTTCACCGAATCCATGCGCCGTGGCTGGGTCGAGGTGCCGCCGTCCGCCGGGCGGCTGCGCGGTCGGCTGTACGACGAGAACGCCGTGGAGGCCGAGCAGACCGGTGATGAGGGTGCGATCCGCCTGCGGGTGCAGCTGCCGGAGCGGCGCTTTCAGGACCTGTTCCGCGAGGCCGGGCTGGATCCGGAAACGGCCTTCGTGGGGCCGGGCGAGGAACCCGGGGACGCCGAGGACGCGCAAGCCGCCGGTGCGCGCGCCCCGGCACCGGGCTCCGGTGCCTGATCGCACCCCCTGACGGGGTCCCGGGCAGCCACGCGGCACGGGATACGCCGCTGGTCACGACGAGGCGGCGCTGCATCGGCCGGTCGCGGAAACCCGCGACGGTGTCCCGGGTGTGGCGCCCGAAGA
Source organism: Thioalkalivibrio sp. AKL17 (assembly GCF_000377885.1). NCBI lineage: Bacteria > Pseudomonadati > Pseudomonadota > Gammaproteobacteria > Chromatiales > Ectothiorhodospiraceae > Thioalkalivibrio > Thioalkalivibrio sp. AKL17. The sequence goes on from NZ_KB898766.1 coordinate 227,912, forward strand.
ACCGGTGGCCGTGGTCTGCGGCAGCGGATACCGTTCCACGGTCGCGGCCTCCATCCTGCAGCGGCTGGGTTATGGCCACGTAATGAACGTCGCCGGTGGCATGGCCGCATGGGAGGCCGCGGGCGCCGGTCACAACCCGACTCCCGCAGGGGTGCGCTTGCCCGCCCCCGGGTGCCCCCCTAGAATGTCCGCTCCCTGTGCCTGATCGGCACATCCCGAGCGATCGACGGAGTCCCTGATTCATGCCCTGGAACGAACCGGGAAACAACAACCGCGACCCCTGGAGCGGGGGAGGCGGTAACCGCGGCGGTGGCGGCGGTGGTGGAGGTGGCCAGCAGCCGCCCGATCTCGAGGAGATGCTGCGCAAACTGTCGCGGCAGCTCAGCGGCATCTTTGGTGGCGGCAACCAGGGCGGAAGCGGCCTGGGCGGCGGCGGCATGGGGCGCGGTTCCCAGGCCCTGATCAGCCTCGGCCTGATCATCGCCCTGGTGGTCTGGATCGCCTCCGGCTTTCATATCATCTCCGAAGGCGAGCGCGGCGTCGTGCTGCGCTTCGGTGCGTTCCAGGAGGTCAAGAGCCCGGGGCCGGGCTGGCACCTGCCGTATCCCATCGAGCGGATCGAGATCGAGAATGTCGACAACGTGCGGACCATCGAGAGCCGCGCGCTGATGCTCACCGGCGACGAGAACATCATCGATGTCGACATCGCGGTGCAGTACCGCATCCTCGATCTGGTCGACTTCCTGTTCAATGTCCGCAATCCGGATGCCACCGTGCATCAGGTCATGGAGTCGGCCATCCGTGAACGGGTCGGCAAGGGCAATCTCGAATTCATCCTCGGCGAGGGCCGTGGCGAGATCGCCCAGTCCACCCGCACGGTGATGCAGGAAAACCTCGATGCCTACGGCGCCGGGATCGTGGTGACCGCGGTCTCCATGCAGCAGGCGCAGCCGCCGGAAGCAGTGCAGGAGGCCTTTGCCGATGCCATCCGTGCACGCGAGGACGAGGTCCGCTTCCGCAACGAGGCCGAGGCTTATGCCAACGGCGTGATCCCGCGGGCGCGTGGTCAGGCGGCCCGCATCATCGAGGAAGCCGAGGGTTATCGCGATCAGGTGGTGGCCCGCGCCGAGGGTGATGCCTCGCGCTTCGACCAGCTGCTGACCGAATACCGGCAGGCCCCCGAAGTCACGCGTGACCGTCTCTACCTCGAGGCGGTGGAAGCCGTGCTCCAGGATTCGCGCAAGCTGATGCTGGACGTGGGCGCCAGCGGCAATCTGATGATGCTGCCGCTGGGCGAGATGTTCTCCGGCCAGTCGGGCACCCGCAATTCGGGTGGCGCGCCGACGCCGCGTCCACTGGACACTGACCGGCGTGCGATTGAGAGGGACACCGGGATGACCCGTGATACCGAGAGCCTGCGCTCGCGGGAGGTTCGCTGATGCTGCGTATTGCCGGAATTGCCGTGGTGGTCATCGGGATCGTCGTGGCCCTGTCGACCTACACCGTTGACGAGCGCGAGCGCGTGATCAAGTTCGCCCTGGGGGAACTGCGCGAGGTGGACCAGGAGCCGGGGCTGCATTTCAAGTTCCCGCTGATCCAGAACGTCGAGAAGTTCGATGCCCGGATCATGACCCTGAACATCCCGCCGGACCGGTTCCTGACCAGCGAGGCGAAGAACATCATCGTGGATTTCTACGCCAAGTGGCGGATCAACGATGTCGGTCAGTTCTACCGCGCCACCCGCGGTGACGAACGACTGGCCGAGGAGCGCCTGTCGCAGATCCTGCGGGACGGCATGCGTAACGAATTCGCCCGCTACGAGCTGCAGGACGTGGTCGCCGGCGAGCGCCTGACCATCATGGGCGCGGTGCGCCAGGCCGCCCTGGAGACGGCGCTGGAGCTGGGGGTCGATCTGGTGGATGTGCGCATCCGTCGCATGGATCTGCCGGACGAGGTCTCCGAGTCGGTGTTCGACCGGATGCGGGCCGAGCGCGAGCGTGTGGCGCAGGACTTCCGCGCCCGGGGGCAGGAGGAGGCCGAGCGGATTCGTTCGCGTGCCGACCGCGATCGCACGGTGATCCTGGCGAACGCGTACCGTGACTCCGAGGTGATCCGCGGGGAGGGTGATGCCCGGGCTACCGAGATCCTGGGTACCTCCTTCGGCGAAGATGAAGAGTTCTTCCGCTTCTATCGCAGCCTGATCGCCTACCGCAACAGCCTGCAGGGCGAGAACAGCACGTTCGTGCTGGAACCGAACTCGGAGTTCTTCCAGTTCTTCAACGCTCCGGGCGGCGAGCGTCCGTCCCGGACTCCGCAGCTGCCGCAGCCCGCCGAGTGATCGTGCGGCCGGCCCTGCTTCGGGGCCGGTGCGGGCAGGTTCTGCCAATCACAAGCCGGGCCCGCACCGCGGGCCCTTCTTCTGGCCAGCCCGCCTGTGGACGGGTCAGGCCGTGCAGGCAAGGATGACATGACGGAAATCAATCGCTGGCTGCTGCCGGACGGACTCGAAGAGGCGCTGCCGGATTCGGCACGGCGCCTGGAGGGCCTGCGGCGGCGTGTGCTCGACCATTTCGATGTCTGGGGCTACGATCATGTGATGCCGCCGCTGGCGGAATACCTGGAGTCGTTGCTGACCGGTGCCGGCCACGAGCTGGATCTGCAGACGTTCAAACTGACCGATCAGCTGACTGGCCGGCTGATGGGAGTGCGAGCGGACCTGACGCCTCAGGTCGCCCGCATCGACGCGCACCGTCAGCATGTGGCGGGTGCCAACCGGCTGTGCTATGTCGGTACGACTTTGCGTGCCCGTGCCGATGAGTGGTCGGGGTCCCGCAGTCCGCTGCAGGCGGGCGCGGAGCTTTTCGGACACGACGGTCTGGATTCCGACGTCGAGGTCATCCGTCTGATGCTGGCTACGCTGGAGGTCTGCGGTGTGCGCCGGCCCAGCATGGATCTGGGGCACGTCGGGATCTTTCGCAGTCTTGCCCGGGCCGCGGGTCTGGAGCCGGAGCAGGAGCGCGCCTTCTTCGATCAGCTGCAGCGCAAGAGCATCCCCGAGATCGAACAGACCCTGGCGCAATGGCGTGCGGCGGGGCTCGACCCCGATCTGGCCGATGCCCTGCGTGCCCTGCCGGACCTGAATGGCGGGCCCGAAGTCCTGGCGAGCGCGCGCGCCGCGCTGGGCAGGGCACCCGCCGAGGTGCACGCGGCCCTGGACCACCTGGAGGCGATCGTGGGGGCCCTGCAGTCGCTGGGGACCGAGGTGGATCTGCACGTGGATGTCGCGGAGCTGCGCGGGTATGCCTATCACACCGGTCTGGTGTTTGCGGCGTTCATCCCGGGGTCGGGACAGGCGGTCGCCCGCGGCGGGCGCTATAACGAGATCGGCCGCGTGTTCGGGCGGGCGCGTTCGGCCACCGGGTTCAGTACCGACCTGCGCGAGCTGGCCCGGCACGGCGACGCCCGTGGCGATCCGGAGCGCCCACGCCAATGCGTGCTCGCCCCCGCCGGAACCGATCCGGAGCTGGAGGCGGCGGTGTGCGAGCTGCGCGGGCGCGGCGTACGCGTGGTTCGCGAGCTGCGGGGCGAGACGCCGGTGACGGATGCGGACGCACGCCTGGAGTACCGCAATGAACAATGGATGGTGGTGGAACACTGATGGGACGTTTCGTAGTCGTACTGGGCAGTCAGTGGGGTGACGAAGGCAAGGGCAAGATCGTCGACCGACTGACCGAGGATGCCGCGGCGGTGGTGCGCTTCCAGGGCGGGCACAACGCCGGACACACGCTGGTGATCGATGGCGAGAAGACAGTGCTGCACCTGATCCCCTCGGGCATCCTGCGCGAAGGGGTGGAGTGCATGATCGGCAACGGCGTGGTGCTGTCGCCGGAGGCCCTGCTCAAGGAGATGGACGAGCTCGAGGCCCGCGGCGTGCCGGTGACCGATCGCCTGCGGCTGTCGGATTCCTGTCAGCTGATCCTGCCGTACCACGTGGCGCTGGATCACGCGCGCGAGAAAGCGCGCGGCAAGGCGGCCATCGGTACCACCGGGCGCGGCATCGGTCCGGCCTACGAGGACAAGGTCGCACGTCGCGGGCTGCGCCTGGACGACCTGTTCCATCGCGAGCGGCTGGCGGCCAAGCTCGGCGAGGTGATGGATTATCACAATTTTGCCCTGAAACATTACTTCGGGGCGGCGACGGTGGACCATCAGCAGGTGCTGGAGCAGTGCCTCGAGCATGCCGAGCGCCTCAAGCCGATGGTGACGGATGTCGCCGGTCGTCTGCACGAGCTGCGTGCCGCGGATCGTGACGTGATGTTCGAAGGGGCGCAGGGCACGCTGCTGGACATCGACCACGGGACCTATCCGTTCGTGACCTCCTCCAGCACGACCGCCGGCGGGGCGTCCACCGGCTCCGGGGTGGGGCCGCGCAATCTGGATTACGTGCTGGGGATCACCAAGGCATACACCACGCGGGTCGGGGCCGGCCCCTTTCCCACCGAGCTGTTCGACAATATGGGCGAACACCTCGCGCGCCGGGGCAACGAATTCGGTTCCACCACCGGGCGTGCACGCCGCTGCGGGTGGTTCGATGCGGTGGCACTGCGTCGCGCGGTCGCCGTGAACAGCATTAGTGGCCTGTGCATGACCAAACTGGACGTGCTGGACGGGCTGGAGACGGTGCAGATCTGCACCGGTTACGATGTCGACGGCCGGCGAGTGGCGGTGCCACCGGCGGGTGCCGAGGCCTACGGGTCCTGTACGCCGGTCTACGAAGAGATGCCGGGCTGGCAGGAATCCACCGTCGGGGTGCGCGAGTACGCGAAGCTTCCCGCCAATGCGCGTGCGTATCTGGAGCGCCTGTCCGAGGTGGTGGGTGTGCCCGTCGATATGATCTCCACCGGTCCGGATCGCGACGAGACGCTGGTGATGCGGGATCCTTTCCGGGGCTGACGGATATCCCTTCCGGTCCGGATGCGGGCCGGAAGGGGGGTTCCCGCTCACGGATCCGTCGGCCGACGGACGACCGCGCGCGCGAAAATTCCCCGCAGGCCGTTGCCATGCGAGCTATTGCGGACGTGGGGGCTGCGGATTGCTTCGGGAAGGAAGCGGGAAGCGAATAAAGAATGGTGCCGAGGAGAGGACTTGAACCTCCACGGGGTTACCCCCACTAGCACCTGAAGCTAGCGCGTCTACCATTTCCGCCACCTCGGCACTTGAGGTCGGCCCTGTAAGGGGGCCTGCGCTTCAGGAACGCGTAAGGTAATCCGCGCTGGCGGATCTGTCAAACCCTGCGGCATCCGCAGGTGAAAGAAATGCGCCCGCGCCGCATCGGGGCCATAATGGGCACCGGGCCGGCTCCGGCCTGTCACTGCCGCAGGCACCTCGGGTGCGCGGCACAACACCAGAAGAAAGAGTTCACTGAATGCCAGGAAAACGCAGCAAGCCGCAGATCGACCCCAACCTCGAACGCGAGGCGCAGAAGTACGACAACCCCATCCCCAGCCGCGAGTACATCCTCGACCTGCTGCAGCTCGAGGGGAATCCGCTGTCCTTTGAGGAAATCGCCGGGCGTCTCGGTATCGAGGACGAGGAACGTCTGGAGGCCCTGCGCCGGCGGCTCAAGGCAATGGAGCGTGACGGTCAGGCTCTGTGCAACCGTCGGGGTGCCTACCTCCCGGTCAATCAGGAAGACCTGATCCGCGGGCGCGTGATCGGCCATCCCGACGGCTTTGGTTTCCTGGTGCCGGACGAGCAGGATGACGACCTGTTCCTGTCGCCGAAGCAGATGCGCGGGGTGTTCCACGGGGACCGCGCGGTGGCGCGCGTCATGGGCGTGGACCGGCGCGGGCGTCGTGAGGGCGGCATCGTCGAGGTGCTGGAGCGCAACACCACCCAGGTGGTCGGGCGTCTGCGCATCGAGGACGGCGTGGGCCTGCTGACCCCGGACAACAAGCGCATCACCCACGAGATCCTGGTACCGCCGGACGGTCTGGGCGAGGCGCAGGACGACCAGATCGTGGTCGTGCGCATCCGCGAGATGGCTTCGCGCAAGTCGCGTCTGCGCGGTGACGTGGTGGAGGTCCTGGGCGAGCACATGGCACCGGGGATGGAGATCGACATCGCGATCCGTGCCCAGGGTCTGCCGTTCGAATGGCCGGACGAGGTCACCGAAGCGGCGGACAAGCTGGGTGATTCGGTACCGGAAAAGGCGAAGAAGGGGCGGCTGGATCTGCGCGACAAGCCGTTCGTGACCATCGACGGCAGCGATGCGCGGGACTTTGACGATGCCCTGTATTGCGAGCCCGAAGGCAAGGGCTGGCGGCTGTGGGTCGCGATCGCCGATGTGTCGCACTACGTCGAGCCGGATTCCGCGCTGGACCGCGAGGCGGTCAATCGCGCGACCTCGGCGTATTTCCCCGAGCAGGTGATCCCGATGCTGCCCGAGGCGCTGTCCAACGGGCTGTGCTCGCTGAATCCGGACGTCGACCGCCTGAGCATGGTCTGCGAGATGGAGATCGGTGCCCGCGGGGCGCTGAAGAGCTACCGTTTCCACGAGGGCGTGATTCGCTCGCATGCCCGGCTGATCTATGATGATGTGGCCGCAATGCTCGCGGGCGATGAGGGCCTGCGCGAGCAGAACGCGCAGGTGCTGCCGCACGTGGAGGAACTGCACCGGGTGTTCAAGGCGCTGCACGCGGCGCGCAACCGCCGTGGTGCGATCGATTTCGATTCCACCGAGACACAGATCGTGTTCGGCGAGGACCGCAAGATCGAGCGCATCGTGCCGGTGGAGCGCACCGATGCCCACCGCCTGGTCGAGGAATGCATGATCATGGCCAACGTGGCCGCGGCGCGCTTCCTCAAGAAGCACAAGGTCCCGGCGCTCTACCGCAACCACGATCAGCCGCCCGCAGAGAAGGTCGAGGAGCTGCGTGAATTCCTCAATGGCGCGGGTCTGTCCCTGGGCGGAGGCGACGAGCCGACCCCGCGGGACTACACCGAGGTCCTCAAGGCGGCGAAGCAGCGCACGGACCAGAAGCTGATCCAGACCGTGCTGCTGCGTTCGCTGTCGCAGGCCGTGTATTCACCCGACCTCGGCGGTCACTTTGGTCTGGCGCTGGATGACTACGCGCACTTCACCTCGCCGATCCGGCGTTATCCGGACCTGCTGGTCCATCGGGGCATCCGGCACGTACTGCGCAATGGCAGCAACAAGGGCTTCCCCTATACCCACCAGCGCATGGAGGGCCTCGGCGAGCACTGCTCGATGGCCGAGCGCCGTGCCGAGGACGCCACGCGCGATGTGGAGGCCTGGCTGAAGGCCGAGTACATGCAGGACAAGGTCGGGGATGTGTTTACCGGCATCGTCTCGGGCGTGACCGGCTTCGGCCTGTTCGTGGAGATTCAGGGGGTGTACATCGAAGGCCTGGTGCATGTCTCCAGCCTCGATAACGATTTCTACCACTTCGATCCCAAGCGCCATACCCTCACGGGCGAGCGCGCCGGTCGCGTGTTCCGCATCGGTGACGAGCTCCAGGTCCAGCTGGTGCGGGTAAGTCTGGATGACCGCAAGATCGACCTGGCGCTGGCCGGCGAGTCGAAGCCGGCGGAGAAGGCTGCACCCGCCGCGCGCCCGGCCGGTCGCAAGGGCCCGGGCGGAGGTCCCGGTGCCGGCGGGAAGAAGCGTGGCAGCGCCCGCGACAACGCCCGTCGCAAGCGTCGCGCCAGAGGAGGCGATGCGGAGGCGGGCGGGGGGCCGGCTGCTGGCCCGGATGCGGGCCCGGCGTCCGACGATTCGGCACCCGCCGACAGCGAAGGCGAACACGCAGCCGCGGAATCGGCCCCTGAATCGGTCCCTGAATTGGCGCCGGAGCCCGCCGGTGACGACGCACCGAAGAAGAAGGGCCGGCGGCGCGGCCGTCGGCGCAGCAAGCCTTCCGCGGAGGAGGGTGACGCCGCCGCGCAGGGTGCCGGCGGGGGTGCCTCCGACGAGGACTCCGCAGATGCCCCGGAGCCGGGCAACGAGCGGCTTCCGGAGGTCGAGGCCGTTCCGGACAAGGATGGCAACACCATCCCTGACGAGGATGCCACCGGCCAGGGCGGCTCCGGAGACGGCGAAACCGGGGGCAAGCCGGGGCGGCGCCGGAGCCGTCGCCGTCGCCCGGCCTCCTCCTCCTGAGTGATGCACGGATGCCTGGCGTTTCCGGCGCCGTTCCGGGCGCCATGTCCGTACCGCGACCGAAAGTGCGGGGACGTGCGGGATGAGCCGTAGCGGCGGAAAGGGGCGCTCCCGGGGCGAGGCCTTCGGCGGGATCCATGCGGTGGCGTCGCTGCTCGAGCGTGCTCCGGAGCGGATCAAGAGTCTCCAGCTCGCGCGCGGCGAGGTGGATGCATCCCTGCAGCGCATCCTGGAGCGCGCCGGTACGCGGGGAGTGGCGGTGGAGCGGGTGGCCCGCGAGCGCCTGGACCAGCAGCACCCCGGATTTCAGCACCAGGGCGTGATCGTGCACTGTACGCCCCGCCCGGTGGTGGACGAGCGCGAGCTGCGCCAACGCGTGGAGGCCGGCCTGGATCTGGTGCTGGTGCTGGATGGCGTCACCGATCCGCACAACCTCGGCGCCTGCCTGCGCACGGCGGACGCCGCAGGCGCCGGGGCCCTGGTCGTCCCGCGCCACCACAGTGCTCCATTGACACCGGCGGCGATCAAGGTGGCTTCCGGCGCGGCGGAGACCGTGCCGGTGGTGAGCGTGGGCAATCTCGCCCGCACCCTCGCCGCGCTGAAGGAAGCCGGCATGTGGGCCACAGGGCTGGACGGCGAGGCGCAGCAGGCGTTGTACGACGTCGATCTGCGCATCCCTGCCGCGATCGTCATGGGCGCCGAGGGCGAGGGCCTGCGGCGCCTGACCCGCGAGGCCTGCGATCATCTGGCGCACATTCCCATGGTCGGCACCGTGGAGAGCCTGAACGTTTCGGTCGCCACCGGCGTGTCCCTGTTCGAAGTCCGGCGCCAGCGCCGTGTTGTGACCGCGGGCAACATCGGTTAACGTATTGCGCCTTTCCGCCCGTCGTTAGGGCGGTTCCTTGCCTCACCGGCGCACCGGGAGGCTGTTACCCGCAAGGAGTTGGATATGCGTCACTATGAAGTCGTGTTTCTGGTCCATCCCGACCAGAGCGAGCAGGTCCCGGCGATGATCGAGCGCTACAAGGGTCTGGTGGAAGGCCACAGCGGCACGGTCCACCGTCTGGAGGACTGGGGCCGCAGGCAGCTCGCCTACCCCATCCAGAAGCTGGTCAAGGCCCACTACGTGCTGATGAACATCGAGGCCGACGAGGCCGCGATGGAAGAGCTCGACAGCGCCTTCCGCTTCAACGATGCGGTGCTGCGTCACCTGTCCATCCGCATGGATCGTGCGATCACCGAAGCGTCCCCGCTGGCCAAGGGCCGCGAGGAAGAAGAAGGCAAGGGCAGCCGCCGCCGCGAGGACGCCTCCGCGGACGAGTCGGCCGAAGCCCCCGCCGACGAGTGATCCCGAACCCCACCCCCGTTTACTGAAGGAGATCGGACATGGCCCGTTTCCCGCGTCGTCGCAAGTTCTGCCGGTTCACCGCCGAAGGTATCGAGTACATCGATTACAAGGACCTGAACCTGCTGAAGAATTACATCACCGAGACCGGCAAGATCGTGCCCAGCCGCGTCACCGGCACCAGCGCCAAGTACCAGCGTCAGCTGTCCACGGCGGTCAAGCGCGCGCGTTTTCTCGCGCTGCTTCCGTACAGCGATACGCATTGATCAGCGCCTGAACGCTGCCTGATCGCCGCCCGGGGGGCGGAGTGCAACGGTCATGCAGATCCTCGCCGAATTCGCGATGAAGAGCCGGGGCCGCGCCGTGGGTGCGGTCGCCGGCTTTGGTATTGCCGGGCTGTTCCTGCCGCCGGTATCCATCGTCAGCAGTGCCCTGGTGGCGCTGGTCGGGCTGCGTCTGGGGCTCGGTCAGGCCCTGATCGTCCTCGCGATCGCCTCCGGCCTGCTGGGCGCCGCCCTGTGGGGTGCGAGCCCCGGAACACCGGGACCGGCGGTGCTGCTGGCCGGTGTCATCCAGTGGTTGCCGGTGGCCCTGCTGGCGGAACTGTTGCGGCGCACGGTGTCCTGGCGCATCACCCTCAAGGCCGGGGCGCTGGTCGCCGGCGCCGGGGTGCTGCTGATGCACGCCCTGGTGCCGGATGCCGAGGCCTTCTGGGTGCGGGCCGGCATGGAGTTGCTGGCGCCGCTGGTGGAGTCCGGCGAGGCGGCGGCGCGCGAAGAGCTCGAGGCGGTGCTTGCCGACCTCGCGCCCTACCTGGCCGGGCTGCTGGCGGGCATCGTGCTGCTGAGCGTGACCCTGGCGATGCTGATCGCCCGCTACTGGCAGTCGGCGCTGTACAACCCGGGGGCCTTCGGCGCGGAATTCCGCGCCCTGCAGCTGGGGCCGGGCGTCAGCGCCGCCGCGGTCGTGCTGCTCGCGGTGGGGCAGCTGGTGCCGTCGCCGCTGGCGATGGAGCTGGCGTTCATCCTGGGGGTGCTCTTCTTCCTCCAGGGGATCGCCCTGATGCATGCGCTGACGCATGGCCAGGGCATGAGCGTGTTCTGGCTGGTGGGCATGTACGTTTTGATGGCCCTGGCGTTGCCGCAGATGTTCCTGCTGCTGGCCACCATCGGGGTCATCGACGCGTGGGCGGATATCCGCCGGCGCATGGGGATCGGTCGCGAGCGCGATGCCGGCGACGATCCCCCGGAATCCTGAGCGTGTGACGCGCGCGGTTCGGCCGGCGCGGCACACGGTGTAGAATACGGCCCGACCTCGGGTCGCTGGTTCAATCGTTGACGGGAAGACCAAGATGGAAGTCATTCTGCTGGAAAAGATCGACAACCTGGGCGGGCTGGGCGATCGCGTCCGCGTGCGCCCCGGTTTTGCGCGCAACTACCTCCTGCCGCAGGGCAAGGCGGCCTTCGCCACCGCGGAGAACATCGCCGAATTCGAGGCGCGTCGTGCCGAGCTGGAAAAGGCCGCGGCCGAGGCCGTGGCGGCCGCCGAAGCCCGTCGCGAAAAGCTCGACGGCATGGATCTGGAGATCCGGGCCAAGGTCGGTGCCGAAGGCAAGCTGTTCGGCTCGGTGAGCCCGGCCGACATCGCCGATGCGCTGACCGCGAAGGGCGTGGAAGTGGAGAAAAAGGAAGTGCGCATGCCCGAGGGCCCGCTGCGGGCGACCGGCGAGTTCGAGGTGGGTGTTCACCTGTACTCGGGCGTCGACGCGGAAATCCGCGTCATCGTCACCCCCGAGGAGTGAGGCTCCCGATGGCGGACGGGCGGACCGCCGGGCGGGCCGCTGCCGCCGCGGGCCCGCATGATGGCGGCGGGGACACGGCATGGCGATGACCGACATGCCGCGCGTCCCGCCGCATTCCCAGGAGGCGGAGCAGTCCGTCCTCGGCGGTCTGATGCTCGACAACGGGGCATGGGACCGGGTCGCCGACCGCATTACTGCGGACGACTTCTATCGGCATGACCACCGCGTGCTGTTCCGGGCGATCGGGCAGCTGGCGGAGCGCAATGCTCCGTTCGACGTGGTGACGGTTTCCGAACAGTTGGAACGCACCGCCGAGCTGGAAGCCGCCGGCGGCATGGCATATCTCGGCCAGCTTGCTAGTGATACCCCTTCGGCCGCGAACATCGTGGCCTATGCGGACATCGTCCGCGAACGCTCCATACTGCGCTCTCTGATCACGGTCGGCACCGAGATCGCCGATTCGGCGTTCGTGCCCGAGGGCCGCGATTCCAAGCAGCTGCTGGACGAGGCGGAACAGAAGGTGTTCCGCATCGCCGAGCTGGGCGCGCGCGGGGCCCAGGGCTTTCGCGGCATGAAGCCGCTGCTGGCGTCCGCCGTCGAGCAGATCGAGTTCCTCTACGAGAGCACCAGCCCGATCACCGGCATCGCGACCGGTTACCAGGATCTGGACGAGCTCACCTCCGGGCTCAACCCCTCGGACCTGGTGATCGTGGCCGGGCGCCCGTCGATGGGCAAGACCAGTTTCGCGATGAACATCGCCGAATACGTGGCGATGAAGAATCAGGAACCGGTGGCGATCTTCTCCATGGAGATGCCGGGCGAGCAGATCGCGATGCGCCTGTTGTCCTCCATGGGCCGGATCAACCAGCAGAAGCTGCGTTCCGGGCGCCTGGACGACGGCGACTGGCCGCGCCTCACCAGTGCGGTGCAGATGCTCTCCGGGGCGCCGTTGTTCGTCGACGACACCCCGGCCCTGACGCCCACCGAGCTGCGTGCCCGTGCGCGGCGCCTGATGCGCGAGCACCAGGGCCTCAAGCTGATCGTGGTCGACTACCTGCAGCTGATGCAGCACCCCGGCTCCGGCGAGAATCGCGCGCACGAGATCTCCGAGATCTCGCGCTCGCTGAAGGGTCTGGCCAAGGAGCTGGAGGTGCCGGTGATCGCCCTGTCCCAGCTCAACCGTTCGCTGGAGCAGCGCCCCAACAAACGCCCGGTGATGTCCGACCTGCGCGAATCGGGAGCGATTGAACAGGACGCAGACATCATCGCGTTCGTTTATCGCGACGAGGTCTATAACGAGGAATCGCCGGACAAGGGGACCGCCGAGATCATCATCGGCAAGCAGCGTAACGGGCCGATCGGCACCGTGCGGCTGACCTTCCGCGGCCAGTTTACCCGTTTCGAGAACTACGCCCCGGACGTGTACGGCGAGGTGGGCCCGGAGGGCTAGTCACGACATGCAACGGGCGGCCAGCATCCAGCTCGATTCCGGAGCCCTGCGCCACAACCTGGAGGTGGCCCGCGGGCTCGCCCCGGAGGTCGCGATGTGGCCCGTGATCAAGGCCGAGGGCTATGGCCATGGTCTCGATTGGGCGGCGCAATCACTGGGGGAAGTGGCCGACGGGCTGGCCGTGTCCGCGGTGGAGGAAGCCGAGGTCCTGCGGCGGAGCGGATTCGATGGCCCGCTGCTGGTGCTGCAGGGCGGGCGGGACTCCGCCGGGCTTCGCCGTTGTGCGGAGCTCGCGCTGCAGCCGGCGGTGCATGCTCCGGCGCAGCTGGAAGCGCTGGACGCCGCCAGCGTCGCCCTGCCCGAGGTCTGGATCAAGCTCAACACCGGGATGAATCGACTGGGATTCGCCCCGGCCCAAGCCGATGCCGTGGAACGTGCCCTGCGGGCGGCCGGTCACGGCGGGCGCGGCCTGCACTGGATGACCCACATGGCCTGTGCCGACGACCCGGCGGATGACCACAACGCGGCGCAACTGTCGGCCTTCGCCACGGCCGTGGCGGGACGCTCCGGCGCGCGCTCCCTGGCCAATTCGGCGTCGCTGTTCGCCGGCTGGGGGCGCGGGGTCGGCCACGGCGCGGACGAGGCCTTCCGCGCCCGTCCCGGCATCATGCTCTACGGCTGTCACCCGGCCTCGGTACCGGCCGAGACGCCGCCGGAGGGTCCGCACGCCGACCTGCGCCCGGTGATGACCGTGCAGGCCCCGATCATCGGGATCCAGCATCCGGCGCCCGGCGACGGGGTGGGCTACGGCGCCACCTGGACCGCGCATGGCGGCGAGCGCATCGGCATCGTGGCCATGGGCTATGCGGACGGTTACCCGCGCCACGCCCCCACCGGCACGCCGGTGCGGGTACGCGGTCAGCTCTGCCCGCTGGTCGGGCGGGTCTCGATGGACATGCTCGCGGTGGATCTCTCCGACGTGCCCGAGGCCGCGGTGGGGGATCTCGCGACACTGTGGGGCGAGGGCCTGCCGGTGGAGCGCGTGGCGCGTGCTGCCGGCACGATCGGCTACGAGCTGCTCACGCGGGTGGCCGGGCGTCTGCGGCCAGCGTAGCGAGTGCCGGCGGGCATCCGTAAACTGGCCCGTTCACGCGAGCCAGGAAGCCCCGATGCACGAAGAATTCGATCCCGCCGACTACGCCCCCGATACCGTCGCCATACGCCATGGCTACCGTCGGACCCCCGAGCAGGAACACTCCGAGGCCATCTTCCCGACCTCCAGCTTCGTGTTCGACAGCGCGGCGGAGGCCGCCGCGCGGTTCTCGGGCGAGGTCCCCGGCAACATCTATTCGCGCTTCACCAACCCCACCGTGAGGACCTTCCAGGAGCGGCTCGCGGCGCTGGAAGGCGGAGAGGCCTGTGTGGCCACCGCCTCCGGCATGTCCGCGATCCTCGCGACCATGATGGGGCTGCTGAAGGCCGGCGATCACGTGGTCTGCTCGCGTTCGGTGTTCGGCACCACCACGGTGCTGTTCAACAACTACCTCGGGCGCTTCGGCGTGGAGGTGACCTACGTCGAGCTCTCGAACCTCGAGGCCTGGGAGGCCGCGACCCAACCGAACACCCGGCTGTACTTCTGCGAGACGCCCTCCAACCCGCTGGGCGAGGTGGTGGACATCGCCGCGCTGGCGGAGATCGCGCATCGTCATGACGCGCTGCTGGCGGTGGACAACTGCTTCTGCACCCCCATTCTGCAGCGCCCGCTGGATCTGGGTGCCGACATTATCATCCACTCGGCGACCAAGTTCCTCGACGGCCAGGGCCGCTGTCTGGGCGGCGCGGTGGTGGGCGACGCCGAGCGTGTGGGCAAGGATGTCTACGGCTTCCTGCGCACGGCCGGTCCGACGCTGTCGCCATTCAACGCCTGGGTGTTCCTGAAGGGGCTGGAAACCCTGTCCCTGCGCATGCGTGCCCACAGCGATAATGCGCTGGCCCTGGCGCAGTGGCTGCAGGCCCATCCAAAGGTGACGGCGGTGCATTACCCGGGCCTGCCGGATCACCCGCAGCACGCGATCGCGAAGCAGCAGCAAAGCGGTTTCGGTGGCGTGCTGAGTTTCGAGGTCGCCGGAGGACGTGAGGCCGCCTGGTCGGTGATCGACGCCACCCGGTTCCTGTCGATCACCGCCAACCTGGGTGATGCCAAGACTACGATCACCCACCCGGCGACTACCACCCACGGCCGCGTGGACCCGGACAAGCGCGAGGCCCAGGGCATCACCGAAGCCATGGTGCGCGTGGCCGTCGGGCTGGAGGCGGTCGCCGACATCCAGCGTGATCTGGCCCGCGGCCTCGACGCGCTCTGAACCGCTGGCCTGACGGGTCCCGCGGGCATGTCGAGCGACTCGGACAACCGGTGCGTCAAGTCTGCGCGCCGCCGGCCGCGCTGGCGCATTCTGCTGACGGTCGTGATCGGGTTTCACCTGCTGGGGTTCCTGTCTTCGCTGGATGCGCTGATGTCCACCCGGACGCCGCAAGGGGCGGTTGCCTGGATCGTCTCGCTCAACACCGTGCCCTATGTGGCGGTGCCGGCCTACTGGGTCTTCGGCGCCAGCGAGTTTCGCGGCTATGTCGTGGCGCGGCGCGACGAGGACTCGAGTCTCGCCCGCGCGCTGCAGCCGAAGACCGAGGAGCTGTGGTCACACCAGTACGTCGCGCAGGAACCGAGCAAGCACCTGGACGGCGTACAGCAGCTCGCCCGCTGGCCGTTTCTCCACGGTAACGAGGTCGAGCTGCTGGTGGACGGCGAGGCGACCTTCGACAGCATCTTCCGCGGCATCGAGCAGGCCGAGCGCTACCTGCTGGTGCAGTTCTATATCGTGCGTGACGACGATCTCGGGCGCGAACTCCAGCGGCGGCTGGTGGAGCGTGCCGAGGCCGGTGTCGACGTCTATTTCCTGTATGACGAGATCGGGAGCTACCGCCTGCCCGGGAGCTACCTGGACACCCTGCGGGAGGCGGGCGTCCATGTGCAGCACTTTCACTCGACCCGCGGGCGCGGCAATCGCTTTCAGCTGAATTTCCGCAATCATCGCAAGATCGTGGTCGCCGATGGCGAGCAGGCCTGGGTCGGCGGGCTGAACGTGGGCGACGAGTACCTGGGCCGCGATCCGGAAATCGGTGCCTGGCGCGACACCCACCTGCGGATTGCGGGGCCGTCCGCCCTCGCGTTGCAGTCGGTGTTCCTGGAGGACTGGCACTGGGCCATCGAGGCGGTCCCGGAGCTGGAATGGAAGCCGGCGACCATGGCGGAGGACGGGGTCCCGGTGCTGATCCTGCCCTCAGGACCGGCCGACGAGTTCGAGACCGCCAGCCTGATGATGCAGCAGGCGATACATTCCGCCGAGCGGCGCATCTGGATCGCCAGCCCGTATTTTGTGCCCGACGAGGGCGTGCAGGGTATGCTCAAGCTGGCCGCACTCAGCGGCGTCGACGTGCGCGTGCTGATCCCCGAGGTGACCGACAACCCCCTGACCACGCATGCGGCCTATGCCTTCCTGGGCCCGCTGCTGGATGCCGGTGTGCGCGTCTACCGCTATCAGGAGGGCTTCCTGCACGGCAAGGCGTTCGTGGTGGACGACATGGGCGCGGCGGTGGGGACCGTGAACCTGGACAACCGCTCGTTCCGGCTCAATTTCGAGGTCACGGCACTGGTGCTGGATCCGGCCTTTGCCAGCGAGACCGCCCGCATGTTCGAGGCCGACTTCGCCCGCTCGCGCGAGATGACCCGGCAGGACGTGGACGACCTGCCGTTATGGCGCCGGGTGGCCGCGCGCGCCGCCTATCTGCTGGCGCCGGTGCTGTAGTTCGTGGGCGTCCTGCCCGCGCCGGTGCTATACTTTCATTTGTAATGCTTCTTTCAGGCCCGCCCGTGTTACGAGCCCTGCACTACTTGCTGACTCTGTTGATCGCCGCCGCGCTGTTCGCGGCGCCGGTGGCCAGTGGACAGATGCTGCACGGCGAACCTGGAGCGGCAATGGCCGCGCAAGCCCACTGTGCCGACCCGGGCGCCGTTTTACATGCGGATGCCTCTCTGATCCCGATCGAAGGCCCGACCTGCGAGGTGCCGTGCGCGGTCTGTGGCATCTGCGGGGTTTCGGCCCTGCCTTCCAGCGTTACTCTGTCGGTCACTGCCGATCTCTCCGGCCCCGTTCCGGGTGTCGTGGCCATGGCCCTCGATGCCCGCGCGGGTCCGGACCTGCGCCCCCCTCTCTGAGTCCTCCCCGGCCGGGCCCTGGCCCGGCATCGGTGATCGCTGATCGCTGCCGCGGTGCGCCGTTTCGCGCATCGTCGTTTGTTTCTACGCCCCGGGAGGGCTACACCTTGATGAATGACCAATACACGATGATGCATGACCAGGGTTTTGCCTGGACGACAGCCCTCGGCTTCGGCCACGGCTGGATCGGACCCCTGATTCTTGTGCTGCTGATCCTCGGGGTCGCGTTCTTGATCAAGTACCTGATCAGCAGCCGCTAAAGGAGGTTCGCGATGAAAACGGAAACGAAGCCGGGGGATGCCCGCGCGACGGTGGTGATCGTCCCTGGGAGGACTCCATCATGATGAATGAACAAGGTTTTGGCTGGATGGGCGGTATGGGCCTGGGCGGAGGCCTGATCGGGCTTCTGGTCCTGGTACTGCTGATCCTCGCGATCGCCGCGTTGATCAAGTATCTGTTCGGTGGCCGGTAAGGAGTCACGCGATGACGACGTCAGAAACGAAGCCGGCGAACGCCCGCGAGGCGGTGGTCATCGTCCCCGGCATGGGGTCGGACCACTGCGGGGGCATCGTGCGCTCGGCGCTGGAAAAGACCCCGGGGGTGACCTCGGTGGGGACCAATATCGCCCGGCACCGGGTGACGGTGGGGTATGACCCCGACCAGGTCGACCCGCAGGGGCTGCGCGCCGCGGTGGAGGGCGCCGGTTACGACGTCGCGCAGGTCGAGGGCGAGGCCGGGGGCTCCGGTTCGGTGCGGCTGGTGGTGCCGGGCATGGGCTCGGATCACTGCGCGGGCATCGTGCGCGCGGCGATCGAGAAGCTCGACGGGATCGAATCCATACGCACCAACATCTCGGATCACCGGGTGACGGTGGAGGTGACGCCGGCCGGGCCCGATGGCGAGGCTTTGCGCGCGGCTGTGGAGGGGGCCGGCTACGATGTGGCGGCGGTGGAGACCGACGATGCCGCCAGCGAGGCGGACGACGCGGCGATCGACGCCGCTTACGTGAAGCAGGCCTGGAACCGTCTGTGGTTCGCGATGGTGCCGACCATCGCGATCATGGTCCTGATGATGCCGCACATGTTCTGGCAGCCGATCCCCGGCTATCTGCTGATCATTGCGTTGCTGGCCTTCCCGGTGGTGTTCCTCGCGGGAGGCGCGGCCACCCATCGTTCCGCCTGGCGTTCGCTGAAAAGTGGCAATCTGAACATGGACGTGCTGATCTCCATGGGCAGCCTGCCGCCCTACCTGATTGGACTGGTCGGTTTCGTCTATCCGATGACCTCGTTCATCGAGATGGCCGCGACCATCATGGCCTTCCACATGCTCGGTCGCTATCTGGAGTACCGCGCGAAGGGCGAGGCGTCTTCGGCGATCCGCAAGCTGCTGGATCTGGGTGCGAAGACCGCCCGGGTCGAGCGTGATGGCGAGGAGGTCGAGGTGTCGGTCAAGTCGCTCCAGGTGGGCGACGTGATGATCGTGCGCCCGGGCGAGAAAGTGCCGACCGATGGCGAGGTGGTGGCGGGCGAAAGCACCGTGGACGAGTCCATTGCCACCGGCGAGTCGGTCCCGGTAGACAAGGGCGAGGGCGACACCGTGCTCGGTGCGACCCTGAATCAGCAGGGGCGGTTGAAGGTGCGTGCGACCCGCGTCGGGGCTGACACCTTCCTGTCGCAGGTGATCCGCCTGGTGAATGAGGCGCAGGGTTCGCGCGTGCCGGTGCAGGAACTGGCGGACCGCATCACCGCACGCTTTGTGCCGGCCGTACTGGTGATCGCGCTGGCGGCGTTCGCGGCCTGGCTGGCGTTCTCCGGGGCGCTGCAGCCGATCCTGATCTGGGGCGAGGGTTTCCTGCCCTGGGTGGATTCCGAGCGTCCCCCGCTGGTGCTGGCGATCCTCGCGGCGATCGCCGTGCTGGTCATTGCCTGCCCCTGTGCGCTGGGGCTGGCCACGCCCACCGCGCTGATGGTCGGCTCCGGCATGGGCGCCGAGCGCGGCGTGCTGATCCGCTCGGGATCCGCGATTCAGACCCTGAAGGACATTGCGGTGATCGTGCTCGACAAGACCGGCACCATCACCCGGGGGAAGCCCGCGCTGACCGACGTCATCCCGGCCGAGGGCTTCGACGAGTCCCGCGTGCTGCGGGCTGCGGCGGCCGTGGAGGCCGGTTCCGCGCACCCGCTGGCCGACGCCATCGTGCAGGGCGCGCGGGACCGGGAGCTGGAGGTCGCCGAGGTCGAGCAGTTCCAGTCGCATACCGCACGTGGAGTGGAGGCGCGGCTGGGTGACGAACGCATCCTGGTCGGCAGCCAGCGGCTGCTGGAGGAGCAGGGCCTGGATCCGTCCGGCCTGCTGGAATCGCTGCGGCGGCTCGAGGATGCCGGCAAGACCGCGATGCTGGTGGCCATCGGCGATCGACCCGCCGGCATCGTCGCGGTCGCCGACACCCTCAAGGAAGAGTCACAGGCCGCCATCGAACAGCTGCACAGCCTCGGCATCCGCTGCGTGATGGTCACCGGCGACAACGAGCGCACCGCCAACGCGGTGGCCGCGCAGGTGGGGATCGACGAGGTCCGGGCCGGCGTGCTGCCGGAGGGCAAGGTCGAGGCGATCCGCGAACTGCAGGCCGAGTACGGCGACCACGTGGCGATGGTCGGCGACGGCATCAACGACGCCCCGGCCCTGCAGCAGGCCAATGTCGGGATTGCGATCGGGGCCGGCGCGGATGTCGCGATCGAGGCGGCCGACGTGACCCTGGTGCGCGGGGAGCTGACCAAGGTGGTCGAGGCGGTCCAGCTGTCGCGGCTGACCTTCCGCAAGATCGTGCAGAACCTGTTCTGGGCCTGGGGCTACAACTCCGCCGCGATCCCGATCGCCGCGGCCGGCCTGCTGCACCCGATGATCGGTGTGGTCGCGATGACCGCCAGCTCGCTGTCGGTGATCGGCAATTCCATTCTGCTGCGCCGGAGCATGCCGGCATCCCGTACTGGAGAAAAGCAATGATGAGACGACGTCAGTTTCTGGGGCTGGCCGCGGCGCTGCCCGTGATCACCACATTCGGCGGCTGGAGCCTGTTCAACCATGCAGTGTCCGCCCCCCGTTTCGACAATGCCCTGTTTCTGCCCGGCGCGGACGGCCCGTTTGCCGTGCTCGCACCCAACAAACCGTTCACCCTGGTCGCGGAGCAGGGGTGGCTGCCGGTGCCGGGGCGCGAGGAGACCCCGTTCCTCTGGTACCGGACGCAGATGAACGGCCATGACTACCAGAATCCGATCCTCTTGTTGCGCACCGGCGATGAACTGGACGTCACCCTGGACAACCAGCTCGACGAGGGCACGATCATCCACTGGCATGGCCTGCATGTTCCGGGCCGGGTGGACGGGCATCCGATCCATACGGTCGACCCCGGTGAGCAGTACGAATACCGCTTTCAAGTGACCAATCGTGGCGGTACTTACTGGTATCACACCCATGCCCATCATCGGACGGCGCGCCAGGCCCACCAGGGGCTGGCGAGCTTCCTGCTGGTGAGCGACGACGACAACGAGGCGCTGAACGAGGCGCTGGGGCTGGAACTCGGCAAGACCGACCTGCCGCTGGTACTGCAGGACAAGCGCTTCGACCGGCTCGGCCATCTGGTGTACCGGCCGAACCCGATGCAGCGGATGATGGGCTATCTCGGCGACGAGGTGCTGGTGAATATGACGCCGGCCGCGACGCACGAGGTGGAGCGGCGTATCCATCGCCTGCGCCTGCTGAACGGCTCCACCGCCCGGATCTACCGCCTGGCCCTGCGAGTGGACGGCGAGGCGGTCCCGTTCCGGGTGATTGGCACGGACGCGGGCCTGCTGGACTCGCCCCGGGAGGCCCACGAGGCCTTCCTGTCGCCGGGAGAGCGTCTGGAGGTCCTGGTCGACTTCGCCGCGTTTGCCGGAGGCGACCGGGTCGAGCTGCACAGCCTGGAATTCGACCCAATGGCCGGTGGCGGCATGGGCGGCGGAATGGGTCGCATGATGGGTGGCGGCATGCACGACGGCGATCCGCTCGCATTGCTCGAGTTCGTGGTCCAGGAGGGCGAGGCGGTCACCGCCGAGGTGCCCGAGCGCTTGTCGCGGATCGAGCCCATCGACGTGACGGATGCCGGCCAGCGGGATATCCGTCTGGACATGGCGCCGATGCAGTGGCGCATCAACGGAGAGACGTACGATCCTGACCGGGTGCCGATCGAGGTGGATGCCAACACGCGGGAGGTGTGGACCATCCGCAATGCGGACCGCAGCATGCCGCATCCGATGCATATCCATGGCTTCTCGTTCCAGGTGCTGTCGCGCTCGGGCGGTCCGGACTTCGTGCACCAGCAGGCCGTGAACGATGAAGGCCTGGCCGTCACGGACCTGGGCTGGAAGGACACGGTCCTGCTGTGGCCGGGCGAGACCGTGCGCATCGCGATCGACTTCACCCATCACTACGCTGGTGATCAGCTCTACGTGTTCCACTGTCATAATCTGGAGCACGAGGACAACGACATGATGGTGAACGTGCGCGTCCGCGCCTGACCGTGCGTAGCGACAGAGGGATGCCATGAGCGAAAGACCGCGGCCGCACCCGGCCGTCTACCGCGCGGCCGAGGCCGCATTGCGCGAACGGGACCCGGAGACCAAGTGCGAGCGGGCGCTGGAGCTCATGCGCGGGTGGTGGGCGGACGAGCTGGAGGCCGGGAGTGCCCCGGCACCGGAACGCATGGAGGTGCCGGGGCGGCCCGAGCACCCCGTGCTGGTGCACCCGAAGGAACTGCCGCGGCGCGGGCTGCACACGACGGCCGGGCGGGTGGCGCTGGTGCACGCGGTCGCGCATATCGAGTTCAACGCGATCAACCTGGCGCTGGATGCCGTGTATCGCTTTCGCGACATGCCGGCGCCGTTCGTCAGCGACTGGCTGCAGGTCGCGGCGGAGGAGGCGCGGCACTTCCGGCTGCTGCGGGCGCGCCTGCACGAGCTGGGTGCGGACTACGGCGACCTGCCGGCCCATAACGGCCTGTGGGAGGCGGCGCTGGCGACCGATCACGACGTGATGGTGCGCATGGCGCTGGTTCCGCGCGTGCTGGAGGCGCGCGGGCTGGATGTGACGCCCGGCATGATCGAGCGTCTGACGGCGGCGGGCGATCACGCGACCGTGGCGCTGCTGGAGATCATCCAGCGCGAGGAGGTCGCGCACGTGGCGATCGGCACCCGCTGGTTCCGCGAGCTGGCGCATGCGCGAGGGTTCGATCCCGAGCCGCTGTTCCTGGCGCTGCTGGCCGAACATATGCCGGGGCGGGTCCGGCCGCCGTTCGCGCACGAGGCCCGCCTGGCGGCGGGGTTTACCGAGTCGGAGATGGGGGCGCTGGAGCAGCAGGGTCGGCGCTGAAGCAGCCCCGGGGTAACCCCGCGACAGTCTCAGGCGTGGAGCAGGTGTGCGGGGTAGGGCGTTTCGTCCAGCTGGCGCAGGACCGGGCCTTCCGGGCCGAGCTCCAGGAAGCCGGGGTGCTCGTCCCAGGCCGGCAGCACGCAGCGCTGACGCGGCTGGCCGGCGATCTCCAGGTCGTGGATCGCGGGGCGGTGGGTGTGTCCGTGGATCAGCAGCGGCACGTCGCCGTCGCGAAAGGTCGCGGCCACGGCTTCGCCATTCACGTCGGTGATCGCGGCGGCCTTCATCTGCCCGTTGTGACGGCTGGCCTCGCGCATGGTTTCGGCCCGCGCGATGCGCTGTTCCAGTGGCTGGCCGAGGAAATCCCGTTGCCAGGCCTCGCTGCGCACCATCTGGCGAAAGGCCATGTGTTCGCTGTCGTCGGTGCACAGGGAGTCGCCGTGCATCAGGAGGGCCGGGCCGCAGGGCAGCGTGGCGTGCAGCGGCTCGGGGGCGAGTGTCATGCCGGCGCGGGCGGCGTAGTCCGGGCCCACGAGGAAGTCGCGGTTGCCATGGATGAACATGACCGGCGCCTCCAGCGCGGAGAGCGCCGCCGCCAGTTGCTCTGCCGCGGGATGCGGGGCGTCGTCGCCGACCCAGTACTCGAACAGATCGCCCAGGATGTACAGGGCCGAGGCGGTCCGCGCCGGGCCGTCGAGGAACGCCAGCGCGGCGTTCAGCGTCGGGCCGGGTTCGCGCTCCAGGTGCAGGTCGGAGATGACCAGGGCGGGCGCGGTCTCGCTCACGGGATCAGTCGGCGCGGCGGGCGCTTTCCAGGACCACGGGTTCCTGCGGCACGTCCTGATGCATGCCGGAACGGCCGGTGGGCACGCCCTCGATGGTGCGCACGACGTCCATGCCCTCGACCACTTCGCCGAACACCGTGTAGCCCCAGCCCTGCGGGTTGGGTGCGGTGTGGTTGAGGAAGTCGTTGTCGTTGACGTTGACGAAGAACTGGGCGGTGGCCGAATGCGGGTCCTGGGTGCGGGCCATGGAGACCGCGCCGACCTTGTTCTTCAGGCCGTTGTCCGCTTCGTTGCGGATCGGGTCGCGCGTGGGCTTCTGGCGCATGTCCTTGTCCATGCCGCCGCCCTGGACCATGAAGCCGGGGATCACGCGATGGAACAGCGTGCCGTCGTAAAAGCCGTCGTCGACGTACTGCAGGAAGTTGGCGACGGTCTCCGGCGCGGCTTCGGCGTCGAGTTGCAGGACGATGCGGCCGTGCGTGGTTTCAAGCGCGACCTTGGGGCTGGATTCGGCCATGAGGGCTCCCGGAAAGCTGAGGACGAGGATCAGGAGGGCCGCGGCGATGCCGGCCGGCGGAACAGGACGGGGCATGACGACACTCCGGAATCAGGAGCCGGCATGGTAACCGTGGGCCCCCGCCGGTTCCAGTCACCCGGATGCTCGGCTACCATGCGCGCCATGACGACAACCGTGACCCGCACCCGTTTCGCGCCCAGTCCCACCGGGCTGCTGCACCTTGGCAATCTGCGTACCGCGCTGTTCAGCGCCATGCTGGCTCGGGCGCGCGGCGGGCATTTCCTGCTGCGTATCGAGGATACCGACGCCGAGCGCTCGCGCGCCGAGTTCGTCGAGGCGCTGCAGCAGGATCTGCAGTGGCTGGGGCTGAACTGGGACGAAGGATACGGCGCGGCCGCCGGCGACGCCGGCCCCTATGCCCAGTCACAGCGTACGGGACTCTACCAGGCCTACTACGACCGGCTGATCGAGGCCGGCCTGGCGTATCCCTGTTTCTGCACGCCGGAAGAACTGGAGCGCGGGCGCAAGCGCATGCGTGCCCAGGGCAAGCCGCCGCGTTATCCCGGCACCTGTGCCGGACTGGACCCGGAGGAGGCGCGACGCCGCGAGGCCGAAGGGCAGCGTCCGACCCTGCGTTTCCGCGTGCCGCTGGGGCGCACGGTGCGCTTCGAAGACGGAGTGCGCGGCGCGGTGAAGTTCCGCACCGACGAGATCGGTGACTTCGTGATCCGGCGCTCGGACGGTACGCCGGCGTTCTTCTTCTCCAACGCGGTGGACGATGCCCTGATGGGGGTCACCGACGTGGTGCGCGGCGAGGATCACATCGCCAACACCCCGCGCCAGCTGCTGTTGCTGGAGGCGCTGGAACTGCCGGCGCCCGGGTATCACCACCTGCCGCTGGTCAACGGCGATGACGGGGCCCCGCTGTCCAAGCGCAACGGTTCGGCCAGCATCCGCGAGCTGCGCGAAGCCGGGGTGCTGCCGCTGGCGATCCTCAACCACCTCGCGCGGCTGGGTCATCGCTACGAGGAGGAGGGGCTGCTGTCGCTGGAGGGGCTGGCGCAGGGGTTTGACCAGGGGCGCATCGGCCATTCCGCCGCGCGCCACGACCCGCGCCAGCTGGAGCACTGGCAGGCCGAGGCCCTGCGCGCGCTGTCGGACACGGATCTGCAGGCGCATCTCGCGGGGCTGGGCGTGCTGGACCCGCTGCCGGAAGCGACGCGTTCGGCCTGGATCGCGCTGGCGCGCGACAACATCGCATCGGTGGAAGATGCGCGGTGCTGGGTAGCGGCCTTTGCGGAGGATCCGGCGCCGCTGAGCGACGCGGCCCGCGACGAGATCGCGGGCGCCGGGCCGGCCCTGTTCGAGGCCGCCCTGGAGGCGCTGGATACCAGTACGGACTTCCCCGAGGTGGCGAAGGCGGCAGGGGCGGCCACGGGTCGCAAGGGGCGCGGCCTGTTCATGCCGCTGCGCGCGGCGCTGTCCGGGCAGACCTTCGGGCCGGAGCTGCCGCGCATCCGCGAATATCTGGGCCCGGAGCGCACCCGCGTTCGACTGCAGGCCGCACGCGACGTGGCGGCCGCGGCCGCCGACTGATCCGCCGGGTCAGCGGGGTGGCCGTTCAGGCCGCCTCGTGGGTGCCGAACGCGCGCGCCCGCAGGGTGTTGTCCAGCAGCATGGCGACCGTCATCGGGCCCACGCCGCCGGGGACCGGGGTGATCCAGTCCGCGCGCTCCGCCGCGCCGTCGAATTCCACGTCGCCGCACAGCGTGCCGTCATCGCGCCGGTTGATGCCGATGTCGATGACCGTGGCCCCCGGTTTGACCCAGTCGGCCTTGACCAGCCCGGGCTTGCCAACTGCCGCCACCAGGATGTCGGACTGGCGGGCGATGGCCGCGGTATCCGGGGTGAACCGGTGACAGATGGTCGGCGTGGCGCCGGCCAGCAGCAGTTCCAGCGCCATTGGCCGGCCAACGATGTTGGAGGCGCCGATGATGCAGGCCGTGCGCCCCTTGAACGGCTCCTCGATATGGCGCAGCAGCTGGATGACGCCCCAGGGCGTGCAGGGCCGCAGGCGCGGGATGCGCGCCACCAGCCGTCCGACGTTGTAGGGATGGAAGCCGTCCACGTCCTTGGCCGGGGAGATGCGCTCGATGATGGTCTCCGGGTCGATGTGCTCCGGCAGCGGCAGCTGGACCAGGATCCCGTCGATGGTGCGGTCGGCGTTGAGCTGGTCGATCAGCGCCAGCAGATCGGTCTGCGGCGTGCCCGACGGCAGGTCATAGGAGTGCGAGACCACGCCCACCTGTTCACAGGCCTTGCGCTTGTTGCGCACGTACACCTGCGACGCCGGATCGGCCCCCACCAGGACCACAGCGAGACCCGGCGGGCGCAGATCGCGCGAGGTCATGGATTCGATCTCGGTGGCGATGCGGGCGCGGTGGGTCTGCGCGATGGCGCGTCCGTCGATGGTCTGGGCTGTCATTCGGTCTCGTCCGGCAGGAGGGCTGAACGCGATGATCCCATGGCACAGCCGGGTCCTCAAGGAAGGTCGGAGACGATTCACGGGGCTGCGACGCGGGCCATGGCTTGACCCGGGGGCCTCCCGGCGCTACGATTTCGCACTCGCTGTGCAGGACCCATTGCGGGAACGGCTCGACGGGGTATAGCGCAGTCTGGTAGCGCGCCTGCTTTGGGAGCAGGATGTCGGGGGTTCAAATCCCTCTACCCCGACCATGGCGGACGCAACCGGCTGGAACAACCCGGATGCCCGGCGGCAAACGCGCTCGTAGCTCAACCGGATAGAGCACCGGCCTTCTAAGCCGGCGGTTGCAGGTTCGAGTCCTGCCGGGCGCGCCAGAGCCCGGATCGGCAATGGCCGAAGCAGTGAAACAATACGGTGGTGACCGTAGCTCAGTTGGTAGAGTCCCGGATTGTGACTCCGGTTGTCGTGGGTTCGAGTCCCATCGGTCACCCCATCCCTCGCTTGTGCTCGTCCGTACCGGGGGCCGTTAGCTCAATTGGTAGAGCAGTGGACTCTTAATCCATTGGTTGAAGGTTCGATTCCTTCACGGCCCACCATCTTTACGTGTCTTTCCGCATGGCGACCCGAGCGGTCCGGCGGCCACCGGCCTCGCAGCCGCGCCATGAGTTCCCTCTCCCTCCCGCATGCTTCCCCCACCGGCGGTTCTGCCCGAAGCCGGATTGCGCCATGCTACATTGATGGCCTCTGCGGCGCGGTGCGGAGCACGATCAATGACGGATGCCCTGACAATCGAGACGATCACCGAGCGGGTCCAGAGGGTGTTCGCGCGTTACCGCGAAGTGGATGCGGTCTTTCTGTTCGGCTCTCGCGCGGAGGGTCGGGCGCGGGAGGGCAGTGACATCGATCTCGCGCTGGTCGGCCCCGCCGGGGCGATCGAGCCGCGCCGCCTGGACATCCTGACGGATCTGGCGCGGGAAGGGCTGGATGCGGTGGATCTGGTGCTGCTCGATGGCGCGGATCCGGCATTGCGTTTCGAGGCCGTACGGCCGAACTGCCTGCTGCATGCCGGGCCCGACTTCGATCGGGGCAGTTACTACTCGCTTGCGCTGCGGGAATACTTCGATTTCGAACCCTACCTCCGTGTCCAGCGCGAGGCCCTGAAGGAAAGGCTGCTCGATGGTCAGGCCTGAAGTCATCCGCAGACGCATCGAGGCCGTCTCTGAGAACCTCGAGGTCCTCGAACGGCTTGCGCGGTACGACGAGGACGAGTTCCTCGCTGACCCGGAGCATTACGGTAGCGCCGAACGCTTCCTCCAGCTTGCGCTGGAAGCGCTGCTGGACATGGGCAGCCACGTGATCGCGGACAATGGTCTGGGCTCGGTGAACCAGGGGCGGGACATCCCCCGTCTGTTCCGCGAACACGGGTACATTGACAGCGCGCTGGAAGAAAAATGGCTGCGGATGATCGGTTTCCGAAACATCCTGGTCCATGCCTACCTGCAGCTGGATCGCAGGCAGGTGTACCAGGTCCTGTGCAATGACCTCGCTGACATTCGTGCCCTGCAGCGGACATTCGCGAGTTTCCTCTGACCGAGTGGGTGCCGTCCGCGTGCGCGCGCAGGGCCGTTACCGCTCCTCGCGGAATTCGCGCGCCGTGCGGCTGGCCGTCTCGCGCTTGTCCTCGATGCGCTGGCGGTCGCGCTCGCTGGCGTCCCCGGCCTCCAGGGCCACCTCGAACTGCCGCACCGCTTCTTCGTACTGGCCGCGATGGAAGAAATACTCGGCCATGGTCTCGTGGCGCAGGGCCTCGCGGCCGGCCTCGCTGGCGATGTTCGCCTGCAGGCGCAGCAGGGCCGGTTCCGGTGCTTCGGTCTCGCGGATCATGCGCGAGGTGATCCGCAGCGCCCGGTCGTAGTTTCCGATATCGCGCTGGACGCGGGCCATGCGCTCGCGCACCACCGGGTGGCCGGGGTAGACGGTGTCCAGGTCCTCGAGGCTGTTGAGGGCTGCTTCGTGTTCCCCGGTTGCGCGTTCCACGGCGATCCGCGCCAGTTCCAGGGTGAGTGTGGGGGCGTCGGGCGCGTCGATACGGTCCAGGAGCTGGCGGGCCTCGCGCGGATTGTCGCGTTCAAGCTGTGCGATCGCGCCCCCGTACAGCTCCGCGGCGGAGGCATCCTCGCCGATTCGGTCCAGTGCGCGCCGTGGATCGCTCAGCGCCCGGGCGCGGGCCTGCATCCAGGCGAATTCGGGGCCCTGGTTGCGCACGCCTTCGGGCTTGTCGCGCGCACGGTTGCGCGCATCGGTGATGCGGTCGAGCGTGACCGGGTGGGTGCGCAGATATTCGGGTACCGCGTCGCCCGCCCCCCGGGAAAGCTCCTGCATGCGCTCGAAGAAATCGGCCATCGCATCAGCGTCGAAATCGCTGGCGGCCAGGATGCGCATGCCGACCCGGTCGGCTTCCGCCTCGTTGGCGCGCGTGAAGTTGATCCGGGACTGCATGCCGCCGGCGACGCCGCCGGTGATCACCGCCTGTCCGAGCTGCGGGTCGATCCCCGCTGCGAGGACCCCGGCGAGGATCGCCAGGCCGGTGCGGAAGTTGATCTCGCGGCCGCGGGCGAACATGCGTGCGAGGTGGCGCTGGGTTACGTGGGCGATCTCGTGCGCCATGACCGCGGCGAGCTCCGCCTCGTCCCGCGTTTCCAGCATCAGCCCGGTGTGCACCCCGATGATGCCGCCCGGCATCGCAAAGGCGTTGACCTGATCGTTGTCGATCGGGATGAAGTGGAAGGTGATGCGTTCGCCGTCACTGTGGCTGGCAAGCTGGCGGCCCAGCGATTCCACGTAGAAGCGGATTTCCGCATCGTCCACGACCGGCAGGGAGCGGCGTACTTCGCGCAGCAGGGAGCGGCCGAGCTCGCTTTCTTCGGCGGGGGTCAGGACGCCGCCCGAGGCTTCGCCGAGGCGCGGGAGGGAGGTATCCGCAGAGGTGCTCGCCGGTGCCAGAAAGAGCACCAGAAGAAGCGGGATCAGGAACGTGAGGAGGGTCTTTTTCATGATACGGGGGCCGGTGGTGGGCCGACCCCCGCAGCGTGATGCTGCCGCTTGCGTATTACTTGCCCAGCCCGGGGGCCGAGGAGTAGGCCCGCATGCTGTCGCGGTCCTTCCACAGCTTCGGTTGCAGCACCGACTCCGGGACCATGAATTTCTTGCGGTCCAGGACCTTGTGGGTGCGAGCAATCTTCACCACATTGTCGTACTTGAGCTTGAACAGCAGGCCCACGTCGCCGCCGGAGGTGTAGCGAACGATCATGTGATCGTCCTCCATGCGATGGACGTAGATGTTCGCCGGGCGCAGCTTGCCCTGGCCATCCTTCATCGTCACGGCGTAGTGGCCGTCTACCTGGAAATCACTCTTTTCCACCGGAAAATCCTCCGCAGGACTGTTTAGGCGGGCGTGACCTTACCACGTCTGACCGCCGCGGGCGAGACCGGTTCCCTCGGCCGGTGTTGCCGAATGGTAACGTCAGTCGCCCGCAGCCATTTGCAATTGTGCGCGGTTTCGATATGCTCCGCGCCCACCGTGTGCGTGGCCTTTATGCATGGGTAGCGCGCACCTGCTACACCGCCCGGAAATCAACCGGAAACTGGAGCTGGCCGTGTACGGATTCTCGGAAATCACCCCGGATGAACTGGAGCAGTGGCGCACTGAGGGTCGGGATTTCCGGCTGGTGGATGTGCGTCAGCCGGCCGAGACCGGCCGCGGGGTGATCCCGGACGCCGAACTCGTGCCCCTGGCGGCCGTGCCGCCGCGCAAGGACGAGTTCAGCGGAGATGAGACCCCCGTGGTGTTCTATTGCCAGAGCGGGGCGCGTTCGGCCCAGGCCTGCGCCTTCATGTCCCAGCAGGGCGTGGAGGGCGTGTATAACCTGCGGGGCGGCATCATGGGCTGGGCGCAGTCCGGCCGCTCGATTGTTACGCCCGATTAGCATCTGGTTGTATTCCGATTCCGTTTCCCCTATAAGGGGGAGTTCGGCGGATCCACGACCGGTAACGGTCAACCATTACGAAGACTCACAAAGGAGAGAAAGCCATGGCCAACTTCGATCAAGAGCTCGACGCCTCCGGCCTGAACTGCCCGCTGCCCATCCTGCGTGCCAAGAAGGCGCTGGCCTCCATGGATGCCGGTCAGGTGCTGCACATCATCGCCACCGACCCGGGCGCGGTGAAGGACTTCCAGGCGTTCGCCAAGCAGACCGGCAACGAACTGATGGAGCACAAGGAAGAGGGCGGCAAGTTCTACTTCCTGGTCAAGAAGGCCTGAGGTCTCCTGACGCATCGAAGCCCGGGGCCGGTCTCGCGAACGGCCCCGGGCTGCCGGTAGACGCGGTTACCGTGAGGTAACTGGATTGATGCCTGGACCCGATCTAGGCTGGCTGCAAGGTCCGTACAAAAGAGGCCTGCTCGCCCACAGCGAAGAGGTGACATATGGCGACATATGCTGAGATGCAGCAAATCTTCGACGACATCCGCGGAGATTTTCGCTACGACCATGATCTCAACGGCTGCCTGAACTGCGGGATCTGCACGGCGACGTGCCCTTCCGCCCAGTTCTACGACTACTCCCCGCGCGAGATCGTCCAGCTGCTCTGGACGGAGAACGTCGAGCAGATCTACGACGCGATGCAGGAAAAGATCTGGGCCTGCGCCCAGTGCATGACCTGCGCCGCCCGCTGCCCGTTCAAGAACTCCCCCGGCGGTCTCGTCGCGATCATGCGCGAGGTGGCCATCAAGCACGAGATGCAGTCGGCCAAGGACGTTCTTCGTCCGTTCGGGCGCGTGATGCTCAAGCTGATCACGACGGGTAACCAGCTTTCGCCCGACATGATCCAGCCCGATCACTTCCCGGACTGGGGTCCCAATATCCAGAAGGTGGAAGGCGATCTCCAGGTGCTGCGCAAGGCCATCCCGGTGAAGACCCTGCAGACCGTGGAAACGGCCTGGGAGGTCTCGCTCAAGACTTCGGTCGAGATGTACACCATCTGGGAAATGACCGGCGTTCTGAAGTCCCTCGAACTGATGGATGAAAACCTCTTTGACGTGATCGAGGACTTCATCGACGAGAAGCGCGAGGATTACGAAGACTGGCTCGAGGAGCAGGAAGAGGAAGACGACGAGTAATCGTCGGCGTCCCTCCGGTTCCGCGACATCAGGAGAAGCGTTATGAGTGAACAGACCCCAGGCAATCACAACCAGAACGGTGAGGGTGCCGGCGCCGGCGCCATGAAGCCGGGCTATCACAACACCGACGGCCAGGGTGTTGCCGGTCACGGCTCCTTCTTCCAGGCGACCGATCTGTCGCAGGAAGAGGCGGTCAAGGCCACCGACTGGGTGCGCAAGCATGTCGACCGCCGCACCATCGACCTCGGCGACCGCATGGATGACGTCCGCGAGCACATGTACGAGCTCGAGAAGGACGGCCAGATCATCATCCACCGGATCAAGGACGAGCATGATCCCAAGACCGTGCAAACCCTGTTCGGCTGGGACAAGCAGATCCCGACCAAGCAGCTCTGGCACCACAAGTCCTGCGGCCAGTGCGGCAACATCCCGGGCTATCCGACCTCGCTGCTGTGGTTCATGAACCAGTTCGGTTTCGAGCCCGGCAAGGACTACCTCGACGAGACCGACCAGACGTCCTGCACCGCGTGGAACTACCACGGTTCCGGTATCGGCAACGTCGAGTCGCTGGCCGCGGTATTCCTGCGCAACTTCCATCAGGCCTATGTCTCCGGCAAGCAGCACGGCCACGAGCTCGGCCACTTCTACCCGCTGGTCCACTGCGGCACCTCCTTCGGCAACTACAAGGAGATCCGCAAGTTCCTGGTGGAGTCGGCGGAACTGCGCGAAAAGGTCACCAAGATCCTCGGCAAGCTGGGTCGCCTGGTCGACGGCAAGCTCGTGATTCCGGAAGAGATCATCCACTATTCCGAGTGGGTGCACGTGATGCGCAACCGTATCGCCTCCGAGCTGCAGACGATCGACGTGTCCAACATCCGGACCACCGCCCACGTGGCCTGCCATTACTACAAGATGGTCCACGAGGACGCGGTCTATGATCAGTCCGTGCTCGGTGGTAACCGTACCGCCATCATCACCTCCACCGCCCAGGCGCTGGGTGCCCAGGTGATCGACTACTCCACCTGGTACGACTGCTGCGGCTTCGGCTTTCGGCACATCATCTCCGAGCGCGAATTCACCCGCTCGTTCACGATGGACCGCAAGATCCGGGTGGCGCGCGAAGAGGCCAATGCCGACGTGATGCTGGCCAACGACACCGGGTGCGTCACGACCATGGACAAGAACCAGTGGATCGGCAAGGCGCACAATCAGAACTTCCAGATCCCGATCATGGCGGAAGTCCAGTTCGCGGCCCTGGCCTGCGGCGCGGATCCGTTCAAGATCGTCCAGCTGCAGTGGCACGCGTCGCCCTGCGAAGATCTGGTCGAGAAGATGGGCATGTCCTGGTCCGAAGCCAAGAAGACCTTCCAGGAGTACCTCAAGGAGGTCGAGGCCGGGAACATCGAATACCTCTACAATCCTGAACTCGCATACGGGGGCAAGGTGTGATGCAAGATACTGTACTGGTTGTTGGCGGAGGTCCGGCGGGCCTGTCCGCCGCCGCGAACGTGACCTCGGCCGGCTACAAGGCCGTCATGGTCGAAAAGGAAGACGTCCTGGGCGGTGCCCCGATCCTGTCGGGCTATGCCAAGCTGGTCCCCTCCGGCGAGTGGGCTTCCGAGGCGATTGGCCGCATGGTCAAACGCGTCGAGGATGACTCCAGCGTGGCCGTGCACAAGAGTGCCAAGGTCGAGAAGCTGGATGGCGAGGCGGGCAACTTCACCGCCACGCTGACCAACGGCGAGACCGTGCAGGCCGGCTCGGTCGTGCTGGCCACCGGCTTCACCCATTTCGACTCGATCAACAAGCCGGAGTGGGGCTTCGGCACCTACGAGGACGTGCTGACCACCACCCAGGTGGAACAGATGGTTGCCTCGGGCAACATCGCCTGCCCCTCCGACGGCCGTGTGCCCGAACGGGTCTGCATCCTGCTGTGCGTGGGTTCGCGTGACCGCCAGATCGGTCGCGAGTGGTGCTCCAAGATCTGCTGCACCGTGTCCGCGAACATGGCCATGGAGATCAAGGAACTGTCCCCCGAGACCGACGTGTTCATCTACTACATGGACATCCGTACCTTCGGTCTGTACGAGGACAAGTACTACTGGAAGTCCCAGGAAGAGTTCAAGACCAAGTTCGTCAAGGCGCGTATCGCCGAAGTGACGTCCTCCGGTGATGGCCGCCTGCTGGTCAAGGGCGAGGACACCCTGGTCAAGCGCCCGATCGTGATCCCGTTCGACATGGTGGTCCACGCGATCGGCATGGACCCCAACGCCGACAACCCGGAGATCTCCCAGGTGTTCGGCGTTGGTCTCGAGAAGCACGGCTTCCTCGAGAAGGCCGAGCAGTACACCAACACCTGCGGTACCACGCGCAAGGGCATCTATGCCTGCGGCGCGGCATACGGCCCCGAGACGATCGACGACTCGATCGCGCAGGGTGCGGCCGCGGGTGGCCGGGCCGTGGCGGACCTGCATGCGCTGGTTCAGAAAGCCGGCTGAGGTGGTCAAGGACGAGGCGGTGCCGGATCTGACGCCGGTACCGCCTCGTGTCACCTTTGACAGGGACATCCTTGCAACGAAGCTGAACACGCTGCAGGAGAACATCGCCGACGCCGGCGGGGTTCAGGGATTGCAGACCTTCATTGAGGCGCTGCAGTCCAAACACGAGGTGTTCGCCGGGGTCGTCGCCAGAGGTGACGAGATCGACGACACCGACGTGCGGACCCTGGGCGGGCTGGTGTTCTCGGTGCGGCGCAAGCTGGGGCCGCTGCTGGCGGAGCGTCAGGGCGCGGTGGTCGAAGGCGTACGCAGCCTGGTACGGCCGGATTTCCATCCGGATGAACGGCTGCAGTCCTTCGCCGATCTCGCCGGCGATGACCGCAAGCTGCGCCGCGGACTGTGGGACTTCGGTTCGGAGATCCTGCACTTCGCGGATCCGGAAGCGCTGCCACTGGCCAATCGCTGGGTCTGGGACTCCGGTACCACGGCCGGCGCGATGCGGGAATTCATCCGCGGGAACGACACCCTGCGGGAGATTCCGATCGACGATGGCTATGCAGCGTTGCTGGGCATGCGGCAATGGTTCTACGAGGCCCTGCACGATATGGGGTTCTACCGTGATCTCCATTTCGTCACGGATCTGCTCTGGGTGCAGGCGTATTCCGACTACGCCAAGTCGCTGTCGATGAGCCTGGGACTGATCGATGCCCAGTTCGGGGCCCGCGAGGATCCGCTGGAGCTTGTGGTGAAACTGCTGGGGATCGATTCTCCCGAGGGGCGCCTGAAGGGCGAGCAGGCTTCGTTGCACTGAATAATAACTGAATCGAGTTTGAGCCTGGTTGGACAGGTTTTCGGAGAGACGTCATGGCAATACACGAGAAGGCACTGATCGAGGACGAGCGGCTCCAGCAGCACGACGAGCTGGTGGTCGACGGCGTGGACGTGTCCGGGCACTGGAACACCATGATTGCCCCGCGCACGGTCCGCGACTACGACGACGATTTCGAGACGAAGATCCAGAGCTACACCGGCGGCGAGTACGTGCACCGCTGCTGGCAGTGCGGGTCCTGCACCAACTCCTGCACCATGTATGCGCAGAACGTACAGTTCAATCCGCGCTACTGGATCTACCTGACCCGGCTGGGCATGAAGGAAGAGCTGGTCAAGGACAAGGACATCATCTGGCAGTGCGTGTCCTGCAACAAGTGCACCAATATCTGCCCGAAGGACGTGAAGCCCGAGGGCGTGATGAAGGCGCTGGCGCACTGGATGGAGGAAGAGGGGATCACCGAGAAGGCCCCGTCCACCATCTTTGACGAAGAGTTCGCGGACCAGATCTACAAGACCGGGCGCATCGAGGACGGCAAGGTCATGCAGAACTTCTTCAAGAAGACCGGCCAGCCATTGTTGCAGGAATGGCTGAAAGTGTTCGTCTTCCGCATGATGAAGCACCTGCCGGTGAAGCACCTCATGACGATGGGCTTCAATACCGTTCATACGCCGCGCACCAAGTCCTGGGGCAAGACCGGGGATGTGCTGAAGAACTACGTGCGCGAACAGAAGGAGGCCGCTCATGGCTAAGGTTGCTTACTATCCCGGGTGTGCACTCGAGGGTTCCGGCGGTCCGTATGACCGGTCGACCCGCGTGCTGGTCAAGGCGCTGGGCCTGGAGATGGAAAACCTGCGTGACTGGAACTGCTGTGGCGCGATGGAGGTGAAGAACGTTCACCCCATGCTGCAGACCTACCTCTCGGCCCGGAACATGGCCATCGCCTCCGAGCAGATGGGCATGGATACGGTGATGGCGCCGTGTAACGGTTGCTATCACAACCTGAAGAAGGCCGAGTACGAGACCGCGACCTCCGACGACGCCATGAATACCGTTCAGGATCTGGCTCGCAAGTCGGATGACCCGGTGTATTCCGGCGACGTGCGCACCCTTCACCTGCTGGAATGGCTGATGGAGGAACTGGGCCCCGAGGGCATCAAGCAGAAGATGACCAAGAGCCTGAACGGCCTGAAGATCGCCAACTACTACGGGTGCATGTACACCCGTCCCCGGCAGATCTTCCCGGAGAAGGACAACGGCCCGGGTTCGGAGTCCAGTTATCAGCCGCACTTCATGGACGATCTGCTGGGCGCTGCGGGCGGCGTGAACGTGGACTTCCCGCTGAAGACCTCCTGCTGCGGCGGTGCCCATACGCTGTCCGACTCGGATACCTCGACCCAGCTGGTGCTGAACCTGCTGCAGTCGGCCGAGGACTCCGGCGCCGAGGTGATCGCGACTGAATGCCCGACGTGCCACTCCGGTCTGGAGATGCACCAGGTGCGTGCCGAAACCGAGTTCGGCATCAAGACCGACGTGAAGGTGCTTTACTTCACGCAGCTGCTGGGCCTGGCCATGGGGCTGTCGCCGCGCAAGCTGGGCATTCACGAGAACGTGAGTGACTCGATCGGCCTGCTGAAGGAGAAGGGGGTCCTCTGATCCCCTTCTTTCGGCATTCAGGCTTGATACGACAAAACGGGCGCGCTGCGCCCGTTTTTTTGTGGAGCACGGGCGCGCGGGCGTCCGGGAACGAGGCGAATCATGGATTGCAACGGCTGCGAGTTCCATCCTGAACTGTTCTACGACGACGAATACCAGATCTGGCTTCGGCGCGAGGACGACGACACCCTCACAGTGGGGATGACTGACCTGTCACAGACGATCGCCGGCAAGATCATCCATGTGCGGGTGCGCCGGCCGGGGACGCGGCGGCCGCCGGGCAAGCCGGTGGCCACCATCGAAAGCGGCAAGTGGGCCGGTCCGATCCCCAACTTCATCGACTGCAAGATCGTCGAGGGGAACGAGGAGGTGCTGGAGAATCCGGTGCTGCTGAACTCGGACCCCTACAATGCGTGGATCGCGCGGGTCGAGGCGACCAACGGCGCTGATGCGGCACTGGCGGAATTCGTCACCGGCGACAAGGCGCACGAAGGTTACTGCCGGCGGGCGCGTGAAGATGATATCGAGTGCCAGCGCAAGCTGCGCTGAGGGGTAAAGATGGCCGATCTCGACGACGACTACTATCTGGACAACGACGAGCAGACCGTCGTGTTCGTGATGACCTCGGGGCCGTCCACCCCTGGCCGCTGCGCCACGCCGTTCTATCTCGGCGCGGTGATGGCGTCGATGGACGTGGACGTGTACATCTTTTTCACCATGGAAGGGGTGAAGCTGATGGAGCAGGGTGTCGCAGAGAATCTGCGGGCAATGGAAGG
The DNA here is from genome assembly GCF_000377885.1 of Thioalkalivibrio sp. AKL17. Lineage (NCBI taxonomy): Bacteria > Pseudomonadati > Pseudomonadota > Gammaproteobacteria > Chromatiales > Ectothiorhodospiraceae > Thioalkalivibrio > Thioalkalivibrio sp. AKL17. Next base: position 265,093 of record NZ_KB898766.1, read on the forward strand.
CGGCAAGCTCATCAGCGAATTCATTCAGGACGCCAAGCGTGCGGGCGTGCGTCTGCACGTTTGCCAGCCCGCTTTGCCGGGGTATAGAATCGACCCGTCTTCCGATCTCGTTGCCGAGGTCGATGAAGTCAATCGGGCCAGCGAGCTCGCTGACCTGATCCTGCGTAGTGATAAAACGATAACTTTCTAGTCTTTCCCGCTTTTTTATCCAGGAGGTATTTATGGGCGCTGTTCGGGGTTGTGATATTCCGGAAGATCTGATGTACAACGTTGAAAACAACGTCTGGGTGCGCAAGGAGAGCGATGGTACCGCCACCGTCGGCCTGACCTCCTACGCCTGCTCGCTGGCCGGCACGATCGTGTCGTACACCCCCAAGAAGGTGGGAAAGTCGGTCAAGAAGGACAAGTCCTGCACGACAGTTGAATCCGGCAAGTGGGTCGGTCCGGCCAAGACTCCGGTCACCGGCGAAGTCACCGAGACCAACGACAAGGTCGCCGCGAACCCGGGCCTGATCAACGAAGATCCCTACGGTGAAGGTTGGCTGATCAAGCTGAAGCCGGAAGACTGGGACGGCGAAAGCGCCGAACTCAAGACCGGTTCCGACGCCCTGGCGGCGTTCGAAGCCAAGATGGAAGCGGACGGCTTCGGCGGCTGCTGAAGGTCTTTCGCGAAGAGGCCGTCGTTCCCGAGGGATCGGCGGCCTCTTTTTTGTCACTAATACCGCAGTAAAACGTTCAACAAATTGCGCGCACCCGGAGAGAGCCGATGACGAGCTGGAACGATGTGATCCGGCGGGTTGAACCCCTGGAAGACGTCCCCGTGGATCCGTTGCTGGTGGAGGATCTTCAGGCCCGGGGAGGCGGCGCGACTGCGGGCAGTGACTCGGTCCATTTCTACACCCCGACGTTCAAGTCCTACCAGACCAGCGAGATCGCCGACTGCGGCAAGAGTGCCTGGCCGGCCATGTCGATCACCGGCGGGGACTGCAAGCTGGCCTGCGACCACTGCAAGGCCAGGATCCTGGAACCCATGATCCCGGTGCGCAGCCCCGAAGACCTGTGGCGGGAGGTCAATCAGGTGATCGAATCCGGTGCCCAGGGGATGTTGCTGACTGGCGGCTCGAACCACCGCAACGAGGTGGAGTACGGGCCCTATTACTCGACCATCCGCCGGATCAAGGACGAGTTCCCGGATTTCCGTATCGCGATGCACACCGCCCTGGTCGACGACGACATCGCGCTGTCCATGGAGCAGGCCGGGATCGACGCGGCGATGATGGACGTGATCGGCGCCCAGGACACCATCACGCAGGTCTACCATCTGCGCCGTAGCGTCGACGATTTCGAGCAGACCCTGGAAAGCCTGGTGAAGACCAACATGAAGGTGGTGCCGCACATCGTGGTGGGCCTGCATTACGGCAAGTTGCTGGGCGAGTGGAACGCGCTCGAGATGCTGGCCCGGCATCTGCCCGATGCGGTGGTGCTGGTGGTGGTGATGCCGTTCTATGCCCCGGCCAGCCGGCCGTTCGAAACCCCGGACGTGCACGCGGTGGGCCGGTTCTTCCATGACGCCCGCGAACGCCTGGGCGACACCCCGCTGCTGCTCGGGTGCGCCCGGCCGCCGGGCGAGGCCAAGAGCCAGATCGACAGCTATGCCGTGATGGCCGGGCTGTCGGGGATCGCGCATCCGGCCGAGGGTGTGGTGGAGCTGGCTGCGCGGCTGGGCAAGAACGTCCGCGTCACGCCCGCATGCTGTTCCATCGCGGTGGGCGACGAGGTGATGGCCGAGGCCGCGGACAACGCCAGCGGGGTTGAACTGGATCTGGACACCATCGTTGCCGAAGAGGCCCGCCGGCGCGAACAGGAGCGCAAGGCGCGCGAGGGCCTGGGTGGCATTCGCATCGTGACCGAAGGCGGGGCCGTGGCCTCGGGGGGTGGCTGTCATGCCTGAACGTGATCAGAAGACGCTGCGCATCCTGGATACCGGCCTGCGCCCGGCCGCGGAGAACATGGCGTTCAACCGCGCCCTGCTGGAGTGCCACCAGGAGGGCCATTCGCCGCATACCCTGCGCTTTCTTCAGTTCGAGCCCTGCGCGCTGGTGGGCTTCCACCAGAACGTGGATCAGGAGATCCACGCCGATTACTGCCGCGAGCAAGGGATCGCGATCCAGCGCCGGATCACCGGCGGTGGCGCGATCTACTTCGACAGCACCCAGCTGGGCTGGGAGCTTTACCTCGACAAGCAGTTCCTCGGCACCGCCGACATGGGGCGCATCGCCGAACGGATCTGCACCGCGGCGGCCGAGGGCATGCAGAAGCTCGGGGTGGATGCGCGCTTCCGCCCGCGCAACGACATCGAGGTGGACGGGCGCAAGATCTCCGGTACCGGCGGCGCCTTCGACGGCGAGTCCATCCTCTATCAGGGCACGCTGCTGATCGAGTTCGACGTCGAGGACATGCTGCGCATCCTGCGCATCCCGGCGGAGAAGCTCTCCGACAAGGCGATCGAGTCGGCGCGTGATCGCGTGGCCAATATGGCGACCCTGCTGGGCGAGACCCCGGATCTGGACCACGTGAAACGCACCATCGCCGAGGCGATCGCGCGCGAGTTTGCGGTGGAGGCGGCACCGGCCGACCTGCTGGCGGAAGAAGACGCCGCGTTCCGCGAGGCGCTGGCCGAAATCGACAATGACGAATGGGTCTACCAGCGCAACCGTCCCGCGACCGATGCCCCGCTGCACGAAGCGGTGTATCGCTGCGACGGCGGCCTGATGCGCGTGGGCGCGGCGGTGGACCCCGAGCGCAGCCATCTCAAGCAGGTCTGGATCACCGGCGATGTCTTCGTCAAGCCGACCCGCACCATCGCGGATCTGGAGGCCAGCCTGAAGGATACTCCCGTCACCGAGATGGAGGACCGCGTGCGCGCCTTCTTCGCCGAGCGCGAGGTGGAGATGCTGCAGCTGACGCCGGAAGACTTCATCGCCGCCCTGCGCGAGGCCCTGGCGCAGGCGGAAACCGACGAGGCCGCCGAATAATGAACGGTATCCCCAACCCGGCGGGGTGCGCCTGATGCTGCCCGCTTCGGTCGACGTACTGGTGGTCGGGCTGGGGCCCGGCGGGGCCTCCGCCGCCCGCGTGGCGGCCGAAGCGGGGCTGTCGGTGCTGGCGGTGGAACGCAACCGCGCACGCGGCGAGCCGGTGCAATGCGCCGAGTTCATCCCCAACCCCATGGGCGCCTATGCGAAGCCGGACGGCGTGCTGCATCAGCGCATCGATTCCATGCAGAGCTTCCTGCCCTCCGGCGCGGTAGAGCAGTCCGACTTCCCCGGGCTGATGGTGGATCGCGGCGAATTTGACCGCGCAATTATCCGCGCCGCGGAGGCCGCCGGGGCGCAGGTGGCGATGTCCTCTCCGCTGACCGACGTGGATGCGGACCGACGTGTGGCGCGGGTGAAACACGCGGGTGAGGCGGTCGAGGTCGGCTTTCGCTTCCTGGTGGCCGGCGACGGCCCGCATTCCCCCGTGGCCGCGGCCCTGGGCCTGGATCCGCTGCCGGTGGTGCAGACCCGTCAGTACACCGTGCCGCTGCTGCGGCCGTACACCGCGACCGACGTCTGGCTGTCGGATGATTTCCCCGGCGGGTACGCCTGGCTGTTCCCCAAGGGCGAATGGGCGAACCTGGGCCTGGGCGCCGACAAGCGTCTGGAGCGTGACATGAAGACCCCGCTGGAGACGCTGCATGCGCAGCTGGTGGAGCAGGGGCTGCTGGGCACCGAGATCGTGCATCGCACCGGCGGTGCCATCCCGGTGGGCGGTCTGCGCGAGCAGCTGGTCCACGGGCCGGTGCTGTTCGTGGGCGATGCCGCCGGGCTGACCCACCCGATCACCGGGGCCGGGATCGCCGCGGCGGTGGTCTCCGGCGAGGCCGCTGCGCAGGCGGTCGTGGATGATCTGGGCGGCGATGACGAGGCGCTGGAGGACTACGACGACGAGATGCGCAGCCAGTACGGCCCGGCGCTGGAGCGCGCCTGCCGCCGGCGTGCGTTTCTCAATCAGCACTGGCGCACGCCGCGCGCGAACGACGACGCAACGCAGCGCCGTGGATGGATTGCATTTTCCGATTATTTCGACGATGGTGACCGGGCCGCGTAACCGGGCTCGGTCGACGGATGCCCCGCATCCCCGAGACAACGCTGGAGGAAGACAATGAGTGCAAGTGCAGAGGACATGGTCGCGCCGGTAAACTTCTATCGGCCGGACTACCACATCAAGACCCCGGACATGCGTTCGCCGGAGTACGTGCAGATGTCCACGGCGGCCGCGATCACGCTGGGCCTGGTGCCGGGGACCATGCATCGCACGTCCTGCACCCACTGCCTGAACCTGCTGGTTACCTATCCGGAAGGCTGCCGCGCCAACTGCTCCTACTGCGGGCTGGCGCGCCACCGCGAGGAATCGCGTGACTACGCCGACCGCAACTTCATCCGCGTCGACTGGCCCACCGCCAAATACGACGAGGTGATCGAGCGCGTGAAGAACAACGCCGACGCCGGCCAGTTCGAGCGCATGTGCATCTCCATGATCACCCATCCCAACTCCGATGCCGACACCGTCGAGCTGCTGGAGAAGTGGGTCGCCGAGGTGAATCACATCCCGGTGTCGATCCTGTCCAACCCGACCACCATGAGCTATGAAGACCTCCAGCTTCTGCGGGACAAGGGCGCGGACATCTTCACCGTCGCGCTGGACGCGGTGACCCCGGAGATCTTCGAGCGCACCCGCGGCAAGTCGGTCGAGAGCCCGCATACCTGGGACAAGTACTGGCAGTCCATCGAGTGGGCCGCCGAGATCTTCGGCCCGGAGAAGTTCGGCGCCCATCTGATCTGCGGCATGGGCGAGACCGAGGAAGAGATCCTGCAGGTCTGCCAGCGCATCCGCGATCTGGGTGGCCACAACCACATGTTCGCCTTCTTCCCCGAGGAAGGCTCGCTGATGGAGGACTGGAAGCCGGTCCCGCGCGACCAGTGGCGCCGCGTACAGCTGGGCCGCTTCATCATCGATTATGCCGGCGGCCGCATCGACGACATGAAGTTCAACGACGACGGCCAGGTGGTGGACTTCGGTCTGCCGCAGTCCGAGGTTGAGGAACTGATCGCCTCCGGCAAGCCGTTCCAGACCTCCGGGTGCCCCGGCAAGTCGGACGAGGAGGTCTCGGCCTGCAATCGCCCCTATGGTGATTCCAGCCCGACGGACATCCTGTCGTTCCCGTTCGCGCTGAACAGCAGCGACGTCGGATTCGTGAAGCGGCAGATGGATGGCGAAGACGTCGGCACCTTCGACTTCGACGCCGACGATGAGGCCGAGGACGAGACATCGGTCCGGTAAGCAATAACCATCAAGTCCCCGACGAAAGCCCCGCCCTGCGGGGCTTTCGCACGTCAGGGCGCCGATAAGCGGTTTTGAATATTCAGGTTTCGAGCGGCAGGGGGGCCGCCGAAAAAGATGCCCGTCCGTATGGTCAGCGGTGCGGGTATCCCGAGCCGATGGGGGAGCCAATCCGCCCCCGGCTACAACAAGAAGACCACCAAAGGAGACAACAATGAAAGCACGCTTCATTCGCCGCAGCGCGATCACGATGGCGGTCGGCCTGGCTCTGGGCGCCGCCGGCACTGCACAGGCCACCAACGGCTATTTCGCCCATGGCTACGGCATCAAGGCCAAGGGCATGGGCGGCGTCGGCATGGCCATCTCGCAGGACGCCTACGCCCCGGGCATCAACCCGGCCGGCCTCGCCGGCATGGAAACCCGATTCGACGGGGCTCTCACCTACTTCCGTCCGGAACGTTCGTATGAGGTTTCCGGCATGCCTCAGGGCAACGGGGTGTTCCCGCTCGCACCCGGCGAAGTCGAGAGCGACAGCAAAAACTTCTTTATCCCCTCGCTGGGCTTCGTCCAGCAGATCGATGAAGATCGGTCCTGGGGCATCGCTTTCCTCGGTAACGGTGGCATGAACACGAACTATCCGGGGTTCGAGAACACGGCCTTCTGCACCGACCCGAATACGGGCGAAACCATTGGAACCGGGACAGGCCTGTTCTGTGACGGCTCGGCCGGGGTCGACCTCGAGCAGCTGGCCATCATCCCGACCTACGCGCAGAAGTTCGCCGACGGAACAGTCAGCGTGGGCTTCAGCCCGATCATCAGCTATCAGCGCTTCGAGGCGAAGGGGATCCAGACCTATGCCGATTACGGCATGTCGGACTCCCGGGAGAACTTCTCCGGCAACGGCACGGATGACTCCTGGGGCTACGGTGCGCAGATCGGGATCCAGGCCGAAGTGGCCGAAGGGGTCCGGTTGGGGGGCAGTTATCGTTCGAAGATTCGTAACTCGGATTTCGATGACTATTCCGGACTGTTCGCCGAGGGAGGTTCCTTCGACATCCCGTCGACCTGGGGGATGGGCGTGGCCTGGGAGGTGACGCCCACGGTGACCCTGGTGGCCGACTACCAGCGTATCAACTACTCCGACGTGGATGCGATCTCGAACGACGGTCCCGACGCGGATGATTTGATGGCCGGCATGATGGGCCAGTACGCGGCTTTTGGTACCAGTGACGGTCGTGGTTTCGGCTGGGACGACATCAACGTCTACAAGATCGGTGCCCAGTTCGAGCTGCCGAACGACTGGCAGGTGCGCGTGGGCTACAACCGCGGCGACAACCCGATCGATTCGGACGAGGTGACCATGAACATTCTCGCGCCGGCGGTGATGACGCATCACTACACCGCGGGCTTCACCAAGTCCTTCGGCGACCAGCACGAGCTGAGCTTCGCGGCGATGTACGCGCCCAGCAATTCGGTTTCCGGCTCGAACGCGTTTGATCCGGACCAGGACATCGAGATCGAGATGAAGCAGTACGAGCTGGAGCTGGGCTACAGCTATCGCTTCTGAGGCCGGTCCGTCGATCCCCCGGCGCCGGGGTTGTGGCCCCGGCCGGGGTCGACGGCGATGTCCCGCTTCCCAATGATCGAAGGAGCAGTACCCATGTCATTGTTTCATCGCAAGCCGCTGCAAACCGGCGGCTCGACCGGGATCGTCCGGTCACTGACGGCCGGGCTGGCGGCCGTGACCCTGATGGCCGCGGCAGCGTCCGCCACCGCGGACGAGTATCGCCCGTTCGTGCTGGCCTGGACCGATGGCGGGGCCGGCGTCTCCGAGGTGGCCGACGAGGCGCGCGAGCGTCTGGAGGGCGCGGATTTCGAGATCCTCGGTGAGTACGACGTCACCGACTCGGCCCGTGTGCTGGTGGCGACCAGCGACGACCTGCTGGAGGCGGCCGCCTCGCATGACCGTGCGGCTTATATCGCGCCGATGCGTGTCGGCATCACCGAGGTCGACGGCGAAGTGCAGGTCAGCTACACGCATCCGGTTTACTTCCAGCACGCCTACCGTGTCGAGGTGCCACTGGGCGGTGTCGCGGCGTCGCTGGAAGAGGCCCTCGGGGCCGAGGAGACCTTCGGCCACGAGGACGGCATGAGCCAGCGCGACCTCAACCGGTATCGCTATGCCTTTGGCATGGAACGTTTCGACGCGCCCTACGAGCTGGGCAGCCGGGGCTCGCGTGCGGAAGCCCTCGAGACGCTGAGCGCAGGTCTGGAGGAGCGGGCCGGCGGTGTCAGCGAGGTCTATCGCGTGGACATCCCGGGGCGCGACGCAACCCTGGTCGGCGTGGCGATCCGCGCCGCGGACGGGGCCGAGGAGGATGCGTCCGATCGCAACGCCCTGGAGACCGTGGACGTCAACGCACGTCGCCACACCGCCTACGTGCCCTACGAGGTCCTGGTCAATGGCGGCGACGTGGAGGCGCTGCACATGCGCTTTCGCATGGCGCTGCATTTCCCCGACCTGAGCATGCTGGGGTCGAACAGTTTTATCCAGCTGCGCAATGCCCCGGGAGCGGTGGAAGAGGCGCTGCAGGAGGCCACCGGATTCGCGTCCTCCGGCTTCCAGTGGGATGACTGAATCCCGGCCCGGGAAAAACCCCTGGTTGCACTCAAGAACCCCGGTCCGCCGGGGTTTCTTACGTAGGGGGGCCGGGGTTGTTTATCCTCCCCGTTCACTCGCGGCAGGAAGCAGGCCATGAAATCGATGAAGATCGCCAATATCGGCGAGATCCGCAACGAACTCAACAAGTACAAGAAGGGCCGCAAGCTGGACATCCACCAGTTCAACCAGGTCGCGCGTCAGGCGTGGCTCGGCAAACTGGTGATGCAGCCGCTGGACCTCGAAGATCCCGAATGCAAGGCGTTCCTGGTGTTCGTGCAGGAGCCCGAGGAGCTGGCGCAGCATTTCCTCGACACCGACCAGGAGCTGCTGGGCGGCATGCACATCATCGACGGCCAGCAGGCCGAGGCGCTGGTGGATATCATGCGCACCGGAGTCGAAGAACGGGCCAAGTTGTACGAGGATCTGTCGCGCTCCGACTTCTATTTCCGTTACTTTTACAAGCCGGGGAACGATGACAAGGATCAGGAGCAGCAGGGCGACGCGGCCTCCGGCCAGCCGTCGGAGGAATAAGGCACGATGACGACCCCGGCCGCTCCGGAATGGATCGATGCCGGGGAGCGGTCGGCGACGGAGCTGCATGCCCTGTATACCGGGCTGGCGGCGTCCACCCCGCCGGACGCTCCGCCCCGGGTGCTGTGGATGCGCTCGCGCGAGGCGCATGTCTCGGTGGGCGGCAGTCAGGATCCCGAAGCCGACCTCGATCTGGACCACTGTGCCGCGCGTGGCATCCCGGTGGTGCGGCGCCCGCTGGGCGGTGGTTCGGTATGGGTGGATGCCGACCAGGACTGCTTCTTCGTGATCCGGCCGAGTCGTGTCCTCAAGCGTGGTCCCCGGCATCTGTTCGCGCAGGGCCTCGCCATGGCCGTGGACGTGTTGCGCGAGCTGGGCCTGCAGGGGGTGGAACCCCGCGGGCAGGATGTCTGGGTGCAGGGCCGCAAGATCATGGGTACCGGTGCGGCCACCCTGAACGAGGGCTCGGTATTCGGCGCGAGTTTTCTCGGTCGTTTCCCGGTGGAGGATTTCCTCGCCTGCGTGCGGGCCCCCAGCGAGGGCTATCGCGAATGGCTGCGCCCGGTACTGGAGGCCGGCATGACCGACTGCGCCGGGGAGCTGGGGCGGGCGCCGGATTCCGCGGCCCTGCGCGACTCGCTGCGTCGGGTCACGGAACGCCGCTTCGAGGCGCCGCCGGTGGAGGTGACGCCGGACGCGGCGACCGTGGAGGCCTGGCTGGCGGCCGGCTACGAGGAACTGGACGATCTCGCGGACGGGGATGCGCGCCCGTCCGTGCCGGAGGGGATCCGGGTCAATCGTGACAATCACGTGTTCGAGACACGGGTGGCCTGCGGGCGCCTGCGCCTGCACGTGGAAGGACAGCACATCGCCCGCGTGTGGTGCGAGGACCCCGCGGTGGACCGTGTCCTCGGCGAGCGCGTGGCGGGCGAGCTGCCGGAACGTCTGCATCTGCGCTCGCGCCTGGCCGGCTGCCTCGACCCTGCGGTGGCCGATGCGGTCAGCGCCCGCATCGATGCGCTGTACCGCGGCATCGCCTGAATTTCCAAGGAGACACCGAGATGGCCGAACCGACGATCCAGCGCCGGCTGGAAAAGCGCATGATCCTGATGAGCCGGGACGGCGAGATGACCGAGCGCCTGCGGGCGCCATTGCCCGACGACTGGCACATGGAAGCGACCACCGATCTGGAGGGGCTGGGAGACTGGAACGAGGTCCTGCTGTATCGCTTCATGCTGCTGGACCTGGACGAGATCGAGGTGTTCGATCCGCTGGACGTGATCCGCACCCTGCGCATGGAATACCAGATCAACCTGCCGGTGTTCTGTTTCGGCGGGGATGCGGACATTCGTGACGAGATGCGCCTGGCGCGTGCGGATCGCTTCTTCGACCGGGACGAGATGGTCGAAAAGCTCCCCGAGTTCATCCGCATGTACGACTGGGGCTGAGTGCCCCGTCAGAAAGAAAGGCCTCAACAGAAAAGGCCCCGGGCTCAAGCCACGGGGCCTTTTCGCTTGGTCGGTCCGCGTGTGCCGCGGACAGGCGAATGGCGCGGCCTTCAGCCGATCCAGGCGTGCTCGAGGACGTCGATCCGGATCTTCTGGTGGTAGGTCTCGCCGTTGCCCTCGATCTCCAGGTCACCCATGCGGGTCCCCGCGGTGTCGTAGCTGAACTTGCAGTCGAAGCTGCCGGGCAGGGACACGCTGCTTTCGCAGAGGGTCTCGCCCTCCACGGTGAAGCGGCACTGCGCGGTGCCCGAGCCGTTCAGCATGGCCTGCAGGCGGAATTCCTCGTTCACCGGGCGACGGTACACTTCCGGGTCGCGGTTCGGGTTGTACTGCAGGTTGTTCAGCTTGACGAGTTTGACAAGTTTCATTGCGGGTCCTCTATTTACGCGCTGAATCCGAGTGAACTGGTTGGGTATAATCAAACCCGAAATCATACAACAATCCCCGCGCGATGACGATTCCGGGGGTGCGCCCCCCGGGAATGTGCCCGGAATCGTCATGCGACGCGACATACGAGGCGGCCTACAGGAGCCAGCATGAAGAACCTGATCAACCGCATGCGCGGAGTGGAACGCGACGTCATCGACAAGCCCGGCCAGGATGGCAGCCAGGGCGGCGCGCCCTTCTACAAGCCCCAGGCCGACGAGGTCGAGATCTTCCAGGCGGCCTATGCCAAGCGCCTTCCGGTGATGCTCAAGGGGCCGACCGGCTGCGGCAAGACCCGTTTCCTCGAACACGTGGCGCACACCCTGGGTCAGCCGCTGGTCACCGTGTCCTGCCACGAGGACCTCACCAGCTCGGATCTGGTCGGGCGTTTCCTGCTCGAGGGTGAGGAGACCGTGTGGCAGGACGGGCCGCTGACCCGCTCGGTCAAGGAGGGGGCGATCTGCTACCTCGACGAGATCGTCGAGGCGCGTACCGACACCACCGTGGTCATCCACCCGCTGACCGACCACCGGCGCCAGCTGCCGCTGGACAAGAAGTCGCAGATTATCGACGCGCACGAGGACTTCATGCTGGTGATCTCCTACAACCCCGGCTACCAGACCGTGCTGAAGGACCTGAAGCCGTCCACCAAGCAGCGCTTCGTCGGCATCCACTTCGATTACCCCTCGGAAGAGGTCGAGCGCGAGATCGTTGCCAAGGAATCCGGTGGCCTGGATGCCGACCGCGTGGAAAAACTCGTGGCCGCCGGCCGCAAGGCGCGTGCCCTCAAGGACCACGGTCTGGAAGAGGCCACCTCCACCCGCGCGCTGGCCTATGCCGGCGAGCTGATGCAGGCGGGCCTGAGCCCGCGCGTGGCCTGCCGCGCGGCGATGATCGCGCCGATCACCGATGACCCCGAGCTGATCCAGGCGCTGGAAGAGATCTTCGACGCCCACTTCCCCGAGTCGGAAGCCGCGTGAGCGAGCAGGTTCGCAACGACGGGGGCGCGGACAGCGAAGCCGGGGATCTCGTCGAGATCGAGGAGATCCTGCAGCACCTCGAGGACATGAGCTTCGTCGCCCACCGCGACGCGAAGGAGGCCCTGCCGGCGATCCGCGAGTTCGGTGCCGGCCCCGCCCGACGCTGGATCGAGACCGCGCGCGACCTGTTCTTCCACGACCGCGAGGCCGGCAAGAGCTTCATGCGTCATTCCGCGCGGATGGCCGAACACGTCGGCGGCGTGGAGCCGTGGCGCGCACAGGCTGCCGAATTCGCCCGCTGGGTGAATTCGGCCGATGCGCTCGAGGGGTTCATGAGCCAGGCCGACCGGGTGTTCGCCGCCTGGGGCGAGGACGGCGAGCGCGAGTGGTACGCGACCGGTCTGCGCTGGTGCGAGCGCAGCCTGCCGGACGCGCGGGCCTATTTCGAGACCGATTTCGACAAGCTCGCGGCCGGGCGTGGTATCGAGGGGCTGCGGGCCCTGATCGACCCGGCCGAGACCCTGTTCGACGAGCGCGGCCTGACCCTGGACTGCTACCTCGAGGGGGCGCCGATCGCGCGCAACCTGGTCGGCGACGGCGGTCTGCTCTCCTGGGCGCGGCGCGGGGCCGACCTGCTGAAGGCCGGGCGCTCGCGCGGCGAGGCCTATTTCCGCCTGGAAAGCGACGAGAGCCTGAAGCTGCTGCTGGACGCGCTTCCGGGGTTCCGTCCGCGCATGCACGGACGCTTCCTGCGGCTGGTGATGCTGGCCTGGCTGGACGCCGACATCCCGCTGGCGGATTCCAGCTGGAAGCCCGGCGAGGGCCGGCCGATGCTGGAGACCGACGGCCGCCGACTGTTCATGCCGGCGGTCATGGACTCGCGCGAGGAGGCCCTGGTGGCCACGCAGCATGCGGCGGCCCACCTGGCGTACGACACCTATGCCCTGCCCCGCGTGGAGCGCCTGTTCGAGCGCGCGGGCAGCGAGCACCCGCCGCTGGACGACCGCTCGCGCATCACCTGGCGGCCGCTGTTCGCCGCCTTCGGCGAGCGCATGTTCCGCTTTCAGGTCCTGTTCGACCTGGCCGAAGACCTGCGGGTGAACGCCCGGGTCGCCCCGCGCATCCCGCGCTTTCTCGAACGCCTGGTGCGGCTGGCCGAGGCGTACGAGCGCCCGGCCGAACCGGCCGGCACGTATTTCGATTTCGCGCTGCGGGCGCACCGGGCGCTGCTGGAGGGGCGCGAGCCGGAGGATCCTCGGCTCGCGCGCATGCTGGCGCCCGATGCCGACGTGGTGACCGCCTGGGAGGTGGCCGAGGAACTGTTCGCCGACGGGGCCTTTCCCGAGATCACCATCGAAGAACGCGCCGAGGCCTACCTGCCCGGGCTGTCGCTGAACGCGGCGCTGCCGGTCTATCCTCAGCGCGAGCGCAACGGCGAGCTGGCGGACTTCCGCGACCACGAGGCGCACGACGAGCACAAGTTCGAGCACGAGAAGCAGGAAGAGCAGCCGCAGCAGGCCCCGGAGGACGCGCAGAAGGACCCGGACGCCGACATCCAGACCCCGCAGCAGGAGACCTCCGGCACCGGCGGGCGGATCGGCACCGGGATCCCGCAGCCGGCCCAGGTAGCCAAGCGCGCGGCCCCGTACACGCCGAAGAAGGACGGCATCCTGTACCCCGAGTGGGACTATCGCGAGCAGCGCTACATCTCCGACTGGGTGAACCTCTACGAGCGCGTGCTGGACGACGAAGAGCCCGACCGCGCGGCGGAGATCCTGACCCGCCACGCCGACACCCTGAAGCGCCTGACCCGGGGCCTGGAGATGCAGCGCCCGATGCGCCCGGCGCCGCTGCGCAAACAGATGGACGGTGACGAGCTGGATACCGAGGCGGTGATCGATTATGTCGCCGACAAGAAGGCCGGGCTCTCGCCGAAGGCCTTCATCTATCGCCGCCGCGCGGTGCAGCACCGTGACACCTCGGTGCTGATGCTGGCGGACATGTCGACCTCCATCATGGCGCGGCATCCGGGCGGGCAGGGCAAGATCGTCGACCGCGTGCGCGAGGGCATGATGCTGTTCGCCGAGGCCATCGACCGGGTCGGCGATCCCTGTGCGATCGCCGGGTTCGCCTCCAAACAGCGCGATCAGGTCAACTACTACTGGCTGAAGGACTTCAACGAAGACCTGAACGCCACCGTGCGCAACCGCATCGCCGGGGTCTCCGGACGCCTGGCCTCGCGCATGGGCGCGGGCATCCGTCACTCGCTGGAGGCCTTCCGGCGCAGCTCGGCCCAGCGCCGCCTGCTGCTGATCCTGTCCGACGGCCGCCCGGCCGACTACGACGACGGCGGCGACCAGCGCTACCTGCACGAGGACACGCGCATGGCCATGAAAGAGGCGGTGGACGCCGGCGTGCACCCGTTCTGCGTCACCCTGGACCCGTCCGGCTCGGAATACCTGCCGGCGATCTTCGGCCCCGGCCACTACACCATCATCGACCACGTGGACGAGCTGCCGCGCCGTCTGCCCGAGATCTACCTGAGGCTGCGCCACCAGTGAATGCCACCCCCGAAGCCGCCCCCGTCGCTGCCCCGGACGCCGCATCCGGTCCGGCGCGCCGCCATGCGACGCTGCTGCACGCCCCGCGCTATCGCGGGCACAGCTACGGCGACAACCATCCGCTGGGGATCCCGCGGGTGTCGCTCACCATCGACCTGATCGAGGCCTACGATGCCGTCACCCCCGGCGAGATGGCGGTGACCCGCAAAGCCATGCCCGCCGAGCTCGAGTGGCTGCATACCCGCGACTACGTGACCGCCATGCAGCGCGCCGAGGCGCTAGGCAAGGTGTTCCAGCGCTACCGTGACCGCCACAACATCGGCAACTTCGAGAACCCGTTCTTCGCCGGCTTCTTCTCCACCCCGGCCACGGCCACCTATGGTTCCATCCAGGGCGCCGAGGTCGTGCTGGAGGGCGGCATGGCCTTCAATCCGGCCGGGGGCATGCACCACGCCGCCCCCGATCAGGCGCGCGGCTTCTGCTACTTCAACGACTGCGCGCTGGGCATCCTGCGCCTGCGCCAGGCCGGAAAACGGGTGCTGTACCTGGATATCGACGCCCACCATGGCGACGGCGTGGAAGCGGCATTCGCCGACGACCCGGACGTGCTTACCGTGTCCCTGCACATGGATACCGAATACGGCTACCCGTTCCAGGGCGGGCGTATCGAGGACACCGGCCGGCTGGGGAACGCGGTCAACCTGCCGCTGCCGAAAGAGACCAACGACACGGAATTCCACAGCGCCTTCAGCCGCATCTGGGAGGCGGCGCGTACCCGCTGGCAGCCGGATTACGTGGTCGTGCAGGCCGGCACCGATGCGCTGCTGCCGGACCCGCTGGGCAAGTTCGGCATTTCCACCCAGTGCTTCCTCCAGTGCATCGACGACGTGATCGAGACCAGCCCGCGTCACGGCGACGGCACGCCGAAGCTGCTGGTGCTCGGGGGCGGCGGCTACCACCCGCTGGCGCTGGCCCGCTGCTGGACCGGCGTGTGGGCGCAGCTCACCGGCCGCGAGCTGCCCGCCGCGCTGCCCGAGGCCGGTCAGTCGCTGCTGCGCGAGGTCGACTGGGACATGGACGAAGAAGAAGAGTGGTACGACAACCTGTTCATATCCCGCCTCGACGCCGACCGCAGCGGCCCGGTGCGCGTCGAACTGGAACAGCGCCTGGAGCGCCTGTTCGCGACCCATCCCCTGCTGGTGCTTTCCTAGCGCACGTCGACCACGCGGCTGGCGCGCTGGAAGCGGACGTGCCAGCCCTGCCAGGCGGGCAGTTCCCAGCGCTTCGGGTCGTCGCGCCGGTTGCCGTCGATTTTCTCTGCGGTGACGGTACGGCGGGCGACGTTGTAATGGATGCGCATGTGCAGGCCCGAGAGCCGCACCTCGCGCGGATAGCGGCGATCGAAGCGTTCGCGTTCCCACTCGGGTACGCCCTCGAACGCGAGATCCTCCGGTTCCAGCAGGGCCACGTCTTCGTCCGATTCCACGCCCAGGGTCTGCAGGCGACGGGTCAGCCAGTCGCGGGCGTCCGGGGCCTCGCCCTGCTCGAAGCCCAGCGCGAGATACAGCGCCCAGGCGTCGAGGTCGTCGCGCAGGCGCGAGCCGGCGGGGGCGAGCAGCCGGTCATCCAGGATGAGCGCGGCCAGTGCCTCGCGTGCCGCTGCGCCTGCGGGGCGGGTGCGGTCGCTGCGCAGTACGCGCCCGGCATGCCACCAGTCGCGGCGGACCACGAGTCCGTCGGCGGACCATTCGGGATCGGCGATGGCCGGCGTGGCCACCCCCGCGTCGATCAGGGCATCGGGCTCCAGCGGCGCGAGCACCGTGGCGATGGTGCGGGTGTCGCGGGTGCCCTTGCCGGGCAGGCTGTGGCTGTCGAACACTACGGCCGCCTCGGCATCCTCGTCCAGCAGCGAATCGCGACCGATCTCCGCCTCCTCGCCGCCGTTGCCCAGCGCGAAGCGGCGGCGCTCGCGGCGCACGAACGCCAGCTCGGGGGCGGCGGCGACTGCGGCGGTCAGGGCCCGGGGCGCGGTGGCCGCGAGGGGCTCGGACTCCGGTTCCTGCTGCGATTCCCGGGCGGGCAGGCCGGCCAGCTCGCGCACCTGACGGGCCAGATGGTGGGCCTCGCGGCGTTCCTCCCGGCGTATGCGAACCCCGTCGGGTGCGTGGCCGCGCACGGCGGCGACCCTCAGCGTCGCGTCGCAGGCCCGGCCGAGGGCGGCGAGTGCATCCTGCCGCTCGCGTTCGTCGTCGGGCGGCACCACGACCGCCCGGCGGCTGCCGAGGGCGCCGGCGAGATCGGCCATGAACGCGGCCGTCGCCGCATCCGGCATGGCCAGCACCAGATGGGCCAGCGCGGTGTCCACCGGCAGGGCGAACAGGCGTTGCCCGTGCTCGGTCGCGCGGCCATCCGCGTCGATCGCGTGCATCGCCCGCAGCCGGTCTTCGGCGCGTTCCAGGGCCTCCTCGCGCGGAGGATCGGGGAATGCGAGTTCGCGCGCCGGGCGGTCGCAGCAGGCGGCCGCCAGTACCGGTTCGGTGAGGTCCTCGCGCTGCAGCTCCGGCGGCGTGTTCGTGGCCAGCGGGGCATTGCGCCCCCACAGCCGCAGGCACAGACCCGGTGCGGTGCGGCCCGCGCGCCCGCGGCGCTGCTCCGCGCTGTCGGCGGCGATCGCCTGCAGCGCGAGCACGGTGCGGCCGTTGCGGCGACCCGTGCGGCGCTCCAGACCGCTGTCGACCACGGCGGTGACCCCGGGTACGGTCACCGAGCTCTCGGCGACGTTGGTGGCGAGGATCACCCGGCGTTCCTGCCCCGGCTGCAGGGCATGGCGCTGCGCCTCGGCGCTGGCGCCGGCGTGCAGCTCGATGCAGGCCACGGGCTCGTCCTTCAGGGCCCGCGCCGCCGCGGCGATCTCGCCGCGCCCGGGCAGAAAGGCGAGGACATCGCCGTCGGTACGCGCCAGTGCGGTGCGTATGCCTTCGGCCACGCGCGTGGCCAGATCCTTCGCATGAGGCATTGCCTGCGGGTCCGCGGCGAGGTGTTCCAGCGCGACCGGCCAGGAACGGCCGGGGCTCTCGAGGTGGGTGCCGCCGAGATCGCGGGCGAGGCGCGCGCCGTCGATGGTGGCCGAGGTGATCACCAGGCGGTGGCGTCCGGTCTCGGTCAGCAGGGCGTAGAGGAGATCGGTGTCCCAGCGGCGTTCGTGGAACTCGTCGAGGACCACCACCGCGAAATCCGCGAGGCCGTTGTGCGCCAGCCACTGCAGGGCCATCCCGGGCGTGGCGAACACGATCTGCGTGTCGCGGTCGCAGCGCACCTCGCCGCGCACGGCGAAGCCCGCTTCGCGCCCCGGCTTTCCGCCGAGCAGGCCGGCCACCCAGTGCCCCAGGCTGGTGGCCGCCACTCGGCGGGGTTCCACCACCAGCACGCGCCCCTGGTCCCGCGCCCACACCGGCAGGCGCGTCGACTTGCCGGAACCGGTGGCCGCCGACACCACCACCGGCCCGTCGGCCAGCGCCGCGGCAAAGTCCCCGCGCAGGGCGTCGATGGGCATCTCGTCGCTCATGCGAGCGAAGTGTCCACACAGCGACCGACCTATCAAGAGGGCGCGCCGGGGTCAATGGCCCGGCGCCGGCATTCACTCTCGAGCCCTGGCCAGCGAGATCCCGGATCGGGGCTGGCTGCGCCCGGACCTCATGCGGGTGCCGGGCGCCGGGCGTGCGTCAGACGAACCCGGGTCGGGACCTCCAGCGGGCCCTCCAGGGCCTGGTGGATCGGGCACTGGGCCAGCATGCGTTCCAGGCTGGTCTGTTCGCCTTCGTCCAGACCGATCGCCAGGCGCAACTCGGCCTGAAGGGTGGAGACCCGGCAGCGGCGCCCATCGAAGGTCCAGGTGACCTCCAGTTCCGCCGCACGGGAGTAGCCGCGCCGGCTCAGAAAACGGTCGGCGAATTCCAGCAGACAGGACGCGAGGCCGATGGCCAGGTGTTGCAGGGGGTCGTATCCCAGCACCCCCGCCTTGTCGCTGTGGTCGGTACTGCTGATCGCCAGGTTTCCGTCATGGTCGCGCTCGAGTATCAGGCTGCGGGTCGAATCATTCGCCATGCTGTCCCCATGCAGTTGCGGGCGGAAGGATCACGGGACCGGGTCGTTCAGCCTGCACCGACCGGCAGCGGGTGGTCGAAGGCGGGGAGCGACGGGGGCTCCCTGCGGATGTGCCGGGCCTGGGCGGTTTCCTCGCTGCATGCGGCCAGGGCCTGGTTCACGCGCGCCAGGTTGCGCTGCAGTTCCGCGCGGCGCTTTTCCAGGGTCTGGCGGTCGGGTCGGGACGGGATGGTTTCGGTCTTCATGGTCTTTCTCCTGCTCGGGTGTCGGATGGGTTCCGAGGCCTCGAGAAAGACTCTAGAGGGATATATATAGAATGGAAAAGAATAATAAATTATGTTTTCATGTTAAAAGTGAATAAAAGGGCCGTTCTCCCCGGCCCGCAACCGGTCGAGAGATCACACCCGGGCCATGAAACTGCAACAACTGCGCTGTCTGAAAGCGGTGGTGGAATCGGGCCTCAACGTGACCGATGCCGCGGAGCGGCTGTTCACCTCCCAGCCCGGGGTGAGCCGGCAGATCCGCATGCTGGAAGACGAGCTGGGGGTGCTGATCTTCCAGCGCAGCGGCAAGCACCTGACCCACGTGACGCCGGAGGGACGCCAGATCCTGGCCCGCG
This sequence comes from Thioalkalivibrio sp. AKL17, assembly GCF_000377885.1. Lineage (NCBI taxonomy): Bacteria > Pseudomonadati > Pseudomonadota > Gammaproteobacteria > Chromatiales > Ectothiorhodospiraceae > Thioalkalivibrio > Thioalkalivibrio sp. AKL17. Next base: position 283,869 of record NZ_KB898766.1, read on the forward strand.
CCGAACGGATCCTGGCCGAGGTCGACGGCATCCGCTCCCTGGCGGCGGATTTTTCCGATGAACGCCGCGGACTGCTGCGACTGGCGACGACCCATACCCAGGCGCGTTACTTCCTGCCACCCCGCATCGACGCCTTCCGTCACGATTACCCTGAGGTCAGGCTGCAGATCGAGCAGGGCGGCCCCGCGGACATCGCGCGGATGGCTGCGAGCGGCGAGGTCGATTTCGGCATCGCGACCGAGGGTGTCGCCCAGAACCGGGAGCGGGTGATGCTGCCGGCCTACCGCTGGCATCACTGCCTGGTGGTGCCCCGCGACCATCCTCTGGCCCGGACGCCTCCGGCGGATCTGGCGGCGGTGGCGGCCCACCCGCTGGTGACCTATGTGCACGGATTCACCGGGCGCGGTCAGCTGGAGCGGGATTTCCGGGCCGCTGACCTGGAGCCGGACGTCGTCCTGAGCGCGGCGGACTCCGATGTCATCAAGGCCTATGTCCGCCTCGGCCTGGGCGTGGGCCTCATCGCACGCATGGCCTACGAGCCGGACGAGGATGCCGACCTTGTCAGTATCGACGCCCGCCACCTGTTTACCGAGCAGGTAACCCGGGTCGGCTTCAACCGCGGGATGTTCATGCGCGGCTACATGTACGACTTTCTCGCCCTGCTGGCCCCCCATCTGACCCTGGAACGGGTCGATCGCGCCCTGCATGCCGCCGACCAGAAGGGGGTGGACGCCGTCTTTGCGGATGTGGCACTGCCGCGCTACTGACGGCGGCAGGGGGGGGCGGATGGAGCCAGGCCCGGGGAAGCACGGCACCGGCGGCTGACGCGCGAATCGATTGGGCGCTCAGCCTGTCGGTTGGCGCCGGCGCCAGCGGCGGATGCCGCGCCACAGCACGAAGGCCGCTCCGGCCGCCAGCAGGGCGGCGACGACCCATTCCCCGATGACGCGGGCCATGGAAGGTTCGCTCTGTTCGCTCAGATAGTCGACGATCGGACCGCGCTCGCCGAACCCGACCCCGGCGCCGTTGACCCAGTTCATCCGCGTGACCGTGGCGTGCCAGCCCAGGCGCCCGAACCCGGCCTCGCTGAGGGTGCGTTCGCCGTGGCAGTTGAGGCAGCGCTGTTCGACCAGTTGCCGGCCCTCGGGGGATTGCGGCGCATCATCGGCACGGGTGGTGGCTTGCGGGGTGTCGTTGTCCGCGCCGTCGGCTGCCGGGGCGGATCCGGCCGCGAGCAGGAGGATCAGGGCCGGCAGGGTCAGTGCCGCCCGGGGCCGGCTCGACGGCATGGGCGGCGGGCGGTCACTCACGCGACTTGCGGGCCAGGGCATCCTGCTGCTGCTCCAGTGACAGGTGCTGGTGGACGTAGTCGCGGGCGTCGGCGGCCGAGGGGTGTCCCTGGTCGGCCGCGCGCGAGAACCATACCCAGGCCTCGACCAGATCCTGTTCCACGCCATGGCCTTCGGCCAGGAAGATGCCCAGGTTGTACTGCGCCTGCATCTGCCCCTGGCGGGCCGCCAGCCGGTACCAGTGGGCGGCCTCGCGCTGGTCCCGGGCGATCCCGTGACCGCGGTCCAGCAGCACGCCCAGGTTGGTACGCGCCGCGGGATGGCCGTCATCGGCGGCGACGCGATACCAGTGCGCCGCCTGCGCCGGATCGCATTCCACTCCCTTGCCGTCGCGGTACAGGTTGCCGAGGCGGGCGGCGGCCTCGCCGTCGCCGTCCTCCGCGGCCTGGCGGTACCAGCGTACGGCCTCGGCCAGATCGGCGATCACGCCGTGCCCCTGTTCCAGCAGCTGGGCGAGGTTGCAGGCCGCCCGGGCATGACCGGCGCCGGCGGCCCGCGTATACAGCCGGCCGGCTTCGGCGGGGTCGGCAGCGCAGCCGCGGCCGGTTTCGTACGCCACGCCCAGACTGTTCAGGGCATCGGGGTCGCCCTGCTCGGCGGCTTTCTCCCACCAGGCGACGGCCTCCGCGGCGGCTTCCGGGCTGATCTCGCTGGCGAAGCGCAGCACGCCCAGGTTGTACTGGGCGTTCGCGTGCCCGGCCTCCGCCGCGCGGCGATACCAGGTCTCGGCCTCCTCTGCGGGATCACCCTCGGCGATCCCCTGTTCGGCCAGCAGGCCGAGGTTGAAGCAGGCATCCAGCAGGCCCAGCTCGGCCGCGCGTTTCCAGTGCTCGCGGGCCCGCTGCACGTCCGATTCGACGCCCAGGCCGCTGGCGTACAGCACGCCCAGGCCGAGATGGGCGCCGGCATACGGTCCGTCGGCGCGCTCGCTCCAGATTCGATGGGCTTCGGCAAAGTCGCCGCGTTCCAGGGCCTCGAAGCCGGCCTCGTCTTCCGGTTCGACGGTGGTCTGCGGGGCGTGTTCGGGGTCTTCGGGGGCGGTCATCTCGGACGGTATTCCGGGCGGCACGATGGGTTTGCAAGCTTCGCAGCATTCCGGGGGTGGCCGCAAACGACCGGGGGACGCCGGACAGGCACCCTCCGTCTGTCGAGGGAAACGTGCACATCGAGCGGTGTTTCCCTAGGATTCGCATTCCCGATGCGATGCGCCGGAAGACCAGGATCCGGCGGTTGCCCTTGTTGCGGCGGTTCGAGAGAGGAATATGGAAGCTTCGCAGAAACTGATTCCCGGCTATGCCAACGCCAAGGCGACGCGCAAGTATGCCGAGTCGTTCCTCGCCGACGGGCGCGCGGCCGAGGGCCATTACAGCGAGTTCTCGCGCGCGCGCATGCGCCTGTCGAGTCTCGGCATCGGGACCTTCGGCGGGGCGGCTACCGCCGAGGTGGATGCGGCGATCTCCGCGATCGTGGCCCGCGGGCTGACCGAGGGCATCAACGTGGTGGATACCTCCGCGCATTACCGCTATGGCCGTTCGCTGGCGGCCGTGGGGGCGGGCGTGCGCACGGCGCTCGAGGCCGGGGTCCCGCGCGAGGCGATGTTCCTGATCTCCAAGGGAGGCTTCCTGACCCTGCGCGGCGGTCAGCCGGACGACATGGACGCCTGGTTCCAGCGCGAGATCGAGGCCCCGGGCATGGGCACGAAGGAGGACCTGGCCAAGGGCGCGCATCTGCTGACGCCGGAATACATCCACTACCAGATGGAGCTGTCGCGCTCGCTGATGGGCGTGGAGACCCTGGATGCGTTCATCATCGACCAGCCGGAGGTGCATATCCACGAGATCGGCAAGGAACGCACCAACTGGAAGCTGGAGCCGGTGTTCGAGATGCTGGAACGTGCGGTGCGCGACAAGAAGATCCGCGCCTACGGGATCTCGACCTTCGAGGGTTTTCGCGAGGAGACCGATGCCCCGGTGTTCCAGTCGCTGACCTCCATCCAGGGGCTGGCGCAGCGCGCGGCGCAGACCGTGACCGGGGACGACTTCGCGCGCGATCATTTCAAGATCGCCATGCTGCCGTTCAACCAGGTGATGCTGGAGGGGTTCACCCGCTTCAACACCGCGACCGGGCAGGGCAACGTGGCCAGCCCGCTGCAGGCGGCGCATCAGCTGGAGATCTACATGATGGCCTCGCACACGATGCTCAAGGGGCATCTGGCGCAGCAGTCGGTGGACGTGGTCGAGCGCGAACTGGCGGGGCTGGCCAGTCCGGCGCAGCGCGCGATGCAGTTCAATCGCTCCACGCCCGGTCTGGGGACCTCGCTGGTGGGCATGAGCACGCCGGAGCATCTGGACGACATGCTGGCGGTGATGCGCGAGCCGATGCTGGACAAGAAGGCCTACCTCGGCATGTTCAAGAAGGCCGAGGAGTAGGCCGGGCCATCGTTCCTTCCCTGTGGGAGCCGGTAGAGATTTCATGAACAAGGGGATGTCATGCAGGTCGATCTGAAGGCCCTCGAATTTCCCGCGATCCAGCGTCTGCTGGAACGTCTGACCGCCACGCCCTACGGCGCCGACGCTGCGCGCGGGCTGGAGCCTGCGCCCAACCTGGAGGCCGCGCGCGCGCTGCAGAAGGCGGTGACGGTGGCCCGCCAGCGCCTGGACGCGGGCACGCTGCCGCGCCTGGGGCAGCTGCCGGACGTGCGGGCAGCGCTGCGCCAGGCGGGTAATCCGGGTTCGGCGCTGCCGGTGCAGGCGCTGCACAACCTGCAGACCATCATGCGCCATGCGCGCGAGCTGGCCGACCAGCTGAAAGACACCCCGGAAATCTACCCGGCGGACCTGAACAAGCTGTATCCGCCCGAGGGGCTGGAGCAGCGTCTTTCGGGCTGCCTCAATCCGGGCGGTTCGCTGCGCGAGGATGCCAGCGAGTCGCTGGTGGACTCCTTCGGCGAGCGCAATCGCCTGCGTGGCGAGGTCGAAGCCGTGGTGCAGAAGCGTCTGTCCGCGTCGGATGTCGCGCAGAAGGGCGACGAAACCCTGAAGGTGCAGTGGCATCAGGAGCGCGCGGTGATGGTGTTGCGCGGCGATGCCGCCGGCGCGGTCAAGGGCGTGCGCCGGGGCACCGCGATGGGCGGGCGCGATCACATCATCGAGCCGATCGAGGCGGTCCCGCTGAACAACCAGCTGGATACCGTGAACGGGCAGATCAACAACGAGCAGCAGCGGCTGCTGCGCGAGCTGACCGACACCGTGCGCGAATACGGCGAGCCGCTGGATCTGATGCTGACGGCGCTGACCTGGATCGACCTGGCCTCGGCCGCTGCGCAGCTCTCCGCGCAGATGAATGCCCATGCCCCGGCCCTGGAAGACCGCCCCGGGGTGGAACTGGACGAGGCCTACCACCCGCTGTTGCTGCTGCAGTTCGCGGAGGGCAACGGGCCGCAGCCGGTGCCGCTGTCGATCCGCCTGGACGACGAGCAGCCGCTGCTGCTGATCACCGGCCCCAACACCGGGGGCAAGACGGTCGCGCTGAAGACCCTCGGTCTGCTGGTGACCATGGCCTGGTGCGGGCTGCACATCCCCGCGGAGCAGGATTGCCGCATCGGCCGTTTCGACCAGGTGATGGTGGACGTGGGCGACAACCAGAGCCTGCTGCACCACCTGTCGACCTTTGCCGGGCACGTGGCGGTGCTCAAGCGCATCCTGGATAACGCGGGTCCGGAGAGCCTGATCCTGCTGGACGAGCTGGGGACCGGTACCGACCCGGACGAGGGGGCCGCCCTGGCCATGGCGATGCTGGACGAGCTGCGCTCGCGGGGCACCCGCGGGATCGTCAACACTCATCTTGCGCCGTTGAAGGATTACGCCGCTCAGCAGGCGGGCATCGTTAACGCCTCGATGCAGTTCGATCCGGACACCCTGTCACCGACCTACCGCCTGCTGATCGGCGAGCCGGGGGTGTCCTTCGGGCTGACCATCGCGGAGAAGGAGGGGCTGCCGGGGGATCTGGTGGCGCGGGCGCGCCAGCATTTCGCCGAACTGCCCACCGCCCAGGCGGGCGGTTCCGAGGGAAGCTGAGCGGGTCGCAGGGCCCTTGCCTGCGGGAGACCGGCCCCCCGGGGAAGCCAGTCCTGTGGGAGGCGAGCCTCTCGTCGTTCCGGGCGAGGTTGCTCCCGTCGGCCAGAGGGCTGGCCTCCCACGGGGCTGGACGCTCCATGGTTCGCCACCGGCAGGGTCCGCGCGTGCGCCTGCTGGCGTGAAGCGCGGGCGATTTCATATTAGTATGGTGGGCTATTTTGATTCGGCGTGTCCGCTCGGATCACGATCGCCCGACAGCCCCTGGTAAGGAACAACCGTCATGTCCGAGACCTCTGCATCGTCCACCGCCATCACCGGTGCCGAAATCTTCGTCCGCAGTCTGCAGGCTGAAGGCGTCGATCTGGTATTCGGCTATCCCGGCGGCGCGGTCCTGCACATCTACGATGCGCTGTATCAGCAGAGCGAGGTCTCGCACGTACTGGTCCGTCATGAGCAGGGCGCGGTGCATGCCGCCGAGGGCTATGCCAAGTCCTCCGACCGGCCCGGCGTAGCCCTGGTGACCTCCGGCCCGGGCGCGACCAACGCGATCACCGGCATTGCCGACGCCTACATGGATTCGGTGCCGCTGGTGGTGTTCACCGGCCAGGTGCCGACCAGCATGATCGGCAACGACGCCTTCCAGGAAGTGGACACCGTGGGCATCACGCGCCCCTGCGTGAAGCACAACTTCCTGGTCAAGGACGTGAAGGATCTGGCGACCACCATCAAGAAGGCCTTCTACATCGCCACCACCGGCCGGCCCGGTCCGGTGGTGGTGGACATCCCCAAGGATGTCACCGCCGACAGCTGCGAGTTCGAGTACCCCGAGAGCATCCACATGCGCTCCTACAACCCGAAGACCCGCGGCCACACCGGTCAGATCCGGCGCGCGGTCGAGCTGATCCTGTCGGCAAAGCAGCCGATGATTTACACCGGCGGCGGGGTGGTGCTGGGCCGCGGCTCCGAAGCGCTGACGGAATTCACCCGCAAGCTGGGCTACCCCATCACCAACACCCTGATGGGCCTGGGCGCCTATCCGGCCTCGGACGATCAGTTCCTGGGCATGCTGGGCATGCACGGGACCTATGAGGCCAACATGGCCATGCACCATGCGGACGTGCTGATCGCGATCGGCGCGCGTTTCGACGACCGCGTGACGGGCAACATCGAGAAGTTCTGCCCCCATGCGAAGATCGTCCACGTGGACGTCGACCCGGCCTCCATCTCCAAGAACGTGAAGGTGGACGTGCCCATCGTCGGCGAGGTGGAGCCGGTGCTGCGCGAGCTGATCCGCGCGCTGGAGGAAAACGGCGGCCAGCCGGACGCCGATGCGCTGAAGGCCTGGTGGGACCAGATTCGCGAATGGCGCGGCCAGGACTGCCTCAAGTACGATCGCGATTCCGAGCTGATCAAGCCGCAGTACGTGGTGCAGAAGTTCTGGGAGCTGACCGGCGGCGACGCCTTCGTGACCTCCGACGTGGGCCAGCACCAGATGTGGGCGGCGCAGTTCTACGGTTTCGACAAGCCCAACCGCTGGATCAACTCCGGCGGCCTGGGAACCATGGGCGTGGGACTGCCGTTCGCGATGGGCGTGCAGTTCGCGCATCCGGACGCCACGGTGGGCTGCATTACTGGCGAGGCCAGCATCCAGATGTGCATGCAGGAGCTGTCCACCTGCTATCAGTACCAGCTGCCGCTGAAGATCCTGAACCTGAACAACCGCTATCTCGGGATGGTGCGGCAGTGGCAGGAGTTCTTCTATCAGGGCCGTTATGCGATGTCCTACATGGATGCGCTGCCCGACTTCGTGAAGCTGGCGGAGGCCTATGGTCACGTCGGCATGCGGATCGACAAGCCGGCCGACGTGGAAGGCGCGCTGAAGGAGGCCCTGGCACAGAAGGACCGCCTGGTGTTCCTGGACTTCATCACCGATCAGTCCGAGAACGTCTACCCGATGATTCCGGCCGGTGCCGGTCAGAACGAAATGATCCTGGTCTGACAGGGAAGGATTCCGTATGCGTCACATCATCAGTGTCCTGCTGGAGAACGAATCCGGCGCCCTGTCCCGGGTCGCGGGGCTGTTCTCCGCGCGCGGCTACAACATCGAATCGCTGACCGTCGCGCCCACCGACGATCCCACGCTGGCGCGCATGACCATCGTCACCAGCGGATCCGAGGAGATCGTCGAGCAGATTACCAAGCAGCTGAACAAGCTGATCGACGTCATCAAGCTGCTCGATCTGACCTCCTATCCTCACATCGAGCGCGAGATGGCGATGATCAAGGTCAGCGTGGACGAACCCGGCGATCGCGAGGAGGTGAAGCGCCTCGCGGACATCTTCCGCGGCCGCATCATCGACGTCACGCGCAAGACCTACGTCATCGAGATCACCGGAGAGGGCTCCAAGCTGGACGCCTTCCTCGAGGCCCTGGAGCCCTTCCCCGTGCAGGAAGTGGTGCGCTCCGGGGTCATGGGCATCGCGCGCGGGGACGTCGCGCTCCAGATCTGAACACCTTTCACTGATTGCCAAGGAAACCGCAATGAAGCTCTACTACGACAAAGACGCCGACCTCTCCATCATTCAGGGCATGAAGGTGGCCATCATTGGCTACGGCTCGCAGGGGCATGCCCATGCGAACAACCTGAAGGATTCCGGCGTGGACGTCACCGTCGGCCTGCGTGCCGGTTCCGGTTCGCGTGCCAAGGCCGAGGAAGCCGGCCTCAAGGTGGCCGACGTCTCCGACGCGGTGGCCGCCGCCGATCTGGTCATGGTGCTGGCCCCCGACGAATACCAGGCGAAGCTCTACAGCGAGGAGATCAAGCCCAACCTCAAGCAGGGCGGCACCCTGGCGTTCGCCCATGGCTTCACCATCCATTACAACCAGATCGAGCCGCGCGGCGACCTCGACGTGATCATGATCGCGCCCAAGGCGCCGGGTCACACCGTGCGCTCGGAATTTGCCCGTGGCGGCGGCATCCCCGACCTGATCGCCATCGAGCAGGACGCCTCCGGCAAGGCGCGTGACATCGCGCTGTCCTATGCCTCGGCGATCGGCGGCGGCCGCACCGGCATCATCGAGACCAGCTTCCAGGACGAGACCGAGACCGACCTGTTCGGCGAGCAGGCGGTGCTCTGCGGCGGCGCGGTGGAGCTGGTCAAGGCCGGCTTCGAGACCCTGACCGAGGCGGGCTACGCCCCGGAGATGGCCTACTTCGAGTGCCTGCACGAGCTCAAGCTGATCGTCGATCTGATGTACGAGGGCGGCATCGCCAACATGAACTACTCGATCTCCAACAACGCGGAGTACGGCGAGTACGTGACCGGCCCGAAGGTCATCAACGAGCAATCCCGTGCGGCCATGCGCGAGGCCCTGCACAACATCCAGACCGGCGAGTACGCCAAGCGCTTCATCCAGGAAGGGGACACCAACTATCCCTCCATGACCGCGAATCGCCGCCGCAACGCTGCCCACGAGATCGAGCAGGTGGGCGAGCGGCTGCGTGCGATGATGCCCTGGATCCAGGCCAACCAGCTGGTCGACAAGTCGCGCAACTGATCCGCGGCACCACCGGCCCCGGGTGCGGGCCGCGGAGGGGACATGCTGTTTCCGGTAGCGAAGGAAGGCCGCCTGTTCGTCATCGTCACCGCCTGGATGGCGGTGATTACGCTGCTGTCCGGGCTGGCGGATCTGGGCCTGTTCCTGGTCATCCTGATGCTGGCCCTGATGGCCCTGTTCCGCGACCTGCGGCGCCGGGCGCCGGCCCAGGCGCTGGGCCTGGTGGCCCCGGTCGACGGCGTGGTGGAATCGGTGGAGACCACCACCGACCCGTTCACCGGGCGCGAGGCCGAGCGCATCCGCATCCGCCAGCGCTATCTCGGCGAATACAATATCCATGCCCCGCAGGAGGTCGAGGTGCGCGAGCGCGTCTGGCCGGGGCAGGAATCGGATCGCGAGCCCGACCTGCAGCTCGCCGGTCGGCTTGCGTTCGCCCTGGCCACCGACGAGGATGACCGCATGACCCTGGCTCTCAGCGTGACGCACTGGCCGCGTTTCATCCGCATGGTGGAGGTGCTGCCCGGCAATCGGCTGGGGCGCGGCAAGCGCATCGGCTTTGCCGGCTTCGGCGGGCGTGCGGAGCTGTGGCTTCCGCAGGGATCGCACGTGATGGTGCGGCCGGGGCAGGTCGTGCTGGCGGGGACCACCCTGCTGGGCGGGCTCCCGCCGCGCGAGCCGGGTGATCAGGGCGGTGCCGTGGAGCTGGCCGAATGAATCCCGACGAAGACCCCGACATCATCCGTGGCGAGGACGAGCTGGACGATGATCGCCCGCGGTCGCGGCGGCGGCGCGGGGTGTTCCTCCTGCCCAACCTGTTCACTACCGGGGTCCTGTTCTCCGGATTCCTGGCGATCGTCTCCGCGATCGACGGGGAGTTCATTACCGCGGCCATCGCGGTCTTCGTGGCCATGGTGCTGGATACCCTGGACGGCCGCGTCGCGCGCATGACCGATACCCAGAGCGAGTTCGGCGCGCAGTTCGATTCGCTCTCGGATCTGGTCTCCTTTGGTCTGGCCCCGGCGCTGGTGGTGTACCTGTGGCAGCTGCAGGACCTGGGCAACTTCGGCTGGGTGGCCGCGTTCTTCTTCGCCACGGCGGCGGCGCTGCGCCTCGCGCGTTTCAACAGTCGCCTGGCGGTGACCGACAAGCGCTTCTTCCAGGGGTTGCCCAGTCCCGCCAGTGCGGCGTTGCTGGTGGGGACCGTCTGGGTGGTCGAGGACCTCGGCATGGCCGCGGAGCTGGGGGACACCGGGGCGGTGGCGGTGCTGATCATCACCGTGCTCGCCGGGGCGGCAATGGTCAGTAACCTGACCTATTTCAGTTTCAAGGACATGGACTTCCGCCACCGGGTCCCGTTCCTGGCCATGCTGGGCGTGGTCGGGGCGCTGATGCTGGCGGCCCTGGATCCGCCCAAGATGCTGCTGGCCGGGTTCGTGGTGTACGCGCTGTCCGGGCCGCTGCTGACACTCGTGCGCTGGCAGCGCCATCGGCGCCGCGGCCGTGCCCCGCAAGCCTGAGCGGGGAGGCGGGCGTGGAACTCTCGCGGCGCAAGCGGCGCATCCTCGCCGACATGGGCATCCCGTTGTGGCGGGCGCGCCCGTCGGCGGATACCGGCGCCGCGCCGGAAGCGTCTCCGGAGCCACCACCTGAACCGGTGGCCGGCCTCACCGTGGAGCAGGAACCACGGGAGTCGTCCGTGCCGGCCACGGGCATCGACTGGCAGGCCCTGCGTGACGAAGTCGCGGGCTGCACTGCCTGCAGCGAGCTCGCGGCCAGCCGGCGGCAGACGGTCTTCGGGGTGGGCGATACCGGCGCCCGCTGGCTGTTCGTCGGCGAGGCCCCGGGTGCCGAGGAGGACCGTCGCGGCGAGCCCTTCGTCGGGCGGGCCGGGCAGCTGCTGGACAACATGCTGGCGGCGCTGGGACTGGATCGCGAGCACGATGTGTTCATCGCCAATATCCTGAAGTGCCGGCCGCCCGACAATCGGGATCCGAAGCCGGAGGAGGCACGGGCCTGCCGCGGATTCCTGGATCGCCAGATCGAGGCGCTCGCCCCGGAGGTCATCGTGGCGCTGGGGCGGGTCCCGGCGCACCAGCTGCTGGAGACCGAGACCGCGGTGGGGCGCCTGCGCGGGCGCGTCCACGAGTATCGCGGCATTCCGCTGGTCGTGACCTGGCACCCGGCCTATCTGTTGCGTTCGCCGCGGGAAAAGGCGCGGGCCTGGGAGGACCTGCAGCGGGCGCGTGCGTGCCTGCCGTCCGCGGCCACCGACTGAACCACCGGCTCCATCCGGGGGGGCGACTCCTGCACGAGGGAAGATGACCGATGAGTGCCGAAGCCCGAACCCGACCTGAACTGCGGCGCATGCAGCTGGCCGACATCGATCGCGTGATGGTGATCGAGCGCCAGGCGTATGACTATCCCTGGACCGCGCGGATCTTTCAGGACTGCCTGAAGGTCGGTTACGACGGCTGGGTCCTCTCCGTGGATGGCCGCCAGGTGGGGCATGCGATCCTGACCGTGGCCGCCGGCGAGGCGCATCTGCTGAACCTGACGGTGGATCCGCGCTGGCAGGGCTACGGGCTGGGGCGTTTCATGTTGCGCCGTCTGCTGGGCTACGCATGCGGCGAGAGGGCCGAGGCGCTGTTCCTGGAAGTGCGCCCGTCCAATGCCGCGGCCGTGCAGCTCTACCGGTCGGAGGGCTTCGAGCACATCGGCACCCGACCGCGTTACTACCCGCTTCCCAGCGGCCGCGAGGATGCCTGGGTCCTGCGCCGCAGCTGCGAGGAACCGGCGGGGGCCTAGGGAAACGCTGATCAGCGTTTCCCTGGCGCATTCTGCGGTCAGGGTGCGCAAAAATGCATCGCCGGTTTTGCGGTTCCCCCAGCATGTGTCTATTCTCAGGGTCTTACGACTGACTCCGTATCGAGGCCGTGATGAAAAAGTCCCTTCTTGCCCTGGCCGCGGCCCTGCCGCTCGTGTTCACCGCCGGCCCCGCAGCGGCCACCGAATTCGGTTACGACGAAGCCGAACGTCAGCAGGAACTGCTGGGCGTCTGGTTCGGCATCCGTGAACGCAATGCGCAACGCGGCGACCGTGACGCGCAGTTCGACGTGGGCATGGCCCATTACACCGCGCGTGGCACCGAACAGGACGCGGCGGCGGCGGCCGAATGGTTCGCGCGGGCCGCCGAGCAGGGGCATGCGCGCGCGCACTACTTCCTCGGCTACCTCCATGCCACCGGACGCGGGGTTCCCGTGGACGCGGAGAAAAGCGGCGAACACTACCGTCGCGCGGCGGAACTGGGCGACATGGATGCCCAGTATCACCTCGGGCGCGACCTCCTGGCGGATGAATCGGCCGATCCGGCCGAAGCCGCGGAATGGATCGAACGCGCCGCCGGTCAGGGGCTGGCCTCCGCCCAGTATCACTGGGGCTACCTGCTGGAGACCGGGCGCGGGGTCGAGCGTTCGGTGGACGACGCCGTCGAGTGGTACGTGCTCGCGGCGGAGCAGGGCAACGACCAGGCCCAGCGCGGGCTCGGGCGCCTGCACATGGCCGGCCGCGGCGTGAATCGTGACCGGATCCAGGCCTGGGTCTGGTACAGCCTCGGCGACGACGCCGAGCACGTGGAACGCCTGGAGTCCCGCATGAGCGAGGCCGAACTGGCGGCAGCGCGCGAGAGCCTCGCCGAACAGCGCACGGCCATGCGCACCGAGGCCGCCGTGCGCTGAACCGCTTGCGCGGTGGGCGAGGCCGCGCCGCCCAATGCGGCGGGCGGAATACGTTAGAATGTCGGGCTTTCTCCCCGTACGGGACCCGACCGATGTCCTTTGTCGACGAGACCGCCCGCCGCCGGACCTTTGCGATCATCTCGCATCCGGACGCGGGCAAGACCACCATGACCGAAAAGCTCCTGCTGTACGGCGGCGCGATCCAGCTCGCCGGTACGGTCAAGGGGCGCAAGTCCGCGCGCCACGCCACCTCCGACTGGATGGCGATGGAGCAGTCGCGCGGGATCTCGGTCACCTCCTCGGTGATGCAGTACCCCTACAAGGGGCGCATGGTGAACCTGCTGGATACCCCGGGGCATGCGGACTTTTCCGAGGATACCTACCGCACGCTGACCGCCGTGGATTCCGCGCTGATGGTCATCGACGCGGCCAAGGGCGTGGAGGACCGCACCATCAAGCTGATGGAGGTCTGCCGCCTGCGCGACACCCCGATCATGACCTTCGTCAACAAGATGGACCGCGAGGGGCGCGAGCCGATCGAACTGCTGGACGAGGTCGAGGAGGTGCTGAAGATCCAGTGCGCCCCCGTCACCTGGCCGATCGGCAGCGGCAAGCGTTTCCGCGGCGTCTATCATATTCGCCGCGATGCGGTGCACTTGTACGACCCGGAGCAGGGCGGCAAGAAGTCCACCGGCGAGATCATCGAGGGCCTCGACAACCCGCGCCTCGACGAGGTCCTGGGGACCCAGGCCGAAGAGCTGCGCGAGGAACTGGAGCTGGTGCAGGGCGCCTCGCACGAGTTCGACCCGGACGCCTATCTGCGCGGTGAGCAGACCCCGGTATTCTTCGGCTCGGCGATCAACAACTTCGGCATCGAGGAGCTGCTGGACGACTTTGTCGAGTACGCCCCGGGGCCGCTGCCGCGTCCGACGTATTCGCGCAGGGTGGAACCCACCGAGGAGAAGTTCACCGGGTTCGTGTTCAAGATTCAGGCGAACATGGATCCCAATCACCGCGACCGCATCGCGTTCATGCGCATCTGTTCCGGCACCTTCGACAAGGGCGCGAAGCTGCGTCACGTGCGCATCGGGCGCGACGTGAAGGTTCCGGACGCGCTGACCTTCCTGGCCTCCGATCGCGAACACGTGGAGACCGCCTATCCCGGCGACATCATCGGCATCCACAACCACGGGACCATCCGCATCGGCGACACCTTTACCCAGGGCGAGGACCTGACGTTCAAGGGCATCCCCAACTTCGCGCCCGAGCTGTTCCGCCGTGCGCAGCTGAAGGATCCGCTGAAGATGAAGCAGCTGACCAAGGGGCTGCAGGAGCTGTGCGAGGAGGGCGCGACCCAGCTCTACCGCCCGCTGACGAACAACGACCTGATCCTGGGGGCGGTGGGGGTGCTGCAGTTCGACGTGGTCGCCGAACGCCTGCGCACCGAGTACAAGGTGGAGGCGCAGTTCGAGAACGTGAACGTGCAGACCGCGCGCTGGGTCGAAAGCGACGATCCGAAGAAACTGGCGGAGTTCAAGGAAAAGGCGGCGAACAACCTCGCCCTGGACCATGCCGGGGATCTGGTCTATATCGCTCCGACACGGGTCAATCTGCAGATGGCCGAGGAAAAATGGCCGGAGATCCGGTTCCTCGCCACCCGCGAGCACGGACAGCCGGGCGACTGACCCGCGCCGATCGCGGCGCGGCGCTGGAGGCAGCGATGATATTTCGACACCGGGCCGCACTGGCGGTCGTGATGGTTCTGGCCCTGGGGGGCTGCTCGCTGGAGACCGGGGAGCGCGGCGGCAACGGCTTCGAGCCGCGGCCGGGAACGGTCGAGGAGCTCGAGCCGTTCCATGCCTTCATCGACACCCGCCCGACCCCCGAGGAATTCCGGCGGGTCTATCCCGATGTGACGCTGGTGCTCCCGGGCGACATCGCCACGCACGAATACCGTACTGACAACAGCCGCTTTTTCGCCGAACTCGACGACGACGGCCGCATCGTCGACGGCGAGTTCCGCTGAGCCTCCCGATGCTGAAGATCTCCGGTAATGTGAGCATCCCCGACGCGGAGATCGAGCTGACGCCGATCCGCGCACAGGGCGCCGGCGGGCAGAACGTCAACAAGGTGGCCACCGCCATCCATCTCCGCTTCGACATCCATGCCTCCGCGAGCCTGCCCGAGGTCTATCGCGAACGCCTGCTGCGCCGGCGCGACCGGCGCATCACCCGTGACGGCGTGATCGTGATCAAGGCACAGCAGTACCGCACGCAGGAGGCCAATCGCGAGGATGCCCTGGAGCGCCTGGCCGAGCTGCTGCGCGAGGCCGGACAGCCGGTGAAGAAGCGGCGCCCGACGCGACCGCCCCGTGCCGCCAAACTGCGCCGGCTGGACGCCAAGACCCGCCGCGGGCGCAGGAAGGCCCTGCGCGGGCGCGTCGACCCCGGCGACTGAGCTCGTCAGGGCAGCAGCGCTTCCAGGCTTTGCGCGGGCATGGCGCGGTGGAACAGGAAGCCCTGGAAACGTCTGCAGCCGCGCTGTCCGAGGAAGTCCTGCTGGGCGGGCGTCTCGACCCCTTCGGCCACGACCTCCAGCCCCATGGTGCGAGCAATGGCGAGGATGGTGGTCACGATCTCGGCGTCGCCCGGATCGTGTTCGAGGTCGCGCACGAAGGAGCGGTCGATCTTCAGTTCGGTCACCGGCAACCTCTTGAGATAACCGAGCGACGAGTAGCCGGTGCCGAAATCGTCCAGTGCGAGGCCGATGCCCAGCGCCCGCAGCTCCTGCAGGTTGGTCATTAACTGTTCGGATTCGTCGGCCATCACGCTTTCGGTGATCTCCACGACCAGGCGTTGCGCCGGGGCACCGGTTTCGTCCAGCAGCTGGCGCACCTCGTCGAGCAGCCGGGCATCGCGCAGGTGCGGAGCGGAGAGATTGACCGCGAGCTGCAGGGCCTCGGCGCCGGGGATGTTGCGCCAGCGGGCCAGGTGCTCGCAGGCCTGGCGCAGGGCCACCCGGCCGATCGCGAGGATCTGACCGCTCTGCTCTGCCACGGGGATGAATTCGGCGGGTGAAACCTCCCGGGGGTCGCCCGGGTTCCAGCGCATCAGGCCTTCGGCACCGATCAGGTGGCCGTCGGCGTCCACCTGCGGCTGCAGGTGAAGGAGCAGCTCATCGGCATCCAGTGCGTCCCGCAGGGCCCGTTCCAGTTCCGCCCGCCGCTGCAGCTGACGCTGCATCTCCGGGTCGTAGAAGCGCATTGTGTCGCGACCGTCATGCTTGGCCTGATACATCGCGAAATCCACCTGCTTGAGCAGTTCCTCGCTGGTGTCGCCGCCCTGCGGGAACACGGTGACGCCGATGCTGGCCTGGATGACATGCTGGATCCCGTCCAGTATCAGCGGCTCCCGAATATGGTCCAGCAATTTGGCGGCGAGCTTGCCGGAATCTGCGACCGCCTGATCCTGGTCGGGCTTGAGCTCTTCCAGCAGGACCACGAATTCGTCGCCACCGATGCGCGCCACCGTGTCCTGCGGGCGAACCTGCCCCTGCAGGCGCTGTGCGACCAGCGTCAGCAGCCGGTCGCCGACCGAATGGCCGCGAGTGTCGTTGAGGGTCTTGAAGTTGTCGAGGTCGATCAGCAGCAGGGCCGAGGGCTGCCCGGACTGTTCGGCGGCGCGGATGGCGTGGTCCAGGCGCTCGTGCAGCAGTCGGCGGTTGGCCAGGCCGGTCAGCGGATCGAGAAAGGCGAGGCGGGCGTCTTCTTCGACTTCCAGCATGCGCCGCAGCCGCTCCACCATATCCAGGGTGGCTCCCTGCAGGGTGGCGACTTCCTGCAGCCGCGAATCGCGGCGGATGCGGGTGGTGAACCGTCCCTGGCCCACGTCCTCGAGAGTGGCCACCGCCTCGCGCAGCGGTCGCAGGGCGCGCCCCAGCCAGAAGTACAGCGCCCAGCCGATCAGGAGGAGGGCGACGATTGCGCCGGCCCGGGTCGCCGTGTTGATGAAGCGCTGGGTCGTGACCGAATCGGTGATGTCGCGGATGACCACAACGTTGCCCGTGACTTCCTCGCGGCCGAACGGGGTCAGGGGGAGATGTACCGCGAGTTCATGGTGCCCGCCCGTGGTCGTCCGTCGGGTCGCGGCCCGGTTCAGCATGGGGCCGGGGTTGGGCAGGGCCGCTGCGGGTGCGGTGTGTTCCACCCGCCCCCCGGCGTCCAGCAGCGCCGCGCGGGTATCCGCCTTGCCCGCCAGGGTGTCGAGGGCGGACCCGCCCAGCGATTGTAGCGGCACGACCACGCCGACCAGCTGTCCCTGGTCGTACAGCGGGATGGTCAGGCCGGCGAAATAACGCCCCTCCGGAGTACGGTGCAGGCCCTGGTGGATGCGGCCGTCGTCCAGCGTGGCACGAGCCAGCGGACACTCGGTGGAATCCTCGAGAACGGAGGCAAAGCGGCGTTCGCCGTCGGCGTCATAAATGACCAGGCCGCTGGCGACGCCCGCGGCGGTCAGTCGGTTGTGCAGCGGGTCGGCATAGCCCGCCACCGGTTCGTCGCCGGCAAGCGCCTCGCGCAGCGCCCGGTTGCGGGTGACCGCGGTGGCTTCGCTGCGCAGCGCCTGCAGTTCGGCCTCCAGCACCTGTTGCCAGGCGGCTTCCTGGGTTTCCATGGCAAAGCGGTCGAGCCGCTGGTCCGCCTGCTGCAGGGCCAGATGGGCGCCGGTAGCCAGCGCGGCAGCCAGCAGGGCCAGGCCGGTGAAAACAGCCAGAGCAATCGCTGTTCGCAGCCGAATCACCCGCGCCTCCGCTCCGGACTCCGTCTCATTCGAAGGGGTAGTTCCGGCGGCTCCACTCGGGGTAGCCACCGGGGAAGTAGTGGAGGTCGTCGAAGCCCCATTCCAGTGCGCGGCGGATGGCGGCCTCGGTGCGCCAGCAGTCGAATTCGTTGCAGTAGAGGACCACCGGCCGGTCCCGGCCTCCGGCGACTTCGAGCAGGGCCTCGCGGGTGAAGCGGTTCCGCGGGTCGTCGGCGTCGCGCATGATGGTCAGGTTGATGGCTCCGGGAATGCGGCCGGCGCGATAATCCGCGGCCAGCCGCACGTCCACGAACGGTAGCCCCTCGCGAAACAGTCTCCAGGCGTCGTCCGCATCGATCCGGGTGGTGTCCGCGATGGATTCCGGGGCCCGGTAATCGTCATCGGCATCGGCGGTCGCAACCGTCAGGGCCAGCAGACACCAGAGCAGGAGGATCGGGGGGTTCATCGCCACCGCGGTTCACGAGTTTTGAGAAATGTATCACGAGTTGTCGGTGAATTCCGAGGCGTCACCGGCCTCGGACTGCTGGTGGTGCCACAGGCGCGCATACGTGCCGTTGCGGGCGAGAAGCTCGTGATGGTTGCCGGTTTCGGCCACCCGACCGTGCTCCAGGACCACGATGCGGTCGGCGTGCTTTACCGTGGACAGGCGGTGGGCGATCACCAGTGTCGTGCGGCGCGCGGAGACCTCGTCCAGCGCCTGCAGGATGCCCTTCTCGGTGTCCGAGTCCAGCGAGGAGGTGGCTTCGTCGAACACCAGGATGGGCGGGTCCTTCAGCAGCATGCGGGCGATCGCGATGCGCTGTTTCTCGCCGCCGGACACCTTCAGGCCGCGTTCGCCGACCACCGTGTCCAGGCCATCGGGCAGACGCGCGATGAACCCTTCCAGATGCGCCAGGCGCGCCACCCGCTCGATCGCCGCGTCACTGGCGGACGGATCGCCGTAGGCGATGTTGTAACGGATGGTGTCGTTGAACAGCACGGTGTCCTGCGGAACCATGCCGATCGCCCGGCGCACGCTGGCCTGGGTCACGTCGCGCAGGTCCTGACCATCGATGGTGATGCGCCCGCCGGTAACGTCGTAGAAGCGGAACAGCAGGCGTGACAGGGTCGATTTGCCGGCCCCGCTGGGGCCCACCACTGCAATCCGTTTCCCGGCCGGCAGGTCGATGTTCACGTCCTCCAGGATCGGACGTTCCGGCTGGTAGTGGAAATCCACGTGCTCGAAGCGCACGTGCCCGGCGCCGACTTCCAGGTCCGGCGCATCCGGCCGGTCCTCGACCTGCACGGGCTTCTCCAGCAGCCCGAACAGGCGCTCGATGTTGGCCAGCGACTGACGGATCTCGCGATAGACGAAACCGAGGAAATTCAGCGGAATGAACAGCTGGATCATGTAGGCGTTGACCATCACCAGGTCGCCCAGCGACATCGAGCCGTCGGCCACCCGCGCGGCGGCGAGCAGCATCATCACCGTGATGGCTACCGCGATGATCAGGGCCTGCCCGGAGTTCAGCAGCACCAGCGACAGCACGTTCTTCGTGCGTGCCTGCTCCCAGGCCGCCAGTCCGCGGTCGTAGCGTTCGGCCTCATAATCTTCGTTACCGAAGTACTTGACCGTTTCGTAGTTGAGCAGGCTGTCGATCGCCCGGGTATTGGATTCGTTGTCGCGCTGGTTGGCCTCGCGCACGAAGCGCGTGCGCCACTCGGTGATCCAGATGGAGAAGGCTGCGTAGACCGCCACCGCGATCAGCACGGTGAACATGAACACCGGCCCCACGGCGAACAGCAGGATGACGGCCACCAGCAGGATCTCGATCAGCGTCGGCAGGATGTTGAACACCATGAAGCGCAGCAGGAAGCTCATGCCGCTGGTGCCGCGCTCGATGTCGCGGGCCAGGCCGCCGGTCTCGCGTGCCAGATGGAACCCCAGCTCCAGCCGGTGCAGGTGCTGGAAGACCCGCAGCGAGGCGCGCCGCATCGCGCGCTCCGCCACGCGCACGAACACCGCGTCGCGCAGCTCGCCGAAGAAGGTCCCGCCGAAGCGCAGCAGCCCGTAGCCCAGCACCAGCGCCACAGGCACGGTCACCAGCGCCTCCGCCCCGGCGTCCTCGAAGTGCTCGACAATGTACTTCAGGGCCACCGGCACGGCCACGGTGGCCAGCTTGGCCAGGGCCATCAGGCCCAGCGCCAGGAACATCCGTCCGCGGAATTCGGACAGATACGGCAGCAGGCTGCGGATGATGCGCCAGTTGACCGCGTTGTCGGGGGCGTCGTGGACCGAAGAGCCGAAACCGCGCATGGAAAGTCACCCGGATGAAGGGAGCGCGTAGCCTACTATGCACACCGGGAAGCTGCCCGTTCTTGCGCCCGGCGCGGGGCCTGGGGCAGTCTGAACAGCTTCATGGCAACGCAGGTGGACCGTCCGGTGGAAGGGAATCAGACCGCAGCAACACCGGCGCAGGGAAGCGCCCCGGAAACCATCCTGCGCGAGACGTTTGGCTACCAGGCCTTTCGCGGACAGCAGCAGGCGGTGGTGGAGCATGTCGCCGGGGGCGGCGACGCCCTGGTGCTGATGCCCACCGGAGGGGGCAAGTCGCTCTGCTACCAGATCCCGGCACTGGCGCGGCGTGGCTGCGCCATCGTCATCTCGCCCCTGATCGCGCTGATGCAGGACCAGGTGCAGGCCCTGCGGCAGAACGGCGTGGCCGCGGCCGGGCTGGATTCGGGGCAGGACGAGGCCACCGCGCGCGGCGTGCTGGCGGCGCTGCATGCTGGGGAGCTGGATCTGCTTTATCTCTCTCCGGAACGGCTGTTCGCCCCCGGGATGCTGGATCGCCTGGAAGGGCTGGAGCTGGCGCTGTTCGCGATCGACGAGGCGCATTGCGTATCCCAGTGGGGGCACGATTTCCGTCCCGAGTACGGGCGCCTGGCGGTGCTGGCGGAGCGTTTCCCGTCGGTGCCGCGCATCGCCCTGACCGCCACCGCGGACGAACCCACGCGCGAGGAGATCCGCGAGCGCCTGCGCCTGGAGTCGGCGCGGATGTTTGTCAGTTCCTTCGATCGGCCCAACATCCGCTACCGGGTCGGGGCCGCCGACGGATCGTCCGGCCCGCCGCGCGAGCGCCTGCTGCGCTTCATCCGCGAGGAACACCCGGGCGAGGCGGGCATCGTTTACTGCCTGTCGCGGCGCAAGGTGGACGAAACCGCCGAATGGCTGGCGGCGCGCGGCGTGACCGCGCTTCCCTATCACGCCGGCTTGCCGGCGGCGACGCGCGCCGAGCACCAGCGTCGCTTCCTGCGCGAGGATGGCGTGGTGATGGTCGCGACCATTGCCTTCGGCATGGGCATCGACAAGCCGGACGTGCGCTTTGTCGCCCATCTGAGTCTTCCCAAGAGCCTGGAGGGCTACTACCAGGAGACCGGCCGTGCCGGACGCGACGGGCTGCCGGCCGATGCCTGGATGCTCTACGGGCTGCAGGACGTGGTCACGCTGCGGCAGATGCTGCAGGACTCGGATGCCGGCGAGGAGCGCCAGCGAATCGAGCAGCAGAAGCTGGAGGCGATGCTGGGCTTCAGCGAACTGACCACCTGCCGCCGTCAGGCCCTGCTCGCGTGGTTCGGCGAGACCCTGCCCGAGCCCTGCGGTTACTGCGACAACTGCCAGGACCCGCCGGCCACCTGGGATGCCACGGTGGCGGCGCAGAAGCTGCTTTCCTGCATCTACCGCACCGGCGAGCGCTTCGGCGCCGGTCACGTGATTGCGGTCCTGCGCGGCAGCCGCAGCGAGCGGCTCACCCGCCTCGGCCACGACCGGCTGAGCACCTTCGGGATCGGAACCGAACTGGATGAGCGCCAGTGGCGCGGCATGGTGCGCCAGCTGCTGGCGCGCGGCCTGCTGCGTCTGGATCCCGAGGGTTACGGCGGGCTGCGGCTGGATCCCGCCTGCCGCGGCGTACTGCGTGGCGAGGAAGCCCTGCATCTGCGCCACGAGGCCGCCGCCGGGGGGCGTCCCGCGCCCGCCTCGCGCCGCGAGACGGCGCGTTCGGTCGCCGGTCTGGATGCGGAAGACCGGGCCTTGTGGGACACTCTGCGCAGGCTGCGTCAGAAACTCGCGGCGGACCAGGGCGTGCCGCCCTACGTGATCTTCAACGACGCCACCCTGCTGGAGATGGTGGCCGGCATGCCGCGTACCCCCGATGAGCTGCTGGGCATCTCCGGGGTCGGGCAGCACAAGCTGGATCGCTACGGCGAGGCCTTTCTGGCGGCGATCCGCGAACACCTGGGACTGGAAGTCCGGGAATAACGAGAACGAAGTTCGGGGAGAGTCGAGTGACCCGCATATCATTTCTGGAAGATTTCTACCGCTATCAGGACGGGCAGCTCGTGGTGACCCCGGAGCAGGGGAGCCGGTTTGCCAAGGCCGTGGCCGGGGACTTCAACCCCATCCATGACGCCGATTCGCGGCGGTTCTGCGTACCCGGTGATCTGCTTTTCGCCCTGGCGCTGGACGCCTGGGGCGCCAGTGCCTCGATGAACTTTCGCTTTACCGGCATGGTGGGTGGTAACGCCCCGGTATATTTCCCGGAGACGCCCGGCGAACAGGTGGCGATTACCGACGAAAACGGCAAGAGCGTGGTCGAGATCGAGCGTTCGGGAGCGGTGGTCGATGACCCGGCCGCGATCGAGTCGCTGATCCGCAGCTACGTGTCGTTCTCCGGGCAGAATTTTCCGCACGTGCTGGTGCCGCTGATGCGCGAGCATCAAGTGATGGTGAACCCCAAACGCCCGCTGGTGATGTACGAGCGCATGGGGTTCGAGCTGCCCGAACCGCTGGCGGCCGCGGACGCGCGGCCCGAACCGCGCCTGAAGGACGCGGTCATGACGGTCAATGGCAAGCGCGGCGAGATCCGGCTCGACTACGAACTGGTGACCGACGGTGCGGTGGTCGCCCGTGGCAGCAAGCACCTGGTCCTGAGTGGCCTGCGGCCGTTCGACGAGGCCGATGTCGAGCAGCTGGTCGCGGACTACGAGGGCTGGAAGGCGGCCTGGGCGCAGTCGGGGTCGGCGACCGCCTGAGAATCCGGGCGGCCGCCGGTGCCGCCTCAGGCGCGCACCGCCTCCGCGAACTGCTCTTCTTCCATCTCCCGGATTTTCCTCTCCAGCGCGTCGAGGTGGTGCACCACGCTGCGCGAGGCCTCCTCCAGTGCCTCCATGTGCATCCGGATCAGCGGTTCGTTCCGCTCGTGCTGGCGCCGGGCGAAACCCAGCAGTTTCGAAAACATCGAGGCGTTCTCTTCCTCGGTGACCAGCTTGAAGATCTCGGCGTACGCCTGATGCAGGTGGCGGTGGGCCTCGTCGATCGATTCGAACTCGGGAAAATCGTTGAGCGCCTGCCCGTCACTGAAATACCACTGCCCGAATGGGCAGTCGGTGTGCAGCACGGGGATCTGATCCTTTTCCACCGGTACGCCCTGGGTGAGAAGTTCGGCGCGGCCGACCCAGGCGAGGTGGGCACGTTTGGCCTGGTGCAGACGGTCCAGGACTTCCTGCTTTTCCATGTCGTTGTCCTCGTCAATGAGCACGATTCCGGGCGAAGGCCGGAAATTGATCCCACACTAGCAAAGTCCATTTGATTATTGAAGGAATAGGCGTGCATTCATGTTGCACGCGCCTGCATGTTCTCCGGGGGGCGGGACCCTCGGGCCCAAAAAAGCCCGGGTCCCCCAAGGGGAGCCCGGGCCGGAAGCTCGCCGGAATCCGGCCATCGCGGCCGGATCCGGTGAGGGGCTGCCTCAGTAGCGGTAGCCGAAGGCCTTCTCGAACTTGTCGGCGAACTCTTCGGCCGAGAAGTGGTGGTTCTGGGTGCCGGAATGGGCGATCTTGATCGAGCCGATCAGCGAGGCGATGCGGCCGGTCGTCTCCCAATCAAAGCCCTTCTCCAGGCCGAACAGCAGGCCGGCACGGTAGGCGTCGCCGCAACCGGTCGGGTCCTTGATCGCGGCCGGTTCCACCGACGGGATGGTGATCTTCTTGCCGCCGGTGTAGATGTCGGAGCCGTCGCCGCCACGGGTGACGATCATCGCGTCCACCATCTCCGCCAGCTGCTCCATGCTCATGCCGGTGCGATCGGCGGTCAGCTGCGCCTCGTAGTCATTGAACGCCGCATAGGTGGCGTTCTCCATGAAGCGCTTCAGGTCGTCGCCGTCGAACATCGGCAGACCCTGGCCCGGGTCGAACATGAACGGGATGCCGGCGTCGGCGAACTGCTGGGCGTGCTCGATCATGCCGTCACGGCCGTCCGGGGAGACGATGCCGACCTTGATGCCGTCGGCGTCGGTGACCTTCTGCTGGTGCGAGAAGCCCATCGCGCCCGGATGGAAGGCGGTGATCTGGTTGTCGTCCTGGTCGGTGGTGATGAAGGCCTGACCGGTGTAGGTGTCCCGCAGCTCCTTCACGAACTTGCGCGAGATGCCGTGCTTGTCCATCCAGTCGGCGTACGGGGCGAAGTCGCCGCCCACGGTGGCCATCACGGTCGGATCGGCGCCCAGCAGCTTCATGTTGTAGGCGATGTTGCCGGCGCAGCCGCCGAACTCGCGACGCATGTCCGGGACCAGGAAGGACACATTCAGCATGTGCACCTTGTCCGGGAGGATGTGGTTCTTGAAGCGGTCGGGGAACACCATGATGGTGTCGTAGGCCATGGACCCACAGATCAGAGCGGACATGTTGACTCCTTGCGTTGTTGAAGCGGTTCGGATGATGCCGATGTGGCGTCAAAACGGCCCTGCGGCGCGCGATTGCGGGGTGCGCGGCGCGTCTGCGGCGGGCCGGACGGTGCGCACAGGGTAAATATTTGGGCGCAAAACAACAAATCGGGGTCTCGCGCAACTCGCGATGAGGGGGGCGGGGCGCCGCCATGTGGGGGCCTTTGTGGCAGCATTGGGGTATTGCCGCGAGCGAGGGCCTGTCCGATGAAACCACGCATCCTGATCCCGATCCTGATCCTCCTGCTGTTGCTGCTGAGCCTGTGGTCGGCGGGTCTGGACGGCAACGGCGGCGGTCTGCTGCCGGGTGCGCCGGACAGCGGGGCGGCCCCGGCGGCCGAACCTCCGGCCCCGGTGGCGCGGGTAACGTCGATTCCGGGATGAACGCCATCCCGGCCCCGGCCGCCGGTTTCGGCCGGCGCGAGGTCATCTTCCATGCGAGCGGGGTGACCCGGGTCTATCGCATGGGGGAGGTCACCATCCGGGCGCTGCGCGGGGTGGATCTGGAGGTCTACGCCGGCGAGCTGGTGGTGATGCTCGGTGCGTCGGGCTCCGGCAAGTCGACGCTGCTGAACATCATGGGCGGGCTGGATACCGCGTCCGAGGGCGAGGTGCGCTACCGCGACCAGGACCTGGCACAGGCCTCCGAGCGCACGCTGACGGCCTTTCGCCGTGACCATGTCGGCTTCGTGTTCCAGTTCTACAACCTGATCTCCAGCCTGACCGCGCGCGAGAACGTGGCCATCGTCACCGACATCGCGCGCGATCCGATGCCGCCGGAGGAGGCGCTGGCGCTGGTCGGGCTGGAGGACCGCATGGATCATTTCCCGTCGCAGCTGTCCGGCGGCGAGCAGCAGCGTGTGGCCATCGCCCGCGCGATCGCCAAGCAGCCGGCGGTGCTGCTGTGCGACGAGCCCACCGGCGCGCTGGACTCGCAGACCGGCATCCGCGTGCTGGAGGTGCTGGCGCACATCAACGAGCGTCTGAACACCACGGTCGCGATCATCACCCACAACGCGGTCATCGGCGAGATGGCCGACCGGGTGATCCATCTGCGCGACGGCCGGGTCGATGCCATCGAGGAGAACCCGCAGCGGGCGGACCCGGCCACCCTGCGGTGGTGACGCGTACCCGTGCGCACCCTGCATCTCAAGGTCCTTCGCGATCTCGCCCGGCTGCGCGGACAGGCGGCGGCGATCGCGCTGGTCATCGCCAGCGGGGTGCTGACCCTGGTGTTCTCGGTGATGGGCCATGACGCACTGAGCCTGACGCAGGAACGTTTCTACGCCGAGCGCCACTTTGCCGATGTCTTCGCCGAGGTGAACCGGGCCCCGCGGCGGATCGCCGATCCGCTGCGCGAGATCCCCGGGGTGGCCGAGGTTGAGCCGCGGGTGCGCGCGCCGGCGCGGCTGGAACTGGACGGCTTCGACGACCCGATCCGTGGCCAGGTGCTGTCGCTGCCGGACGGGCGCCAGCCGGCCCTCAACCAGCTGCACCTGCGCGAGGGACGCCTGCCGGAACGGGCCCGCTCCGACGAGGTGGTGGTCAGCGACGGCTTTGCCGAGGCCCACGGGCTGGTTGCCGGGGATACGCTGCGGCTGATCATCGGGGGGCGACTGGTCGAGGTGCGCGTCAGCGGCATCGCACTGTCACCGGAGTTCGTCTACCAGGTCTCGCCGGGGCATCTGATGCCGGACTACGAGCGCTACGCGATCCTGTGGATGAACGAAAGCGCGCTGGCTGCCGCCTGGGGCATGGAAGGGGCGTTCAACAGCCTGAGCGTGAGCCTGCAGCGCGATGCCGACCGCGCGGCGGTGATCGACGCGCTGGACGCTGCCCTCGCGCGCTATGGCAGCACCGGCGCCCATGGCCGCGACGAGCTGTTCTCGCACGAGTTCGTCACCCTGGAGATCCAGCAGCTGGGCATCATGGCGGTGGTGGTGCCGGCGATCTTCCTGCTGGTCTCGGCGTTTCTGCTGCACGTGGTGATGGGGCGCATCATCCGCGGGCAGCGCGACCAGATCGCGATCCTCAAGGCGTTCGGCTACGGCAACCTCGCGATCGCGTGGCATTACGTGCTGCTGACGACGCTGATCGTGCTGACGGGCAGTGTCGCGGGGATCGCCCTGGGGGCGTGGACCGCGCACGCCCTGGTCGACCTGTACATGGAGTACTTCCGCTTCCCGGAGCTGAACTTCCGCCTGCAGGGATGGCTGGTGCTGCTGGCGGTGGGGGTGGCGATGGTCGCGGCCCTGCTGGGCACCCTGCAGGCGGTGTGGCAGGCGGTGCGCATGCAGCCGGCGGAGGCGATGCGTCCGCCGGCGCCGGAACGCTTCCGCCGCGGCTGGCTGGAGGGTTCGGCGCTGATGCGGGGTCTGGGACAGTCCTCCCGCATCATCCTGCGCAATCTCGCGCGCCACCGGCTCAAGGCACTGGCGTCGGTGATCGGGATCGGCCTGTCCGGCGGACTGCTGCTGATCGGGGCCTACCAGCTGCAGGCGGTGGGACACATGATCGACCAGCAGTACCGGGTGACCCTGCAGATGGATGTCGACGTGGCGTTCACCGATCCGGTGCCGCCGCGGGTGGCGGGGGAACTGCGCCACGAGCCGGGCGTGCTGGCGGTGGAGACCTGGCGCAGTGCGCCGGTGCGCCTGCATGCCGGGGCGCGCAGCGAACGCATCGGGCTGCTGGGGATGGATCCGGAGCCGCACCTGCGCCGGGTGCCTTCTGCGCAGGTCGGTGAGACCGGCCTGCCCGCCGCGGGCGTGGTGCTGACCGACTATCTCGCCGACCAGCTGGCGCTGGAGGCGGGGGATGCGCTGGAGATCGAGTTCCTGGAGGGACGTCGGCGCAGCGTGACCACACAGCTGGCCGGTGTGGTCGACGAGCCGATGGGTACCGGGGCCTATATCCGGCGCGACGCGCTGCATCGGCTGAAGGGCGAGGGCCCGGCGGTGACCGGCGCCTGGCTGCTGGTCGACTCCGAATACGAAGACGCGCTGTATGCCTCGCTGTCCGAACAACCCGAGGTGGCCAGCGTGGAGCGGGTGCGCGAGGCCGAGGCCAATGTGCGCGAATACATGGAGGAAACGGTGCTCGCGTTCGCGGCGGTATTCGTGCTGCTGGCCGGCTCGATCGCCTTCGCGGTGACCTACAACAACGCCCGTATCGCGTACGCCGAGCGCGAACGCGAGCTGGCCACGCTGGAGGTGCTGGGGTATTCGCGGGCGCAGGTCAGCTGGGTCCTGCTGGGCGAGATCGCGCTGGTCAGCCTGGCCGCCATCCCGGTGGCCTGGGCCAGCGGTACCGGGTTCGCCTGGCTGCTGAACCAGGCCCTGACGCTCGAGTTCGTGCGCCTGCCGTTCATCATCACGCCGCAGCTGTACGGCTTCGCCGCGCTGGGGATCATTGTGGCCTCCACGCTGTCCGGCCTGCTGATCCTGCGCCGGCTGCGCGGCCTGGACCGCGTGCAGGCCCTGAAGGCCGCGGAATGACCCCCGGTGTCCGGAACGCTCGTCTGCGGCGCGGGGGCGCGGGATCTGCGAGACTGAGGAAATGGTGTTGAAGAAGCGAATCACGGCGGGACTGGTGGTGCTGGCGGGTGCCGCAGCGCTGGTGTGGGCGCTGAGCCCGCGGCCGGTCGCGGTGGCGGTCAGTGAGGTGAAGTCCGGGCCGTTCACGGAGACCCTGCGCGAGGAAGGGCGCACGCGGCTGCGCGATACCTGGGAGGTGTCCGCGCCCATCGCGGGATTCCTGCATCGCGTGCACCTGGAAGAGGGCGATGCGGTAGCCGCCGGCGATGAACTGTTCCGCATGGAGCCGCTGCCGGCGCCGGGGCTGGATGCGCGCTCGCGCGAGCAGGCCCGCGAGCACCTGGCCGCGGCACGCTCGCGTCTGCAGGGGGCACGGGCCAGCCTCGAGGATCTGCGGGCCGAGGCGCGGCTGGCGGAGTCGGAGTACCGGCGTCACCGCGAACTGTTCGAGGACGGGGCGGTGTCCGCCAGCGATCTGGAGCGGGTGGAGACCCGGCGTGATCGCGCCCGCTCGACGGTGGAGGCAGGCGAGTCGGCGGTGGAGGTCGCTCGCAGCGAGGTCGAGGCGGCGCGGGTGATCCTGGACATCGCCACCGGCGAACGCAGCGAGGAGGAAGCCGAATCGCTGGCCGTGCGTGCGCCGGCCGGCGGCGTGGTGCTGCACCGGCATCGCTGCTGCGAGGGCACGGTCGTGGCCGGCGAACCGGTGCTGGAGCTCGGGGATCCGGCGGATCTGGAGGTGCAGGTGGACCTGCTGTCGATGGATGCGGTGCGGGTAACGCCGGACATGCGTGTGCGTCTGATCGACTGGGGTGGCGATGAGGCGCTGGAGGCCCGGGTGCGCCGGCTGCGGCCGGCGGGCTTCACGCGGACCTCGGCGCTGGGGGTGGACGAGCAGCGCGTGCCGGTCCTGCTCGAAGTGGATGCGGAAGAGGCCCGCAAGGCGGGGCTGGTGGTGGGCTACCACGTGGAGGCCGAGTTCCTGCTGTGGGAAGGCGAGGACGTGCTGCAGATCCCCACCAGTGCCCTGTTCCGCGAGGACGGGGAATGGGCGGTGTTCGTGGTGGAAGAAGGCCGGGCGCAGCCGCGCCGGGTCGAGGCCGGCCGCCGCAGCGATTTCACCACGCAGATCCGCGAGGGTCTGGAGGCCGGGGACCGGGTGGTGACCCGCCCCGGGGATCATGTGGAGGCGGGGGCCCGGGTGGCCCCCGACTGAATGCGGGTGTGCTGAGTCCGGGCGTGGCCGTCAGGCCTTGCCCTGCAGCTGCGGGATGACCGCCTCGTTCTCCAGGGTGGAGGTGTCCGAGGTGATCTCCTCGCCCTTGGCGATGGAGCGCAGCAGGCGCCGCATGATCTTGCCGGAACGGGTCTTGGGCAGGCCGTCGGCGAAGCGGATGTCGTCGGGCTTGGCGATCGGGCCGATCTGCTCGCCCACCCATTCGCGCAGTTCCTTGACCATCTTTTCGGCTTCCTCGCCGGTCAGGCGGTCACTCTGGAGGATGACGAAGGCGACGATGGCCTCGCCCTTCACATCGTGTGGACGGCCGACCACTGCGGCTTCGGCGACTTCCTGGTGGGCCACCAGTGCGGATTCGACTTCCATGGTGCCCATGCGGTGCCCGGAGACGTTGAGCACGTCGTCGATGCGGCCCATGATCCAGAAGTTGCCTTCGGCGTCGCGACGCGCGGAGTCGCCGGCGAGGTAGTACTTGCCGCCGAACTTGGGCCAGTAGGTGTCCTTGTAGCGCTGGTCGTCGCCCCACACGGTGCGCAGCATGGACGGCCAGGGCTTCTTGATGACCAGGTAGCCGCCCTCGTCGGCGCCCAGGCTGTTGCCGTCCTCGTCCACTACGTCGGCGTCGATACCCGGAAGGGCGCGGGTGCAGGAGCCCGGGACCAGGGTGGTGGCGCCGGGGATCGGGGCGATCATGTTGGCGCCGGTCTCGGTCTGCCACCAGGTGTCCACGATGGGGCAGCGCTCGCCGCCGACCTCGCGGTAGTACCACATCCACGCCTCGGGGTTGATGGGTTCGCCCACGGTGCCCAGCAGGCGCAGTTTCGACAGGTCGTAATGCGCGGGCAGCTCGGGGCCGGCCTTCATCAGCGCGCGGATGGCGGTGGGGGCGGTATAGAACACGGTCACGCCGTGGTCCTGGCACATCTTCCACCAGCGCCCGGCGTCCGGAACGGTGGGCACGCCCTCGTAGACCACCTGCGTCGCGCCCACCGCCAGCGGGCCGTAGGCGACGTAGGTGTGGCCGGTGATCCAGCCGACGTCGGCAGTGCACCAGAAGATATCGTCGCCCTGCAGGTCGAACACCCATTCGTTGGTGATGATCGCGCCCAGCAGGTAGCCGGCGCTGGAGTGCTGGATGCCCTTGGGCTTGCCGGTGGAGCCGGAGGTGTAGAGCAGGAACAGCGGGTGTTCGGATTCCACCCACTCCGGTTCGCAGTCGACCGATTCGCCGTCCACCGCCTCTTCCCACCAGACGTCGCGGCCTTCGTGCATGGTCACGTCGTTGCCGGCGCGCCGGCAGACGATGACCTTCTCGACCTCGGCGGGGTTGCTGGCCAGCGCCTTGTCCACGCCCGCCTTCAGGCCCACGACCTTGCCGCCGCGCTCGCCGCCGTCGGCGGTGATGATGACGGTGGCGCCGGAGTCCACCACGCGGTCGCGCAGCGCATCCGCGGAGAAGCCGCCGAACACCACCGAGTGGATCGCGCCGATGCGGGCGCAGGCCTGCATGGCGATCACGGCCTCGGCGTTCATGGGCATGTAGATGACCACGCGATCGCCCTTCTCCACGCCCATGCCCTTGAGCGCGTTGGCCAGCTTGCCGACCTCGTTGTAGAGCTCGCGGTAGGTGAGGTTGCGGGTATCGCCGTTTTCGGCCTCGAAGCGGATCGCGGTCTTGTTGCCGCGGGCCTCCAGGTGGCGGTCGATGCAGTTGTAGGAGACGTTCATGCGCCCGTCGGCGAACCAGCGGAAATGCGGGGCGTTCGAGCTGTCCAGGCCCTCGGTGAAGTCGGTCTGCCAGTCGATCTTCTGCCGGGCCAGATCGCACCAGAACCCCTCGTAGTCGGCCCGCGCCTTGTTGTGCAGGGCCTCCACGTCCTCCGGCTTCAGCCGGGCGTTCGCGGTGAATGCCGCCGGCGGATCGAAATGGCGGGTCTCGGTGAGGGTGGACTCGATGGTGTCGCTCATGCGGGCCTCCATGTTCTGCGTGGTTCCAGCGGATTCGTCGGGGTTGGGTCTCACGGGCGCGAGGATAGCATGCCTGCCGGCCGTGTCCGGCCTACCAGAGCCGTCGCGGCCGGAACAGCACGCGTCCCAGCGGCAGCTCGCCCGTCGGATCGCGTTCGGCGATCAGCGCGGCGAACAGTTCGGCGGCCCCGAGTGCGTCCAGCAGGGCGTCGTGGGTGCGCCGGGCGGGCAGATTGTATTCGCCGCGCAGTACGTGCAGCCGCAGCCCCCGGGCCGGGATCGGGCGGCCGGCGCGCCGCCGCGAGGTTTCGGCCAGACGCAGGGTGTCGACCACCGCCAGTGGGGGGCGCGTGCCGTAGTGACGTTCGCAGGCGCGGGCCAGAAAGCCCAGCTCCAGGGCTGCGTGATGGGCGATCAGCACGCGGCCGTCGAGGGCCCGGAACAGCGCATCCAGGGCCTCGCCGGGCGTGCCGCCGGTCGCTGCCCGGTGGTCGGTGATGCCATGGATCACCGCACTCTGTTCCGGTACCTCGCGTTGCGGTCGTACCAGTACGTGTCCGGCGGTCGCCAGGTCGATGCTGGTGCCATCCAGCGCCACCCAGCCAATGCTCAGGATGGCGTCGCGTTGCGGGTCCAGACCGGTGGTCTCGATGTCCACCGCGAGAAAGCGGGTGCGGGCTACCGGCTGTGACGGGGCGGGCGGCGGCGTGTTCAGGCAGTCCCGTAGCGCCCCGGCGGGGGCCTGGCTCCGGGCGTGGTCTCGCGCACGGCAGAAGCGCCAGTAGCCCGGCGCCAGCCAGAACGCGGCGCGACCGGGGGCGCAGGCCTCGCGTTGCGGGGCGGCGGCGCGGGTCATACCTCGCCTTCGCCTCCCAGGGCCGCCCGGGTGGCTCGATCCACGCGCACGAAGGCGGCCTTCAGCCGGCTGCGTTCCAGCCCGGAGAGTTCCGTCGGGTCCACGTGGTTGTCCGGGGCTTCGCCGGCGGCGATCCGTCGCGCCTGATGGCGGGCCCGGACCCCGGCAATGAAGCGGAATGCCTCTTCCAGCTCCCGGGTACTGTCCGGGTCGAGGACCCCGGCGTGAGCGGCGGCGCGCAGGCGTTCCAGGGTCCCGCGGGCATCGGCTCCGGCGCGCAGGGCGCAGACCCGCGCCAGGGCCACCACCGGCAGCAGGCCGCGTTTCTTCAGGTCCAGGGCCGGAGTGTGCTCGCCATCGTGTTCGAGCACGAAGCGGCGGAAAAAACCCAGCGGGGGGCGTACTTCGCGGGCCTGCACCGCCATGGCCGTGTGCGCCGCCTCGTGGCGGCAGCCGTCGTCCAGCGCCTGCTCCCGCAGGGGCGTGAAGAGATCGCCACGGCCGTGGATTACCCGCAGGTCGAGGTAATGCGCGGCCAGGCGGGCCTCCTGCGCGTCCGGCCGGGTGAAGGCGCGCCGGAAGGTTTCCTGCCAGGTGCTGGCGGGGCCGCGCCAGGCCGCGTGGGTGGGGTCGACGCCGCCGGGGCAGCGCCGGATGCCGCAGGCGTCCAGCCCGTCGGTGACCTCGCGCGCCAGTTCGGCGAACCAGTCGTCGGCGTCGTTCGGGGCACCGTCGTCCCAGATGAGAGCCGTGTCCTGGTCGGTATGGGCCAGCTGTTCGTGGCGGCCCTGGCTGCCGCTGGCCAGCCAGGCCCATGCGGCCGGAGCGGGCCCCAGACGGGCTTCGGCCAGTTCGATCAGGCATCGGGTCAGGGTGTCGACCACCAGCGTGATTACCTGCGCGGTGCGCAGGGCGTCCACTCCGGCCTCGGTGAGCCGGACCTGAAGGCGGGCCAGGGCCTGCATGTGCTGGCACAGTTCTTCCTGCGAGCCGGCCCGGCGCAGGTCACGGATCAGATGCACCGCGCTGGTGCCCTGGTGCCGGATCAGGTCGGTCCCGGAGAGGATGCCGGCCAGACGGCCTCCGCCCGGTTCCACCACTGGCAGGTGATGGATGTCGCGGCGTGCCATCTCCAGCAGAGCCTCGAAGACCGGGGTTTCTCCGGTAACGGTGACCAGATGCCGGGCCATGCACTGATGCACCGGGGTGTCCGCGGGCAGGTCCTGCGCCAGGGCATGGCGCAGGTCGGTATCGGTGAGCAGGCCGGCGGGTCGGTCCGGGTCTTCGGCCGTGTGCAGGACCAGGGCCGAGACATCCGCGTCGGTCATGAGCCGGGCCGCCTCGTGCAGCGAGATGTCCGACTGCCCCTGCAGAACCTGCGGGCTCATCAGGGTGGAGACCGGCGTGGTCAGCAGGGCGTCCGGTCCGCCCTCGGTGGCGTGCATTACCGCGTTCTCGCCGTCCGGTGCCACCGGCGCGCCCGGGGTACGCAGGAAATCAGCCAGTTCCGGATGACGGGTCGCGAGGTCCTCGGCGCGGGGCCCGGGAAGGTGATAGACCAGTGCGTCCTCGGTCACGCGTCCGTGCTCACCGGCCACTCCGCTTCCCCAGGCGCCGTCGGCGACCCGGGCCACGTCGCCTTCGCCCAGCCGGTCGTGCAGCCGGTCGCCGGCGTCCAGCAGGTCGATGGCGCCGGTGTGCACGATCCACAACCCGTCGCTGTCCCCTTCGGGCGGGAACGGCGCGCCGTGGCGCAGGTAGCGCAGGGTCAGGCGGCGCACCATCGCGGAGCGGGTCTCCGCGGACAGCTCCGCGAGATCCGGCGACTGATCGAGGAATTCGCGGATCTCGTCGAGTTCGGCGTTCATCGCGCTGCTCCGTGGTGGACGGGGGAGGTTGCGAGGATCGTCCGCAAGCCCACGTGGATGGACTTGCGGACGACCCCCTCGCGGGGATCGCCCGGGCCGGCCCGAGGGCCGGTCCGGGACCGGATCCGGGAGCGGATCAGTCGGCGCGCGGCACGCGTACGCTTTCCACCAGGTCCTGGATGTCCTTCGGCGGCGGAGCGGTCATCTTCATCACGATGTAGGCGGTGATGAAGTTCAGGGCCGCGCCGATGGGGCCGAAGCTGGACGGGTTGATCCCGAAGATCCAGCCCTCCGGCGTGTCCGGCAGCATGGCGGTCTCGGGGAAGAAGAACCAGCCCTTGTACATGAAGATGTACAGCAGGGTGCTCACCAGACCCACCAGCATGCCGGTGATTGCGCCTTCGCGGTTCATCTTTTTCATGAAGATGCCCATCATCAGGGTCGGGAACAGCGAGGCGGCCGCGAGTCCGAAGGCCAGTGCCACCACCTCGGCCGCGAAGCCCGGTGGATTGAGCCCGAGATAGCCGGCGAACAGGATGGCGACGGCCATCGATATGCGTCCGGCCAGCAGCTCGCGCTTCTCGCTGATCTTCGGCGTGAAGACCCCCTTGAGCAGGTCATGCGAGATGGCCGAGGAGATCGCCAGCAACAGCCCGGCCGCGGTGGACAGGGCCGCCGCGATCCCCCCGGCCGCCACCAGGGCGATGACCCAGCCCGGCAGACCGGCGATCTCGGGGTTGGCCAGCACCATGATGTCGCGGTCCAGCTCGACGATCTCGCTGCCTTCCCAGCCGTATTCCTCCTCGGCCATGGCGGCGAATTCTTCGTTCTCGTCGTTGTAGTACTGGATCACGCCGTCGTCGTTCTTGTCCTCGAACTCCAGCAGGCCGGTCTGTTCCCAGCGCTCCATCCAGGCTGGCTTGTCCTCATAGGCCAGGTGGCCTTCCTCGGTGCCGATCTCGCCCGGATGCACGGTGTTGACCAGGTTCCAGATGGCCATCGCACCCACCGCCGGCGCGGTGGTGTAGAGGATGCCGATGAAGACCAGCGCCCAGCCGGCCGACTTGCGGGCATCCCGCACGCGCGGGACGGTGAAGAAACGGATGATGACGTGCGGCAGGCCCGCGGTACCGATCATCAGCGCCAGGGTCAGCAGGAACATGTTGAGCATGCTCATGCCGCCCTCGGTGGCGGTGTACTGGGTGAAGCCCAGCTCCACCATGGTGTTGTCCAGCGCTTCCAGCAGGTAGGTGTCGGAGCCCTGCAGGGTCGACCCCAGGCCCAGCTGCGGGAGCGGGTTGCCGGTCAGGGTGATCGCAATGAAGATCGCCGGCACCGTGTAGGCGAAGATCATGATCACGTACTGCGCGATCTGGGTGTAGGTGATGCCCTTCATCCCGCCGAGTACGGCGTAGATGAACACCACTGCCATCCCGGCGACCAGGCCCACTTCCAGCTGCACCTCGAGGATGTTGGAGAAGGCGATCCCCACGCCGCGCATCTGCCCGATCACGTAGGTGATGGACATCGCCAGCAGCGAGATCACGGCCACCACGCGGGCCGGCTTGGAGTAGAACCGGTCGCCGATGAATTCCGGCACCGTAAACTTGCCGAACTTGCGCAGATAGGGGGCCAGCAGCAGGGCCATCAGCACGTAGCCGCCGGTCCAGCCCATCAGATAGGCACCCCCGGTGAAGCCGAGGAAGGCGATCAGGCCGGCCATGGAGATGAAGCTGGCCGCGGACATCCAGTCGGCCGCCGTGGCCATGCCGTTGGCGACCGGGTGGACGCCCTTGCCCGCCACGTAGAATTCGCTGGTCGAGCCGGCGCGGGCCCAGATCGCGATCCCGATGTAGATCGCGAAGGTGATGCCGACCACGATCAGGCTGAGAGTCTGTTGATCCATGGCCGGATTACTCCTCGTCGACGTTGAACTTGCGGTCCAGCACGTTCATGCGCCAGGCATAAACGAAGATCAGGACGATGAAGGTGTAGATCGAGCCCTGCTGGGCGAACCAGAAGCCCAGCGGATACCCGCCCAGATGGATGTTGTTCAGTGGCGCGGCGAGCAGGATGCCGAGCACGAACGACACGAAGAACCAGATGCCGAGGCAGATCGCCAGAAGGCGAAGGTTCGCCTTCCAGTACGCCTCGCGACTGAGGTCTTGCGACATGGTGTTGCTCCTCTTTTCGTAGGTATGGCGCTGTGGTGGCCTCACAGCTGGTACTGCACCGCGAGCTGCCCCTGCAGCTTGCGGGCCTGGCGGAAGGATTCCTTGAGCACCCGTCCCTCCAGGGCGCCCAGTTCTTCCGGCCGGATGCGGCTGTCGTCCTCGCGGCCCTCGCGCAGGGCCTTCTGCTGCGCGCGCAGGCGCAGCATCTGCAGATAGCGCAGGGCCGCGTGATAGTCGGCGGCATCGCCGGGGCGCATGGCCTCGGCGCTGACCGCCTGATCCATGCGCTCGTGGCTGCCGGTGGCCGGCAGTTCGGCGGCCAGTGCGATCACCCGTGCGCCGTCGACGAACGGGGTCAGGCCCTGTTTCTTCACGTCGATGCCCTCGGCCCCGGCGCGGATCTCGCCGAACAGGCCCAGCGGCGGTCGGAAGGCCTGCTGGTTGGCCGCCATCTGCCGGCGAAAGCGCGAGTTGTAAGCGGTTTTCTGCAGCAGGAAGGTGCGCAGTGCCTCCACCGGCGAGGCGTCGCCGTCCACCGCGCGCAGGTCGAAGAAGATGGTGCTCTTGAGCAGGTGTTCCGGGGTGCCCTGTTCGATCCAGCGGGTGAAACGGGCCTCCCATTCCGGGCCGCTGAGGCAGCACTCCGGGTTGCCGGCCATGATGTTGCCGGGGCACAGGGTGAAACCGCATTCCGCCAGCGCCCGGTTGACGGCCTGCGCCCAGGGCAGCAGGCGTGCGCGGACGGCGTCCTCGTCGCCCGGCTCGGCATCGAACAGGATGCCGTTGTCCTGGTCGGTGATCAGCGCCTGCTCCTCGCGGGCCTGCGAGCCGAACGCCAGCCAGGTGAAATCGATGCCCTCGATGTCGTACTGCGGGCGCAGCAGGGCCAGCACCCGGCGGGTCGCGTGTTCGTTCAGACGCGTGATCAGACGCAGGACCTGGTCGGCCTCGGCGCCCTGGGTGATCACCGCCTCCACCAGCCGCGGGACCTGGCGCAGGCGCCCGGCGATCTCGTCGACCGCGGTCGCCTGGCGGATCTCGCGCACCAGCCCGTCCAGGGTCAGCGGCTGGCGGGTGAGCAGGTCGCGTTCGCCCAGCACCCCGGTCAGGCGGCCGTCGCGGACCACGCACAGGTGGGTCATCCCGTGCTCGGTCATCGCCTCGATGCCCTCGAAGCCCGGGGCGTTCTCCTCCAGCGCGACGGGGTCCGGGGTCATCACCGCGTGCACCGGCGTATCCAGCCCGACCCCTTCCAGCGCCACGCGGTTGAGCAGGTCGTGCAGGGTGAAGATGCCCACCGGTGCATGTTCGGCATTCACCGCGACGATGGAGCCCACGCGCTGGTCGCGCATGGTGCTCAGGGCCTCGCGCAGCGAGGTCTCCGGGCGGCAGGTGACCGGTTCGCGCGCCAGGCGCAGTGCCAGCGGGGTGTTCAGCTGCCCGCCGCCGGCGGCATCCTGCGCGCTCAGGCTGTCCAGCCCCTGGTGCAGGCGGTCCAGCAGGTTGGCGAGACGCCGCGTGCAGAAGTCGTTGAACACCCGCGAGCGGGCCCGCAGGCGGTCGAAATCCTCCAGGCTCAGTTCCAGGCACAGGGTGTCTTCGGCCGCGCGATGAACGGTATGCACCGCGCGGCGGCCGAGCAGGGCCCCGATCGGGAAGCATTCGCCGGGGATCAGCTCCCAGGCGTTGCCGGAGAGCTGTTCGTCCTCGCTGGGGCTCTCCCCGCGGATACGCCCCTGGCGGATGATGTGGAAGCGCTGCGCCGGGCCCGCCTCCGGGTCGGTGATGCGCGCCCCCTGTTCGTAGAAGCGCGTCTGCAGACGCGGCAACAGGAATTCCAGCGCCTCGGCCTCGAGCTGGTCGAAGGGCGCGTGGGCGCTGAGGAACTCGCGGGTGCTGTCGAGGGCGTCGGACATCGTGTCGGCTGCGGGAATCGGCGTCCCGCGCCTGTTGCAAGTCACGGGCCAGTGATTCCGGGCCCGTAAAAACAGTGGCTTGTGAAGCAGAAGGGGCGACGGGTGTTACGTGGCGTAACACCCGTCGTTACGCCGCGTAACGGCCCGTAACGTCCCGGCGTAACACCCCGGTTGACCCCCTCGCGGGGGGTATCGATGATGGGAGCCCGTCCCACAGCCACCGGAAGGTCCCCATGCGCCGCTTCGTGCTGGACACCAGCGTCTTCACCAACCCGCACGTCTCGGCGCAGTTCGGCGAGACCCCCGAGGCGGTCCTGCAGCAATTTCTCCGGCTCGCGCGCGACTGCAGCGCGGAGTTCTACATGCCGCTGTCGGTCTACGAGGAATTCCGCACCATGCGCGACCTCGAGCCGCTGGCCGCCGATTTCGAGACCGTGGTGTGGGTCCGTTCGCCGCGGCGTTTCGCGCTGACCCTGCCCAGCGACATCCTCTACGAATTCATCGACGAGGTGCGCACCCGGATCGACCGGGGCCTGCGCATCGCCGAGGAGCACACCCGCGAGGCCGGCGCGGCCGAGTCCCTGCGCCCCGAGCTGATCACCCAGCTGCGCGAGCGTTTTCGCGAGGCGATGCGCAAGGGCCTGGTGGATTCGCGCGAGGACGTGGACGCGGTGCTTCTGGCGATGGAACTGGATGCCGAACTGGCGACCGCCGATCAGGGGATGCGCAAGCTGGGCAATCGCATGGGGGTCAAGCTGGTGACCGCCGAATACCTCGCCGGCGTGATGCAGAACCTTGCCGAGGGCGCGGGTTTCACGCGGGGCTTGTCCGCGGGGTCGTGACAGCCAATACTGGGCCCTGGTCCCCCTGCTGGATGGTCGCCGCGTCCATGAACCGCCGTACCCCTGCCCTGCTGGCAATCCTGCTGCTCGGGCTGCTCCCGGCCATTCCCGGGGGCGCGTTCGCCTCCGAGTACGAGTATCTGCCCACCCCGCTGAAATCCGCGATCGATGCGCAGGGCCTGCCACCCGGGTCCGTGGGGCTCTGGATCCAGCGCGCCGGGGACAATGCCGTGCTCGCGCAGCTTAATGCCGACCGGCTGTTCAACCCGGCTTCCACGCTCAAGCTGGCGACCTCGCTGGCGGCGCTGGACCAGCTGGGGCCGGACTACACCTGGAAGACCGAGCTGTGGGCCGTCGGCGAGCTGCGCGAGGGGGTTCTGGACGGCGACCTGGTGGTGCGCGGCACCGGCGACCCCGGCATGGTCAATGAGGAGCACTGGCGCATGCTCGGGCAGCTGCGTCAGGCGGGCGTGGAACGCATCGCCGGCGACGTGATCCTGGACGCCTCGCATTTCGACGTGGGGCCGCAGGATCCTTCCGTGTTCAACGGGAAGCCGCTGCGGGCGTATAACCAGGGCGTGTACGCCCTGCACGTGAACTCCAACGCCCACCGCATTCGTGTGCGGCCCGGGCGCAATGGCGAGGCCGTTCGGGTGAGCCTGGATCCCCCGCTTCCGGACGTGGAGATCGACAACCGGCTGCGGCCCGGGCGTGGTCGTTGCGGTGACTTTCAGCGCGGGATCGAGATCGATGCCGACCGCAGCAACGGACGCCTGACGCTCAGGGGCGAGTATCCCGTGCATTGTGGTGAATACGAATTGCTGCGTTCGGTAACCGAGCCCGAACGCAATCACGCCGGGCTGTTCCGTCTGCACTGGTCGCAATGGGGCGGGGAGCTGGACGGCGAGATCCGCCCGGGGCGCATGACGCCCCTGCAGGAGGAGCCCCTGGTGACGCACCGCTCGCGGCCGCTGGCGGACCTGATCCGGGTCTCCAACAAGTGGAGCTCCAACGTGATGACCCGGCATCTGATGCTGAGTCTGGGCGCGGAGCGCCACGGCGCCCCGGTGACCAAGGAGCGTTCGCGTCAGGCACTGCTGCAGGCTCTGCGCGAGCTGGACGTGAACCCCGGTGGCATGCGGGTGGACAATGGTTCGGGGCTGTCGCGTGACGCACGCATGTCGCCGTACCAGCTGGGGCAGATCCTCAAGGCCGGGTGGGAACATCCACTGCGGCCCGAGTTCCAGTCCTCGCTGGCCCTGGCCGGGGTCGACGGCACCCTGCGCAACCGCTTCAACAACGGGGCCGAACGCGGGCACATGCATCTGAAGACCGGACACCTGCGCGAGGTCTCCGCGGTGGCCGGCTACGTGCGTACGCAGAGCGGGGATGACGTGCGCGTGGTTCTGCTGGTGAACGACCCGCGCGCCCATATCGGGCTGGGGCGCAGCCTGCAGGAGGCCGTTCTCGGCTGGGTACGCGCGCTGTAACCGGTACGCCCGGAGCGCCCGGTCAGCAGTCCGGTGCGTCGTTGTCTTCCGTTGTGTTGCCCGGGGGCACCGGACACACCTGCCAGCGGGACAGGATCGGTGGCCGTGATACCCGAACCTCCAGTTCGGCCAGCCACAGCGCGATCATGCGGTTGGAGTTGTGGCGCAGGCTGTACCGGGTGGGGTGCTCGACGAAGGCCATGTCCCAAACCGCCATTTCGCGGCGGTCGTCCTGGCCGCGTCGCCACAGGGCTTCCAGATCCTCGCGCAGGGCGGCGGTCTCGTCGGCATCCACCGTGAGGGTGTGCACCTCGCGTACCGGAACTCGCAGGTCGCGTCGGAGGGCTGCCTGCGGGGCCTCGCCGGTCAGGACCTGGCGTCCCAGCGCGGCCCGGGTCGGCCAGGCCAGCGCGGCCAGCGCGCTGAAGGGCCCGGTACGGCGTTCGGCATAGAACCGCCAGTCCCCGTAGGAATAACGCAGCCAGTGCCGGCCGTCCGCGTCCGGCAGCAGCAGACTGCTGTGTCGTCCATGGTCGATGATCAGCACCTGTGTCGCGGGGTCCGGATCGGGAGGCGGCTGCACCTGTACCGGTGCGCAGCCGGCGAACGCCACGACCAGCAGGACCAGGAGAACGGTCCGGGGGACGCGGAGGTACGGGACAGCGGGCCGGGGCATCGATGGCTCGCGGTTTCCGTCAGTGACGTTCCAGCTTGCCCAGTTCGCTCAGGATGGACTGCACCAGGCTCTCGCCCTGCGGACCCATGCCCTGACACAGCACCTCCGGATCGCGTTCGCCATCCACCAGGCGCTTGGTGATGCCGCCCAGGCGTGCCATGTCGCCGCCCGCGCGGGTCATCTGTTCGGCCATCTGCGACAGCCAGTGCAACGACTGCGGATCGCCGCGGGATGCTCCGTGGATCATCTGGGCAAGGCCCGGCGCGGCCTGCGCGGCATCGGCGGTCTGGTTCGGGTCCGGCAGCGTGGCCGGGTCCTGCAGGCCGGTGAGAATGGACGAAAGAATGGTGTTGTCTTCCTCGTCCAGACCGTTCAAAAGAGACGGGTCGCGCTGGCCGTCCAGCACCTGACGGATGCGGGCGACCAGGTCCGTCCAGCCGCCCTGGATCGCCTGTTCCAGGACGGGCTCCAGCTCCTGTCGGCTCTGCGGGTTCTGGCAGGCCTGCACCACCAGATGGATCAGCGTGGCATGGGCCTGCCGGATCTGCTGCGCGCGCGGCGAATCCTGCATCGTGGGAATCCTTGCTTTCCGGGGGTTTGTGCGAGGGTAGCATGTGCGTTCGCACGGAGCGTGGGGCACAATGGCCCCGGGACGCCTCGGGGAAAGGCCCGGGGCTCCGGAAGCAACGCCGGCGGCGCGCCGGAGCGAAAAAAGGTGACAGCGGTGGAAGAACAGACGGCAGTCGGGCTGTGGGTGGCCCTCGGCATCCTGGCGATCGTGGTGGCGGCGCTGGTCGGCTTCTGGGTCGGTCGGGTGACCAGCGACGAACGCAAGCTGATCCGTCAGCTGGAAGAAGAGCTGGATCAGCGCATGCAGGAGCTTACGCGCTACCGCTCGCAGGTGAACGATCATTTCGACCGTACGGCCACGCTGTTCGCCAGCATGGCGGGCACCTACCGCGATCTCTATCACCATCTGGCGCAGAGCGCCGAGGAGCTGGCCGACAAGCCCACCCGCGAACGCCTGGAGGATCGGGCGGGCAAGATGCTGGCGAACACCCACCAGCGCGATTTCGATCCCGGTCAGGGCGGCGGCGAATCTTCGGAGTCGGGCGACCGGGGCCCGCAGGAGTCCGGACGCCTGTCCGATGCCTCCGATCCGGAAGAGGCCGGGCAGCGCGAGCGCCGGTCCGATCCGGAGCGCCCGCGCCCCGATTGAGCCGCTCCCGGTCCCGCCCCGGAACCGACCCGTGCGGATCCCGGGCTACCGGCGCGAGAGCTCGGCCCGGATCTGGTTGTCCAGGTTCTCGATCCAGCGGTTGTAGTTCGGGTGGATCTCGCCGTTGGTGTGGTTGAGGTTCGTGCTGTCCTTGTAGTCGATGCGGTATTGCCCGGCGGAATACGGGATCTCCACCACGGCGGTGTGATCGCGCACGCGGATTGCCCCTTCCATCACGCCCGGTTCGACCTCCTCCATGCGCCAGCCGAGCCGTGCGCCGGCATCGCGGATTGCCTGCGACATCACCTCGGCACCGGGACGTTCGCCCTGCGCATTGGTGATGGTGGTGTCGCTGACGTTATACACCGGGGCGGTGCCGCGGCAGCCGGCCACCAGGAACAGGCTGGTGACGACGACGATGAGCAGGGTCTTGTAGTGCATGGTGCGGTGTTCCCTCCAGTTCTCCGGTGTGCGACGCAACGACACCCGAGTGTAGAGTTCCGGTCAGCTGTTTTCCACGGTCGGCGCCACCTCCGGCCGGCGCAGCGAGCGCCACAGCCCGAGCGGGCGCATTCCGCGGCGCAGCAGGTGACCGGCGACCATGAAGATGATGCGCAGGGTATCGGCCGCCGGGCGGAAATGGCTGGGGCGGCGATCCTCGGGATAGATGCAGCGTACCGGTACCAGACGCGCCGGAAAGCCGTGCCGTTCGGCCGCGATCAGCGCCTCGCTCTCGAACACGAACGAGCGGCCGCGCCCGTGGGGGATGCGCATCTGCCGCAGCAGATCGGCGGGGTACAGGCGAAAGCCCGACTGCGAATCGCGCAGCGGCTGCGCCGAGGCCCAGCCGATCCAGAAATCCGCGACCCGGTTGCCGAACAGGCGCAGCGGCGGGGTACTTTCGCGCTCCTTCAGCCGGGCACCGAGGATCAGGTGTCGGGGGTGTTCCCGCCAGGCGGCGATCAGCGCCGGGATTTCCGTGGCGTCGTGCTGGCCGTCGCCGTCCAGGGTGACCACCGCGTCGGCGCCTGCGGACACCGCCTGCTGCATCCCGGCCCACAGGGCACCGGCCTTGCCGCGATTGGGTTCCAGGCGCAGGACCTCGGCATGGGTGGCTGCCAGGGTGGCGGTGTCGTCGGCGGAACCGTCGTCCACCACCAGTACCCGGTCGACCTGCGCCCGCGCGGCGGCGGCCACCGCCTCGATGGTCGCGGCCTCGTTGTGGGCCGGGATCACGGCGAAGACGACGGGCTCGGTCATGGTTGCGCGGTCCGGGGCATCAGGCCAGAGCACCGTTGATGCCGATGACCTGCCCGGAGACGTAGCCGGCGGCCTCGGAGGCGAGATAGCCCACCAGCCCGGCGACCTCGGCGGGCTCGCCGGCGCGCTGCATGGGCACCATGCGGCGGATGGTGTCGGCATCGAACGCGGATTCGCTCATCGGGCTCTCGATGATGCCGGGCGCGACCGCATTGGCGGTGATGCCGCGACTGGCGACCTCCTGGGCGAGCGACTTGATCGCCCCGTGCAGCCCGGCCTTGGCGGCGGCATAGTTGGCCTGGCCGCGGTTCCCGGTGACACCGGCCACCGAGGTCACCGCGATGACCCGGCCCCAGCGGGTGGTGATCATCGGCAGCAGCGCCGGCTGGATCACGTTGTAGAAGCCGTGCAGCGAGACCTCCAGCGGTCGGCGCCACTGTTCCGGGGTCATGCCGGCCAGCGGGGCATCGTCG
Organism: Thioalkalivibrio sp. AKL17; assembly: GCF_000377885.1. Taxonomy (NCBI): domain Bacteria; kingdom Pseudomonadati; phylum Pseudomonadota; class Gammaproteobacteria; order Chromatiales; family Ectothiorhodospiraceae; genus Thioalkalivibrio; species Thioalkalivibrio sp. AKL17. The sequence continues at coordinate 327,679 of NZ_KB898766.1, forward strand.
TGCACCCCGGCGTTGTGCACCAGGATCTGGAACGGTCCGCGGGCGATCTCGGCCTCCAGCGCCGCGCGGGTGGCGTCGGCGTCGGTGATGTCGAAGCCCAGCACCTCGGCCCGCCCGCCGTCGGCGCGGATTTCTTCGGCAATGCTCGTGGCGGCCTCGGTATTGCGGTTGGCATGGACGAAGACCTCGCAGCCGGCGGCGGCGAGATCCCGGGCGATGGCCGCGCCGATGGCGCCGCTGCCGCCGGTGACGAGTGCGCGTCGCGTCATGGGGTTTCTCCGGATTCCAGGATGACCGTGGCGCGGGCCGCCAGCAGGCGTTCGCCGCCGGCTTCCACGGCGAGATCGTAGATCGAGCTGCGGGCGTCGGCCATCACCCGCTGCGCGTGGATGTCCAGTGCGGTTTCGACGGTGTCCAGGCGCCGCGCGTGGATCTGCAGGTCACGCACTGCAGCGAGATAGCCCGCGCGGGGTGGTGCGCTGTCCGCCGCGCCCAGGCTGCCGTGCACGGCCATCGCCTGGGCGCCGTATTCCAGTGCCGCCAGGGCGTGCAGGCCGGGTTCGCCGCGCAGCGGGTTGTCCGGATCACGGTGCGAGCGGGCGCGACAGTGGATGCGGTCGGCATCGTGGGCCACGACCTCGTCGAGCAGGCTCATCGCGCCGGCATGCGGCAGGCGCTCGCGGATGGCGGCGGCGTCCAGGATCATGGCGTGGCTTCCTCCACGTGCAGCCCGAGTACCCGCCCGGCGGGGGCTTCCAGGACCACTGCGTCGTGGTGGGCGCCGGCCAGACGTTCCAGCAGGGGCAGGGCCCGGGCCGCGGGATTGGTGGCGCGCAGGGCTTCCAGCGCCGGCGCCCGGCACGGGGTATCGGGACCGTTCCCCCCGGGGTCCAGGCGCAGCTGCCACTGCGCGCCCGCGACCGGTCCCAGGCGCAGGCCAAAGGCAAAATTCTCGGTGACCGGGCGGACCTCGCGGAACAGCTCCATGGACGGGACGTCGTAGCAGACCAGCAGGACCTCGCCGCCTTCGGACAGCTGCAGGGTGACCGCCTCCAGCAGCCCGGCGGCCACCGTACCGGTAAAGCCGGACAGGGCGGTGGCCGGTGCCGGGTTGCGGGTGGCAATGGACCAGTTGCCGGCCGCGGCGTTGTGCACCGAGTTGTGAAACTGCATGGGCGAGACCGCCGGGTCCGGGTGGGTCAGCGCCTCGCAGATGCGGTCGATGATGTCCATGTCGCCGCTGGAGGAGGCGAACACGCTGCGCATCGACGTGCGGTCACCGCCCTCGCTGGCCTCCTCTGCCGCACGCAGGGCCAGACGGATGGTCTGTGTGGTGCGACGGCGTTCGTTGGCCGGAAGCAGGCTGGTGGGCGGGATCTGCACCGGTGCGTACAGGTGCTCCTCGCGCCCGGCGAGGATCTCCCGCGCCGACGGGAAATCCGCCAGCCCGGGCCCGATCAGCCCGACCGCGTGGATGCCGACGGGATTCAGCACGGGGCCTCCAGCAGCAGCGAGCAGTTGTTGCCCCCGAAACCGAAGGCGTTGAGCAGCACCCGGCGCACCGGGCGTTCTTCGCTGGCCGCGCGCGCATCCAGACCCAGTTCGGGGTCCGGGTCGGTCAGTCCGGCAGTGCCGGGCACGAAGCCGCCGGCCAGACTGGCCAGGGCCTGGGCCGCGCCCACCGCCCCGGCCGCGCCCAGGGTGTGGCCGGTGAGGCCCTTGGTGCCGGCGCAGCGTGCCCGCGGGCCCAGGACATCGGCCAGCGCACGCGCCTCCGAGCGGTCGTTGGCGGGGGTGGCGGTGGCATGCATCAGCACGTAGTCCAGTTCGCGTCCTTCGCGCCCGGCGCGCTGCAGGGCCTCGCGCATGGCCCGTGCGGCGCCCGCACCCTCGGGGTGGGGCGCGGACATGTGATGGGCGTCGCTGGACTCGCCGTGACCGGTCAGGCGCGGGGCGTCCGCCGGGGCGTCCTCGGCGCGTTCCAGCAGGAAGAAGCCGGCGGCCTCGCCGATGGAGATGCCGCGACGCTGACGATCCAGCGGGGTGCAGGGCTCCGGCGCCACCAGCTGCAGCGCATTGAAGCCGTACAGGGTCATGCCGCACAGGGAATCGACCCCGCCGACGATGGCCGCGTCGCAGATGCCCGCGTGAATATGGCGCCAGGCATCGGCAAACACCTTGGCGCTGGAGGAGCATGCGGTGGAGACCACCATGGCCGGCCCGCTCAGGCCCAGGCGCGTGGCCACGTAGTCCGCCAGCGAATACATGTTCTGGGTGTGACGGTAGTCGTAGTCGGGGGGCAGGGCGCCGGTCGCCGGATCGCGTCGCCGGTAGGCCTCCTCCGTGGCCGCGATCCCGGAGGTGCTGGTGCCCAGCAGCACCGCGATCCGGTCGGCGCCGTGGCGACGTATCGCGGCATCCACCGCGGCGCGGAAGCCGTCCTGCTGCAGGGCGAGTTCGGCCAGGCGGTTGTTGCGGCAGTCGAACGCCGCCAGCTCGCCTTCCAGCGGGTGATCTTCCAGGCCCTGGACGCGGCCGATGAAGGTCTCCAGATCCACGTCGGGCAGGTCGCAGCGCCGCAGGCCACTGCGGCCCGCGCGCAGCGCGGCCGCGCCCGCGGTGTTGCCGGTGCCGGCGGCGCTGGTCTGGGTGTGGGCGGTAATGGCCAGGGCATTCATGGAGACGGTTTGATCCTCGAGCGCAACAACCCCGGCCCGGGGCCGGGGGCCTCGGACGTCAAGGGCGGGTTCACGGGACGGGCCAGCAACAGGGCCGCCACGTAGGAAAATACCACGCCCAGGGCCACGGTGAGACCCAGGGCGCGCAGCACCGGCAGGCTGGACAGGGCCAGGAGAGCAAAAACCAGACCGGTGGACAGGGCGCACAGGGTCACCGAGCGGCGGGTGCGCCGGGCCTCGTCCGGTTCCATGGTGCCCGGGCGGCCGAGGAATACCGCGTAGTCCAGCCCCAGCCCGATCACCAGCATCAATGCGATCAGGTGGAACAGGGTCAGCTCGATCCCGAGCAGCAGCAGGCTGGCGGTGGTCAGCAGCAGCCCGGCGGCGACCGCGGTCACGATGCGCAGGCTGCGCCCGGGATCGCGCGTCAGCAGCCACAGCAGGGCGGTGACCGCCAGCGCGGCCAGGGCCAGGCGGGTCAGGGCCGCCGTGCGGAAATCCGCGACCATGGCCTCGGTGGTGGCGCGCAGGTCGACCAGCCCGATTTCCGCCCCGCCGGCCGGGGCGTCGGCGTCGAGGCGCTGGCTCACGGCGCCGGCGTCGCTCAGCCCGCGCAGCAGCACCTGTCCGATCCAGGCCCGTTCATGGCCCGCCGCCGAATGTTCGCCCGGGGCCAGCAACAGCGGTTCCAGCGCCTGGCGCAGCGGCCCGTCGGGCAGGCTGTCAGGGGTCACCGGGTCCATCTCGCGACTGCGTTCCACGTCATCGAGAAACGGCGTGAAGGCCTCGGCCTGAAAGCCGTGGTCCCGCACGGCCCGTTCCACGTGTTCGGCCAGGGTGTCGCGCTCGGGCAGGGCCGCCTGGCGTTCGCGCTGGGTCACGATATCCGGGAGGATCCGCGCGGGATGGTCGAAACCGGTGATTGCCCCCGCGTCGCGCAGCGCCTCCAGCGGTTCGTCCAGCGCGTGCGCGGCCTGCAGCACGGCGTCGGCGGATTCCCCCCGGATCAGCACCAGATGGCGCACGTCCGGCAGCCCCAGCGCGTCGCGCAGTTCGCGGTCCAGGGCGATGGCCTCCTCGGGGACCGGATTGAGCGCGGTGAGCTGGTCGTTCCACGGGAAGGGGTCGCGGCTCAGCAGCACGGCCAGCGCCGCGATCACCGCCACCAGCAGCAGCCCGAGGCCCGCTCGCTGTCCGCGCGGCCGCAGCGAGGGCAGGGGCAGCCGCGGTTCCGGCAGGCCCCGTTCGCGTGCGCCGCGTGGCAGCAGGGCCGGCAGGACCCAGCGGGTCACCGCGGCGGCGACCAGGATCCCGGTCAGCACGAAGAGACCCAGCTGGGCCATGCCGGGGAACGAGGTCGCGGCCATCAGCGCGTAGACCAGCGCGGTGGAGCCGGCGCCCAGCACCAGCGCCGGCCACAGTTCCCCGGCGACCCGTGCGGCAGCCCGGCGGCCGGCGTGTGCGAACAGATGCAGGGGGTAGTCCAGTGCGACCCCCAGCACGGTGATGCCGAAGGCCAGCGCGATCCCGTGCAGATGGCCGAAGACCAGCGTGACCACGGCCGCGCCGGCGAGGATCCCGCTGCCCAGCGGGATCGCCGCCAGCCACACCGGATGGGGGTGGCGGAAAACCACCAGCAGCAGCACCGCCAGCGCCAGCGAGGCGGCCAGGCTGAAGGCGGTGACCTCGGCGCGGATGCGCTCGCGCGATTCCACCGCAATCGCGGGTGGCCCGGCCTGCAGCAGATTCAGGTCATCGGCGGCCAGGGCCGTGAACTCGCGGTCGACGCGCTGCAGCAGTTCCGTCTGTTCCTCCAGGCCCGCGGCCTCGGGCGCGATGCGCACGACCAGCAGGGCCCGGTCGCCCGCCGGGTCGGTCCATACGCCGTGCTGCCCGCGGGTCGCGTCGCCGAACGGGTCGCGCAGGCGTTCGCCCAGTTCCAGCAGTTCACCGGTGGGGTCGCGCGGGATCAGCTCGCGCGGCATCGCGGGTACTGCGCTGGAGAGGTCGGCGCGGCGCTCGGCGAACGCGGTGTCCAGGTGGTCCCGGGAGAAGCGCTCGGGCGTGACCGCCGGGCTCAGCAGATAGCGCAGGTCCAGGATGGCTTCCAGCGCCTCGGGGTCGAAATCGCCGCGTCCGTTGTGGACGCCGGCGACCGCCGGGTCCTCGCGCAGGGCGTCGGCGAGTCCGTCGGAGGCCGTGGCCCGCCGTGCGGCATCGCCGCCCTCGATGGCCAGCAGCAGCTGGCGGGCGCCCGGCCCGGCGTCGACGTCCAGCGGCAGCCCGGCCTCGGCTCCGGGGTCGGGCATGAAGCGTCCGAGATCGGTGGCCATCTCGCCGCGCAGGCCGAGGATCAGGGCCGCGATCAGCAGGCCGGCCAGCCACAGCGTGACCGCGGCACGCGAGGGGAGGGACGACATGCGTGGTCAGTCGCGTTCGCTGGACGGGTCGCCGGATGCCGGTGCTTCGAAATGCATGCGGCTGGTGCGGTTGCCGGATTCCCAGGTGTCCATGCGCCGGATCTCGCCTTCGCGGCCGCGAATGGTGATCTCGATGATCGCCCGGCGCAGCGCGCGGTCGCGCGGGCGCAGCTCCAGTTCCCAGGCTTCGAGATCGCCGTCCAGCTCGACCTCGAAGCCGGCTTCCAGTGCCTCGCGGTCGCCCTGCAGCAGGCTGCGGAACAGCCCGGCGAAGGCCTCCAGCCCGGGTTGGTCGTCCAGACGGATCTCGCGCACCGAATCGCCCCGGGTCAGGGTCAGCTCCCGGCCCTCGATGCGCACGTGCTCGCCGCGCCGGCCGTCGGTCTCGCGGATCAGGGTATCCGGGGGCTCGAAGGCGATGCGGCCGCTCTGGCGGTCCTCCGACTGCAGCATGGGGTCCTGGCGGACTTCGCGAAAGGCCATCTCCGCGGGGGCGTCGAGGCTCAGGGCCGCCAGGATCGCATCCAGGGTGTCCGCGGCGGCCGGCAGCGGCAGCCACAGCCAGGGCAGCAGGGCCAGCCATGCGAGCCGGGCGGGCCCGCGGGTGCGGAGGTGGTCAGTCGTCATGCCAGAAATCATAGAAGTTGAACCAGTTCCACGGGGCGTCCCGCACATGGGCCTCCAGGCGTTGGGCATAGTGGCAGGTCCACTCCTGCAGCACCGCGTCGCGGTGTGCCCGCGGCGCCTCGATCGCGTCGGCAAAGTGTTCGAAGACGATATCGTAGCGGTTGCCGCCGCGATAGAGTCCGAAACACAGGATCACCGGCACCTTCAGCACCGTCGCCAGCAGCATCGGCCCCATGGGGAAGACCGCGCGGTCGCCGAGAAATTCGCATTCCACGGTGCGGTCGTTTTCCACCACCCGATCGCCCAGCATGCCCACCATCTCGCCGCGTTCCACCGCCTCGCGGGCGCGGATCAGGGTGTCGGTGCGTCCCAGCGGGATCACGCTGTGCGCGACCTCGGGGTTGAGCGAGTCCAGCAGCCGGGTAATGACCTGGTTGTGGTCGGCGTCCATCAGTACCCGGACAGGGAAGTCGTGATGGCCGACGGCCAGGGCCCGCAGGGCCTCGAAACTGCCCAGATGGGCCCCCAGCAGGATCGCGCCGTCCCCGGAGTCCAGTGCCTGGTGGAAGATCTCGGCGCCGTGCACGCGGATGTCCAGGGCCTGCTCGCGCCCGGCGAGCAGGAACACCCGGTCGAGGATCACCGCGGCGAAGCTGTGCAGGTGGCGGGCGACATCGCGTACGCGCGGCGGATGCCCCAGCACCCGCCGCAGATACTGCCGGCTGTGGCGCCGCGCGCGCGGTGCCAGCAGCAGGAAATAGGCGGTGATGGGGTACAGCAGCAGGCGCCCGGCCGGGCGCCCCAGGCGCAGCGCGACCCACAGGATGATGCGCAGGGCGAGGGGACTGCCGCGTTCCTCCTGAGCGCGCCAGTCCCCGCTCATGACGGGTCGGCCGGCGGTTCGGGGTCCAGCTGTCCCGCGCACAGCAGGGTGGCGGACCCGTCATCGAGGACGCAGCGGAAGGCCCGAGAGCCGCGGCGCCCGGGCTCGTCGATCTCCACGCGGAACGGTGCTTCGGGGTGCAGCGGCGCCACGAACTTCACCTGCGGGAACCGGCCGGGGGCGGCCAGCCCCAGTTCTCCGGCTGCGTCCAGCACCTGTTCCAGGATGATCACGCCGGGCACCACGGGGTTCCCGGGGAAATGACCCGGAAGTGCCGGGTGGTCCTGCGGGACCCGGCGGGGCTGACTGGTCAGGGTGGGCATCTCAGACGGGCTCCCCGTGGCTGGCAAGCAGCTCCAGCAGTGCCTGACGCGGCAGCTTGCCGGTGGTCGAGCGCGGCAGGTTGTCCACCCGTACCAGCGGGCGCGGAAGAAACGCCGGGTCGAGCCGTTCGGCGAGCTGCTCCTGGATCGCGGATTCGCTCAGCTCCGGGGCCACCACCAGCGCCGCCAGCCGGGTGATCCCGTCGGCATCCGAACTGTCTGCGGGCGGAATGAACACCCCGTCCTCGACTCCGGGGAGGGTCTGCAAGTGGCGATTCAGTTCGACCAGCGAGGCCCTCTTGCCGGCGATATTGAGCATGTCGGCCAGGCGTCCGGTCATGCGGAAGCGGCCGTCCTCGGCGACCTCGATGCAGTCCGGCAGGGGAACCGGCTCGCGATGCTGCGGACCATGCGCGAGGGCCAGACCGGAGGCATCGCCGTCGGCGCGGACATGCACACCCGGGTACGGGGTCCAGTGGTGTTCCCGGACCGTGCGGCGGGAAGCGATGGCACCGGCCTCGGTGCAGCCGTAGATCTCGTTGACCGGGGCGCCAAAGTGCGCCTCGAGCTCCTTCGCGGTGCTGGCTTCCAGCGGTGCGGTGGCGGAGAGGATGCGGCGCGGCGCGGACGGGGCCGACTGGCCGGAACGCAGGCAGGTCCCCAGGTGGAAAGGCGTGGAGATCAGCACCGGACGGGTCTCGCGCTCCAGTGCCGCGTGCACGTCGGCAGGGTAGAACGGACGTTCGGCGAGCAGGGTATTGGGGCCCAGCAGGGCCGGGAGCACCGTGGACTCCAGCCCGTACATGTGCTGCGGCGGCACGGTGGCGACCAGGGTATGCCCGGGGGTGCGGTCCAGCTTCAGGCGCTGCAGCGCCTGCTTGGTGACCGCGACCAGATCCCCCCAGCGTCGTGGATGGGCGGTGGGCGTCCCGGTGGAGCCGGATGAAAAACCGAGGATCGCAGTGCGATCCCGGGGGATCATCGGGATGTCCGCGGGACGGTCTTCGTTCCCGCCCCCGGCGTCGCCACGCGCGCTGACCGCCAGGGTGTGCAGGGGGAAGTCCTCCTCGCAGGAGTCCACCAGTGCGACCGCTTCGGGATAGCCACGGGCGATCTCGCCCAGCACCGTGCGCCCGCGCGCCGGCGGCAGCAGGTTCATCTGTCCGCGCAGCAGGATGGCGCCGAACGCGACCGAGAACCGGTAACGGTCCTCGCACAGGTTGAAGGCCGCCGGCGCCTCGGGCAGGCGGGCGGCCAGTTCGCGGACGTCGGCCAGCCAGGCGGCGCGCGACACCGGGCGTCCGCCGACCCGGGCCAGAGGCGTGTCGGCGTCCGTCAGCAGCGGGCAGGCGAGGGCAGCGGCTTCGCTCATGGCTGCCTCAGGAGACGTCGATGATCGGCCCGCGCCAGCTGCATCAGATAGGCGACAAAGCCTTCGCGGGGTTCATCCGGCAGGAAACGGGCACGCAGCGGATATTCCAGCATGAACAGGACTCCCAGCAGAAGATAGTTCAGGCCGTTGGCCACGACCGCCCATACGGTCGTCGGCGCGAACAGCGACAGTCCGGCGGACACTAGCGCCAGCAGGGCGCAGGTACTCGCCCAGATGGCGGTGATGACCCGGGTATAGCGATGGACCGCGGGGCTGTCCGAGGCCCCCATTTCCAGGGCATACCGCGTGATCAGTGGCGTGGAGCCGGACCGCAGCGAGCGCGCGAACAGCGCCGCGATCAGGCCCGGGACCAGCACCGGCACCGCGTGGATCAGCCACTCGCCGGCCGGGGTCAGACCGAACAGCGCCAGCGCCGCCAGCAGCCCCGTGCCCAGCAGCATGCGTGCCCGCGGGCGCAGCGACGTGGCCACGGCGAGAAACACCAGCAGCGTCAGCAGGACCAGCGGCAGCGGCTGCAGCTCGACCCATTGCCCGGCGATCACTGACACCGGGTAGGCCAGCGCGACCGCAGCGGCCGGCCGTGCCGTCACGAGGACGTCCGGTTCGCCTCGATATGTTCGCTCAGCGCACGCAGGGATGCGAAGATCCGCAGGTTGTCCTCGTCGTCCGAACGGATCTGCACGCCATACGCGCGACCGATCGCCAGAGCCAGCTCGAGGGCATCGATGGAATCCAGCCCCAGACCCTCGCGGAACAGCGGGGCCTCCGGCTCGATGTCTTCCGGCGCCGTTTCCTCGAGGTTCAGGCTGTCCACGATCAATCGGGCGACTTCCTGCTCGAATGCCGTCTGCGCCCCCATAATTTCCCCCTGATGTCCCTGGTCGGAGGCGATGATACCGGTAAGACCCCGGGCTTGGTACCCTTCAAACGAAGGTGTTACGCCGGCGGCGGGTTGTGTCAGCCTTCGGCAAGGCCCGGATGCCGATCATTCTCATACTGATCATGGAGGTCACATTGGCGCAGCATCGCCGGGTAACCCTGGAACGCGTGGGTACGGACGGGCTGGCGATGTTCGCGCTGTCGCAGGTCGTGATCCTGGCGACCCTGGGGATCAGCCTGCTGCTAACGTGGCACGGCGTGCGCTGCACCGCGCATGCAGCCTGCCGGCCGCGGGAGGTGGGTACCGTGCTGGTGGCGGGGATGCAGCTGGAAGAGGGGCATCCGACCCCCGGATATCGCCTGCGGCTGCTACGGGCGCTGCGGCTGCTGCGCCGGCATCCGCAAGCCCGGGTGCTGCTGCTGGGCGGGCAGACCGCGGCACAGGGGCCCAGCGAGGCGGCGGCCGGGGCGGCGTTCCTGCGTGAACGGGGCGTCGCGAACGCGCGCATCCGCATCGAGGACCGCTCCACGCATACCCTGGAGAACCTGCGCCATGCGCGCGATTTGATGCGCGAGGAGAGCGCCGGCTCGGACGATCCGCCGGCGGTGCTGGTGACCAGCCGCTATCACCTGGCCCGGGCGCTGGCGATCGCGCGCGGGCTGGGTCTGCACCTGCAGCCGTGCCCCGCCGAGCCCGGCCGTCATGCTGCCCGGGGACCGGTATTGTGGCGCGAGGCCTGGCTGCTGCACTGGTACCACACCGGGCGGGTATTCGCCCGGGTGTTCCGCCGGCGCGGCATGCTCCGGCGGATCACCTGACCACGGACGCGGGTCCGGGTCAGCCGCGGGCGGCGAGGGCCTCCTCGTTGTAGGCGGCGTCGATGGTGGTGATGGTCTTCTCCACCAGGCGGAAACCCTCCACCGGGGCATCGTCGGCCATGTACTTCAGGCGCACCGGGCCGATCGACTTGACCGCCTCGGCACGCTCCAGCGTGGTGTCGGGGCCGTCGGCACCGGCCCCGTCCATCAGCGCGGTGAGGATTTCGGCCACGATCGGGTCCTTGTGTTCGCCGTTGCGGGCCTTTGCCAGGGTGCCGGCGGCATCGCCGTCCAGGAATTCCGTGTCCATGTGCCGATCCAGGTAGTTCAGCAGTTCGCTCAGGGTCATCAAAGCCTCCTCGGGTCGTTTGTTCAGCCGGTGCTGCCGGTGGCATCCATGCGGGCATAGGCCGCACGCGCCGCCGCCATCGCCCGGCCGGGTTCCACCACACCACGATCCGCCAGTACCGCCTCCAGAGCGGACAGGCAGGTCAGCACGTTGCGTTCGTTCGCGCCATAGCCCATCAGGCCGATGCGCCACACCTTGCCGGCGTACGGCCCCAGGCCGGCACCGATCTCCAGGCCGTAGCGTTCCAGCAGCTCGCCGCGCACCGCCGCCTCGTCCACGCCCTCGGGGACATATACGGAATTGAGCTGCGGCAGACGGTGTTCCTCGGCCACCAGGAATTCGAGACCCATGGCCTCGAGGCCGGCGCGCAGAGCGTCGTGGTGACGGCAGTGCCGCGCCCAGCTGTTTTCCAGGCCTTCTTCCTGCAGGATCACCAGTGACTCGTGCAGGGCGTACAGGGCGTTGATCGGGGCGGTGTGGTGATACGCGCGCTTGCTGCCGCCACCCCAGTAGCCCATGACCAGGTTCAGGTCGAGGAACCAGCTCTGCACCTTGTGGCTGCGCGCCTGGATGCGGTCCACCGCGCGCTGGCTGAAGCTGACCGGCGACAGGCCGGGGGTGCAGGACAGGCATTTCTGGGTGCCGGAATAGATCGCGTCCACGCCCCAGTCGTCGACGTACAGCGGGCTCCCGGCGAGGCCGGTCACCGAGTCGACGATGGTCAGGCAGTCGTGCTCACGGGCCAGCCGGCACAGGGTCTCGACGTCCGAGCGCGCGCCGGTGGAGGTTTCGGCGTGGACGAACGCCAGGACCTTTGCATCCGGATTGCCCTTCAGGGCGTCCGCGACCTTGTCCGGGGAGACCGGGTTGCCCCAGTCGTCTTCCACCACCACGGCGGTGCCGCCACAGCGTTCGACGTTCTCCTTCATGCGTGTGCCGAACACGCCGTTGATGCAGACGATGACCTTGTCCCCCGGTTCGACGAGGTTCACGAAGCAGGTCTCCATGCCGGCCGAGCCGGGGGCGGAGACCGGCAGGGTCAGCGCGTTTTCGGTCTGGAAGGCATACTGCAGCAGGCCCTTCATCTCTTCCATCATGCCGACGAACACCGGGTCCAGATGGCCGATGATCGGGCGACTCATCGCGCTCAGCACGCGCGGGTTCACGTCGGAGGGGCCGGGCCCCATCAGGGTGCGTTGCGGCGGAAGAAAGGAAGAAGCGGTCATCGTTTAACCTTCTGCTGTACTCAGGAAATCGGATGGCGCGAATGTAGGCCCCGCCCGGGGTGCGGGCAAGCGCCCCCACGGCGCGGCGGGAGTTCCCCGCGCCGGTTCATGGTCACCCTTCCCGGCGGTGGCGGTCCAGCAGGCTCAGCCAGTGTTCCACCCCGCGTTCGGTGCCCGACTGCAGGTGACTCAGGCAGCCGATGTTGGCCGACACGATGCGCGCCGGGGCCGCGGCCTCCAGGTTTGCCAGCTTGCGGTCGCGCAGCTGCCGCGCCATGGCCGGCTGCGTGATGGAATAGGTCCCGGCCGAGCCGCAGCACAAATGCCCCTCGGCGACCGGCAGCACCTCGCAGCCGGCCGCCCGCAGCAGCGGTTCCACGCGTCCGGCCAGGCCCTGGCCGTGCTGCAGGGTGCAGGGGGCGTGCCAGGCGATCCGGCGGTCCTCGTCGGCGACCTCGATCCCCAGCGCGGTGACGGTATCGGCGTCGAACAGCTCGGCCGGGTCGCGCACCAGGGCGGTGAGCTCGCGCGCCCGCTCCTGGTATTCGTCGTCGCCCTCCAGCAGGTGGGCGTAGTCGCGCAGCATCGCGCCACAGCCGCTGGCGGTAGAGACTACCGCGTCCACTCCCTGCTCCAGTGCCGGTGCCCAGGCGTCGAGATTGGCGTGCAGGCGGGCGCGGGTGCGTTCCGCATCACTCAGGTGATGCTCCACCGCACCGCAGCAGCGCGCCGCGGAGACCTGCACGACCTCGATGCCGCGCGCGGCCATCAGGCGCTGGAAGGCCGCGTTGATGCGCGCGTCGATGGCATCGTGCACGCAGCCGGCCAGCAGCAGCACGCGGCCGTGCTCGAAGGGTACGGCCCCGCCCTGCAGCACCGGGGCGCCGGCGGGTCGCCCGGGACGCGGCGGGGCCGGAAGGGCGGCCGGCACCTTGGCCCGCAGTTCGCCCCGCAGCAACGGGCGGGCCAGGCGCCCGGCACCCAGGGCGAGGCGGAACGGCCACCCGGCCGGGAGCGTGCGCTTGAGCATGGCGCGGAGCAGACGTTCGCGCCAGCCGCGCGGGACGTCGCGTTCCACCGCCTCGCGGCCGAATTCGACCAGATGCGCGTAGTTGACCCCGGAGGGACAGGTGGTCATGCAGTTGAGGCAGGTCAGGCAACGGTCCAGGTGGCGCCCGGTGGCGGCGTCGGCCTCGCCCTGTTCCAGTACCTGCTTGATCAGGTAGATGCGCCCGCGCGGCCCGTCCAGCTCGTCGCCCAGTTCCTGGTAGGTGGGGCAGGTCGCGTTGCAGAAACCGCAATGGACGCAGTTGCGCAGGGCCTGTGCGGCGATGCGGGCGGCCGGGTCGTCGGCGTAGCGTTCGTGGATACGGGTGTCCATGGGAGTGCTCGCTTCAGGTGCCGGTGGCGCGGGGCGGGGAGCCGGGCAGCAGCGGACTGTGGAACACGCCTTCGGGGTCCATGGCCTGCCGCACCCGGGCCTCCAGCCCCTCCAGGGCGGTGCCGCGCGGATGCAGGCGCGGTGCACCGGCCGGGTCCCCGTGCCAGATGCGGGCATGTCCGCCGGCGGCCTCCACCGCCGTGCGCACCCGCGCCGGGTCGGCCTCGCTGCGCAGCCAGCGCTCCCCGCCGCCCCAGTTCAGCAGCCACTCGCCGGGCAGTTCCGGCGGGGGCGTGGCCGGGGGCACGACGATGCGCCACAGGCGCTCGCCGGGCGCGGGTTCGCGCGTGAAGGGTTCCGCGCGATGGTCGCGCAGACCGCTCCAGAAGCCTTCGCCATCCGCGGCCGGGGCATCCCCCAGGCGCTCGGCGGCTTCCGTGACCGCCTGTTCCCCGCCGCTCAGACGCAGGTACATGCGGCCGTCGTTCCACGCCAGCCCGGAAAGGGGCAGGGCCGTACGACCGAGCTCGCGACAGGCGTCGATGAAGCCGGCGGCGTCCAGGTTCCGCTGCAGGGTGAGCTCGTGAGCGGGGCGCGGCAGGAGCTTGAAGCTGACCTCCAGCAGGACCCCGAGGCCGCCCAGGCTGCCGGCCATCAGGCGCGAGACGTCGAAGCCGGCGACGTTCTTCATGACTTCGCCGCCGAAGCGCAGGATCTCGCCGGAGCCGTTGATCACGCGGGTGCCCAGTACGGCATCGCGCAGGCTGGCGGTCCACGGCCGGCGCGGACCCGACAGTCCGGTGGCCACCATGCCCCCCACGGTGGCGCCCGGCCCGGGATCCCCCGGCTCGAACGGCAGCATCATGCCCACCGCCGCCAGCTCGGTTTGCAGTTCGGCCAGCGGGGTGCCGGCCCGCACACTGACCACCAGCTCGCTGGGGGCGAGATGGGTGATGCCGCGGTGCGCGGTCACGTCGAGGGTCTCGACGTCCGCGGGCAGGGGGTCGGGGCGGGCGATCGCCGCCCGGGTCCCGCCCCCGGCGATCCACAGCCGGCGGCCGCCATCAGCGGCCTCGCGTACCGCGCGGGCGAGTTCCTGGCTGTGGTCGGCGGTCTCGGACATCGGTCTCCCGCGGGTTTCGGGTGGCGGCGCGCGGGTGCGTTCGGCATCCGGCCGGTCGGGGGCGGCCCCGCGCGGTTCAGGCCGGGAGCGTCGGCGCCGCCGTTGCCGGGCCGGGCCCCGCAGGCGGATCGCGCCGCCGCTGGTTCCACACCACCACCAGCCCCAGGGCCAGCGCCGGCAGATAGAACCAGTACGGGCTCGGCCGGTCGGTGGGCACCAGCACCGCGGTGATCTCCCAGCCACCTTCCAAGCCTACGCGGGCGGCGGGACTGCCGAAAGCAACCGTGCGGATGCGCGTTCTTTCCTCCGGATCCACGTCCAGACCGGCCTCCGACAGGCGCTCCAGCGGGTCGTCACGGCGCTCGCTCAGGGGGAACATCACCGTGCGGGTGACCTCGCGTCCCTCCAGATCCAGGCCGGTGGCCCGCAGGCGAAGGTTCGCCCCCTCCGGGGCTGCGTCCACTACCTCGGTCAGGGTCGCCGGGTCCTCGCTGACATGGGCCGGCGCGATGCGGTCCATCAGCACGGTGGGTGCGAGCAGGGTGAAGGCCACCACCAGCAGCAGGGCGGACTCCCAGTAGCGGCTGCGGGTCAGGAACCAGCCCTGGGTGGCCGCGGTGAACGCCAGGATCCCCGCCAGCGAGCCGAAGAACACCAGCGCCAGCTGGAACACGTTGTCCACCCCGATCAGCAGCAGCTGGCTGTTGAAGATGAAGAAGAACGGCAGGGCCACGGTACGCAGGCTGTAGGCGAAGGCCTGGAGGCCGGTGCGCACCGGGTCCGCCTTCGCGACGGCCGCGCCGGCGAACGAGGCGAGGCCGACCGGCGGGGTGACATCGGCCATGATGCCGAAGTAAAAGACGAACAGATGGGCGGCGATCAGCGGGATCAGGACGTCGTTCTGGGCCCCCAGCTCGACCACGATCGGGGCCATCAGCGTGGCCACCACGATGTAGTTGGCCGTGGTCGGCAGGCCCAGGCCCAGGATCAGGCTGATCACGGCCGTCAGCAGCAGGACCAGAAGCAGGTTGCCGCCTGACAGAGTGTCGACCACGTCGGTCAGCACCAGCCCGAGCCCGGTCATCGCCACCGTGCCGACGATGATTCCGGCCGCCGCCGTGGCCACCCCGATCCCGATCATGTTGCGCGCGCCGGTGGCGAACCCGTTGAACAGTTCCCAGATTCCGGCCCAGGTGGCCTGCAGCAGGCCGCCGCTGCGGCGGAACAGGGCCACCAGCGGCCGCTGGGTCAGTACGATGAAGATCATGAAGGCCACCGCCCAGAACGCGGCCAGGCCGGGGGACAGGCGCTCCACCACCAGAGCCCAGACCAGCACCACCAGCGGCAGGATGAAATGCATGCCCGCCAGCACTGTGGGGCCGATGCGTGGCAGCGGGCGGTCGGTGTCCAGCGGCTCGGGGTCCGGCTCGCGCGCGGCGATCCACAGCAGCACCAGATAGGCCGCGAACAGCAGTCCGGCGATGATCCAGGCGGCGCGCTCGTCCGCCACGTCCTTGATCCAGCCCAGACCCCAGTACACCGCGGCGGCGAGGATGATCAGGCTGCTCAGGGTCAGGCCGAAGGCGATCAGACGCCCGCGCAGGGTCCCGCCGACCGCGCGCTGCAGGCCTTCCATGCCACCCTTGCAGGCCTCCAGGTGCACGATGTAGAGCAGCGCGATGTAGGCGATCAGGGCCGGCAGGATGGCGTGCTTGAGGACCTCCACGTAGGTGATGCCCACGTACTCCACCATCAGGAACGCGGCTGCGCCCATCACCGGCGGCATCAGCTGGCCGTTGACCGAGCTGGCGACTTCGATGGCCCCCGCCTTGTGCGCGGGGAAGCCGACGCGTTTCATCAGCGGTATGGTGAAGGTGCCGGTGGTCACGGTATTGGCGATCGAGGAACCGGAGACCAGTCCGGTCATGCCCGAGGCGATCACCGCGGCCTTGGCCGGGCCACCGCGCATATGCCCCAGCAGGGCGAAGGCCACGCGGATGAAGTAGTCGCCGGCCCCGGCGCGTTCCAGCAGCGCGCCGAACAGCACGAACAGGAACACGAAGCTGGTGGAGACCCCCAGGGCGATCCCGAACACCCCCTCGTTGGACAGCCACTGCTGGGCCATGGCGCGCGGGTAGCTGGCGCCGCGATGGGCGATGATGTCCGGCATCAGCGGCCCGGCGAAGGTGTAGAACAGAAAGATTGCCGCGATGAGGGTCAGCGCCGGCCCCAGCACCCGCCGCGCGGCCTCCAGCAGCAGGATCAGGCCGACGCCGGCGAGGATCAGATCCACCTCCGTGGGGGCCCCGGCACGCTGGCCCAGGGCCTCGTGGAACAGGTACAGGTAAAGGGCGCTGAATGCCGCCACGCCGGCGTAGATCCAGTCGGTCAGCGGAACCCGGTCCAGCGGATCGCGCCCGCGCAGCAGCGGCCAGGCCACCGCCAGCAGGGCCACGCCCAGCGCGGCATACACCTCGCCCAGGCGCTCCAGCCCGGCGAACTGCCACGCGCCCAGTGCCAGCAGGGCGAGCCCGCCAAGGCCATAGGCGAAGCCGAAGGCGCGGGTCGGCAGGGCGCGCCGCGCGGTGGGCCGGAAGGCCGGGAACAGCAGAAAGGCGAGGAACACCGCGAACGCGAGATGCACCGCCCGGGCATCGGTGTCGGACACCGTGAACCAGTCCAGCGCATCCGGCAGCGGCGAGGCGATCCACAACTGGAACAGCGACCACGCGACCGCGACCACGAAGATCAGGCTGCGCGTCGCTGTTCCGGGATGGCGCGCACCGGTCTCGATCTCCTGCGGGGCGGCGGATTGCGGGGGTGTGCGTTCGGGCTCAGTCATGGATCCATCCTGCCTCGCGGAAATAGCGCCGCGCCCCCGGATGCAGCGGCGCGGACAGGCCTTCGTCGACCATCGCCTCGCGCTCCAGTCCCGCGAACGCCGGGTGCAGACCGCGGAAGGTGTCGAAGTTCTCGAACACCGCGCGGGTTAGGGCGTAGGCGGCCTCGTTGCTGGTGCGCTCCGAGGTGACCAGGGTCGCGCCCACGCCATAGGTACGGATGGTGTCTTCCTGTCCGGGATAGGTCCGGGCCGGGATCTCGGCGGCCATGTAATACGGGGTTTCGTTTACCAGCCGGTCGATGGCTTCGCCCTCCAGCGAGACCAGCCGGGCGTTGCAGGTGGCGATGGGTTCCTGGATCGCGGCCGACGGGTGCCCGACCGAGAACACGAAGGCATCCACGCGGTTGTCGCACAGCGCCTGGGCCTGTTCGCGCGAGGGCAGTTCGGCGACCCGGGCGAAGGTGTCGTGGTCCCAGCCGAGTTCGTCCAGCAGTTCTTCCATCATCGCGCGCTGACCCGAACCGGGGTTGCCGATATTCACCCGCTGGCCGCGCAGGTCATCCAGGCTTTCGATGCCGGAATCCGGGTGCACCACCAGGGTCAGCGGTTCGGGGTGCAGGCTGAACATCGCCCGCAGGTGACGCGCCGGGCCGAAGGCCTCGAAGCGTCCGCTGCCGTGGTAGGCGTGGTGCTGCAGGTCCGACTGGGCCACGCCGAAGTCCATGTCGCCCGAACGGATCATGTTCAGGTTGAACACCGAGCCGCCGGTGCTCTCGGCGGTGCAGCGCATGCCGTGTTCGTCGCGCGCCGCATTGAACAGCCGGCACAGGTGCTGGCCGGCGGGGTAGTAGACCCCGGTGACCCCGCCGGTGCCGATGTTCACGAAGGCCTGGCCGGCCGCAGCCGGCAGGGCCAGCAGTACCCCCAGCAGGCCGAGCAGCAGGGCCGGACCGTTGCATCCGCCGTACCGGTTCATTCGCGTTTCCTCGTGACGCCTGATCGACGGGAGTCTAGGGAAACGCTGATCAATGTGCACGCTCGCGTTGACGCCTGTCACGGCGGGGCGTTCAATGAGCACCCCGCGACCGGCGTGAGGCCGGTGCGCGCCATGCGACCAGGAGTGAAGGATGTCTGAAGGAGAGCCCGCAGGGGCGGTGGCGCAGCAGCTGGTCGACGAGTGGCAGCGGCGCCTCGAACGCTGCCCCGGGCCGGTGCGCGGCCGCGTGCGCGAGCTGGCGGAGCAGCACCGTGCCTCGCTTGCGGAACGGTTCTACGCCGAGATGCTGGCGGACCCGGATGCCTGCGTGTTCCTCGACCACGAGGACGTCAATTCGCGGCTGAACGCGTCGCTGCAGGAATGGATCCGCGGCATCTTCTCGGTGGAGAGCGGCAGCGGCGTGGAAGAACAGGCCGCGCGCCAGGCCCATGTGGGCGGCATCCACGCGCGCATCTCCATCCCCATCCATCTGGTCATGCGCGGCGCGCGCTGCGTGAAGGAGCAGTTCCTGACCCTGCTGGAGCTGGATTCCGCGATGGGGCACGAAATGCGGCTGCAGGCGGCGCGTCACGTCTCCGACAGCATCGACATGGCGATGGAGCTGATGAGCCACGCCTATTCACGCTCGCATGAGCGCAACGCCCGCGCCGAGGAGGCCTACCGTCTGTTCGCGGTGTCGGAGAACCTCGCCAGCGAGAAAGACCGCCAGCGGGCCTGCCTGCTGGACTGGGAGAACGGGCTGATGTTCGATCTGGCCATGGGGGCCTCGGGTGATCAGCTTCCGCGACTGTCGGCCTCCGAGTTCGGCCTGTGGTTCCGGCACAAGGGAGTGGACGCCTTTGGCGGGGCCGCGGAAACCGAGCGGGTGCTGGAGGCCATCGCCCGCATCGACGAGTTCCTGCTGCCGTCGCTGGTCTGCGTCGAGGCCCGACAGCGGCAGGATTACCTGCGTGACGTGCGCGAGCAGGTCCGCAGCATCGACTACCATCTGGGTCAGCTGTTCGAGCGCAGCAACGAACTGGAGTCCGGGCGCGACGTCCTTACCCGGACCCTGAACCGCAAGTTCCTGCCCGTGGTGCTGGGGCGGCACATCGCCAGCGTACAGCAGACCCATGCCCCTTTCGCGGTACTGGCCCTGGATATCGACTATTTCAAGCGGGTCAATGACGAACATGGCCACGAGACCGGCGACCGCATCCTGCAGCAGTTCGCCACGCTGCTGGTCAGCAACTCGCGGGCCGGCGATTACCTCTTTCGCCTGGGCGGCGAGGAATTCCTGATGATGCTGGTGGACGTGGTCCCGCGCGATGCCGAACGCATCGCCGAGAAACTGCGCACCGCGGTCCGTGCCGAGCCGTTCCAGGGTGCCCATGGCCAGCAGCTCGGGCTGACCGTGAGCATCGGACTGGCCAGTCACGACGGCCACCCGGACTACCAGCGCCTGGTGCGCCGGGCCGACGACGCCCTCTACGCCGCCAAGAACAGCGGCCGCGATCAGGTGGCCGTCGCGGACTGAAACCGCTTCCCGACCGGCAGCGGCCGGCCGGCGGTCAGTACATCGCGGCCATCATCTTGCGGCGGTACTGGCTGACCAGCGGATTGTCGTTGCCGAGGGCGTTGAAGGCCGCCAGCAGCCCCTTCTTGCCGGCGTTGTCGCCCTCGTTGTCCTTGTAGTCCGGATGCTGTTTCATCAGTTCCAGGTACAGGCCCAGGGCCTCCTCGTAGCGGCCGTGCAGCATGGAATACGCGGCCAGGGTTTCCAGGGTCTCCGGCGCCGGATCGCCCTGCTGCATCTCCTGTGTCAGCGCCTGCGGGTCGGCGCCGGCGGCTCGGCGGGAGAACCGCAGGTGGGCGCGCAGGGTCTTCACCGCGTCGTCCTCCGCGCGGTTCAGCGGCAACTGGTTGAGCTGCGCCTCGGCGGTATCGGGGTCGCCCGCCTGGGACAGCGCGCGCGCCAGCTCGATGCGCAGATCCGGGTCCTCGGGGAAGGCCTCCAGCGCGGTTTCCAGGGTGGTGCGGGCGGCCGCGGTGTCACCGGCGCGGATCTGCGCGCGGGCCAGTTCGGAGCGCAGGTCCTTGTTGCCCGGATCGACCGCCACGGCCTCTTCCAGCGCGCGCACGGCACCTGCCGCATCCCCGGCCTGCAGGGCGGCCAGGGCCTGCTGGCGGTGGGCGTCGGAGGGGCGCTCGACGTGGCGATCGATCATCTCGCGGATGGTGGACTCCGGCTGTACCCCCATCTGCTGATCCACCACCTCGCCGTGACGAAAGCACATGATGGTGGGCAGGCTGCGCACCCCGTACTGCCCGGCCAGCTCCTGGTTCTCGTCGCTGTTGACCTTGGCCAGCCGGAACGCGCCGCCATAATCTTCGGCGATCTTCTGCAGCAGGGGCATCAGCTGTTTGCAGGGTCCGCACCAGGCGGCCCAGAAGTCGACCAGCACCGGACGCCGGTGCGATTCGTCCAGCACCGCCTGCTGGAAGCTGTCGCGGGTGACGTCGAGAATGGCATCGCCGGTGGCGTTTTCGGCTTCGGTCATCGGAAACCTCCTGGAAGATCGGAATACGGGATATGCGGTGCATTGTTGGGATCGTCCCGGCGATTGCAAGCAGCCCCGCCCCCGCGAGCTCTGGTACGCTGCGCACTGTGCGGCGCGCGGGGCCGCGGGTTTCGTCCGGGGAGTGCTGTTCAGCAGGCCGGGGCCGGCAAAGGGCACGATCAACAAAGGGGTTCCTGAGTGAGCTATTCCGCATCCGACATCGAAGTCCTCGAGGGGCTGGACCCGGTGCGCAAGCGCCCGGGGATGTATACCGACACCGCGCGGCCCAATCATCTCGCCCAGGAGGTCATCGACAACTCGGTGGACGAGGCGGTCAGCGGCTACGCCAGCCGTATCGACGTGGTCCTGCACAAGGACGACTCGGTGTCCGTCACCGATGACGGGCGCGGCATGCCGGTGGACCTGCATCCGCGCGAGAACCGCCCGGGGGTCGAGGTCATCCTGTCCACGCTGCATGCCGGTGGGAAGTTTTCCGACAAGAGCTATCAGTTCTCCGGCGGGCTGCACGGGGTCGGGGTATCGGTGGTCAACGCGCTGTCCGAACGCCTGGACGTGGACATCCGGCGCGACGGCCGGCGCTGGCAGATGGCCTTCGCCGGTGGCCACAAGCTGCAGGACCTCGAAGCGGTCGGCGAGGTCGGCAAGCGCAATACCGGCACCACGCTGCATTTCTGGCCCGATGCGCAGTACTTCGACTCGTCGAAGTTCTCGGTGCCGCGGCTCAAGCACATCCTGCGCGCCAAGGCGGTGCTGTGCCCGGGGCTGACCGTCACCTTCCGCGACGAGACCTCCGGCGAGGCCTGCGAGTGGTGCTACCAGGCCGGTCTGCGCGACTACCTGGTGGAGGCCCTGGAGGGGCTGGAACGCCTGCCGGAAGAACCGTTCATGGGTTCGGTCTCCGGCCACAGCGAGGCGGTGGACTGGGCGGTGACCTGGCTGCCGGACGGCGGCGAGGTGGTGTCCGAGAGCTACGTGAACCTGATCCCCACGACCCAGGGCGGCACCCACGTGAACGGCCTGCGCACCGGGCTGACGGACGCGGTGCGCGAGTTCTGCGAGTTCCGCAATCTCATCCCGCGCGGGATCAAGCTGGCGCCGGAGGACGTGTGGGAGCGGGTCTCCAGCGTGCTGTCGTTCAAGATGCAGGACCCGCAGTTCGCCGGGCAGACCAAGGAACGGCTGTCCTCGCGCCAGGCCGCGCCGTTCATTTCCGGGGTGGTCAAGGATGCCTTCAGCCTGTGGCTGAACCAGCACCCGCAGCAGGGCGAGCGCATCGCCGAGCTGGCGATCCACAACGCGCAGAAGCGCAGCCGCGCGGGGCGCAAGGTGGTGCGCAAGAAGGTGACCCAGGGCCCGACCCTGCCGGGCAAGCTGGCCGACTGCGCCAGCCAGGAGCTGGCGCGCACCGAACTGTTCCTGGTCGAGGGCGACTCCGCCGGTGGCTCCGCCAAGCAGGCGCGCGACCGCGATTTTCAGGCGATCATGCCGCTGCGCGGCAAGATCCTGAACGCCTGGGAAGTGGAGCCCGATCAGGTGCTGGCCTCGCAGGAGATCCACGACATCGCCGTGGCGCTGGGCGTGGATCCGGGGACGCAGAGCCTGGAGGGGCTGCGCTACGGCAAGATCTGCATCCTCGCGGACGCCGATTCCGACGGCGCCCATATCGCCACGCTGCTGTGTGCGCTGTTCCTGAAGCATTTCCGCCCGCTGGTGGAGCAGGGCCACGTGTTCATGGCCATGCCACCGCTGTACCGCATCGATGTCGGCAAGCAGACCTTCTATGCCCTGGACGAGGACGAAAAGGCCGGAGTGCTGGAGCGCATCGAGGCGGAAAAGCTGAAGGGCAAGGTCGCGGTGACCCGCTTCAAGGGGCTGGGCGAGATGAACCCGATGCAGCTGCGCGAGACCACCATGAATCCCGATACCCGCCGGCTGGTGCAACTGACCCTGGATTCGGCCGAGGAGACCGGCAGCCTGATGGACATGCTGCTGGGCAAGAAGCGCGCCGGGGAACGCCGCGCCTGGCTGGAGGGCAAGGGGCACCTGGCCGACGTGGACGTGTGAACGGAGGCCCGTATGTCGCGGCTTTCCATCGACCTGCACGAATGCTTTCGCGATGGCCGGCGCATCGATCAGGCGCTCAACGGCGCGATCGACGAGGCCTGCGAGAAACGCATCAAGACCGTGGAGATTATCCACGGCAAGGGTAGCGGCCAGTTGAAGAAGCGCGTGTTGCGGTTTTTGCAGCAGCCGGAGGTTAAGGCGCGTTACCACCGGGTGGAGAAGGACTCGAAGAACCACGGGCGGCTGTTCGTGCATTTTCGCCACTGAATCCGCGCCTCCGTGTCGGGGCATGCGGCGTCGCGGTTCGTATGCGATAGGATGCGCGCCATGCCGACCGCCCTGCGCCTGTTCGACCGCCTGCCGCTGTGGCTGTTCGCCCTGATCGTGGCGACCGTGGGTCTGTGGCCCTGGCAGCCCGAGCCGGCGATCGCCGGACTGGTGCGTGACCTGCTGGCCGGTGAACTCGCCGGGGTGGCAGGCTGGGGCGGTCTGCTGCTGCACGGGCTGCCGTGGCTGCTGATGGCGCTGCGTCTGGCCCGCCAGAGCCGGAACGGTGCCTGATCGGGTACGCTGCGGACTGCTGCAACAACAACGGGCCCGTCGGGTCCGCCAACCGGCCGCAAGGCCGACACGCGATGACACAGGAGAATCGACCATGCGCTTTATCGTTGCCGTTACCGCCGGAACCGATGACCCCACCCGCGCCACGCTGGGCATGATCGCCGCCAAGGTGGCGAAGGATCAGGGCCACGACGTGACCGTATGGCTGCAGGGCGAGGCGGCGAATATCGCCAACCGCAACGTCTACGACAAGATCGTCGGCCACAACATGCCGGCGATGAAGGACATCGTCGAGGATCTGGTCGACGCCGGCGTGCCGCTGTGGGTCTGCGAGGCCTGCGGCCGCGGTCGGGACGTGAGCCCGGACAACTTCCTGGCCACCGCCGAATACGCCGGCATGGGCCATTACGTGCAGGCGGTGGCCGAGTTTGATCGCTCGATGAGCTTCTGATTCGGGCGGGTTGAACTTCCCGCCCGAACAGTCCGGCCGGCGCCTGCGCGCCGTCCCCGGCGGGGTCCGCGTCCTGCTGACCCTGCTGCTCCTGAACGGGCTGGTCCTGGCCCTGGACATCCCGCGCCACGCGGGCCCGGGGCCGGGGTGGCTGGCCTGGGAGGCCGTGGTCCTGGCCGGACTGTTTGCCGTCCTTCCTCTGGCCACCGCGCGCGTACTGGCGCGGGTCGTGGCCGCCTTCCTCCTTGCACTGATCGTACTGGCGCTGTTCGATGCGCTGGCCCGGGTCAGCCTTGCCCGTCCGCTGAATGTCTACGTGGACATCGGCCTGCTGGATGCCGTCTTCCGGCTGCTGACCGGCAACCTCCCCACTTTCGGCGTGATCCTGGCCGTCGCGGCGCTGCTGGCCGTGATCGGACTGGCGGTGTGGTCGCTGGCGCGTCTGCTGGCGCGCCCGGTCGTGCCCCGGGGCGCGGGTTTCGTGCTGCTGGGCGCGGGCCTCGCCGGGCTCGCGGGCCACGCGACGGGTGTGGAGCCGCCGCGCACGGCGGCGCCGGCGGTGGCGCTGGTAACGGAGCAGGTCGACGGCATGCGCGAGGCGCGGCGCGAGGGCCGCGCGCTGGCGCACCGGCTGGAAGAGGATCCGCAGCTGGCCGAACCCCGGCCGCTGGAGGGCCTGGCCGGCGTCGACGTGGTGGTGGGCCTGATCGAGTCCTACGGGGTCTCGGCGCTGGAGATCCCGCGCTATGCCGAGGTCATCGAGCCGACGCTGGAGGATCTGCAGCAGGATCTCGCCGCGCGGGATCTGCACGCGGTGACCGGGGTGATGAAGGCCCCCGTCGCCGGCGGACAGTCGTGGCTGGCGCACGCCACCCTGCTGTCGGGCGTGGCCGTGCGGCACGCCGGCCAGTATCGCCGGCTGCAGGAGCGGGAGCGGGCGACCCTGGTGCAGGACTTCGCGGCCACCGGCCATCACACGGCCATGCTGGCCCCGGCCATCACCCTCGACTGGCCACAGGGGCGCTGGTTCGGCTGGGACCGTATCCTGGACCGCGACGGCATGGACTACCGCGGGCCCCCGTTCTTCTGGGTCACCATGCCCGACGAATTCAGCTGGTGGCGCTTCGAACAGGATGTGCGACCGGACCCGCAGGGCGGGGAGGCGCCGGTGTTCGCGATGCTCGCGCTGGTCAGCAGCCACGCCCCGTGGACCCCGGTGCTGGACGTGCTGGACGACCCGGATGCGATGGACGACGGGCGGGTGTTCCACGAACAGGCCGGCGCCGGGCCCGCCCCCGAGGTGCTGTGGCGGGACTTCGACCGCGTGCGCGACCATTACGCCGAGGCGGTGCGCTACTCGCTGGAGGTCAGCGGCCACTGGGCGCGCGACCACGTGGACGAGGATACCCTGTTCCTGATGCCGGGCGACCACCAGCCCGCGGCCCTGGTCACCGGCCCGGACCCCTCGTGGGCGGTGCCGGTGCACGTGATCTCCGGGGACCCGGACCTGCTGGAGCCGTTCCGGGCTCGCGGCTTCCACGACGGCTTCGAGCTGCCACCGGCCACCGGGGACAAGGACATCCCCGGGTTCGAGGACCTGCGCGACTGGCTGCACGAGGATTACACCGAGCGCCCCTGATCAACCGGTGGCTGCGTAATCGTTTTGTCGCGCTTTCTCTTTTTTGTAACAAAAATGTTTCGCCTGAATCGATTTTGTTGCAATCTGGGGCCATTGAATATCCAGGATTCGGCGTATGAGCCCATTGGGTTATCGGTGGCTGATTCGTGCGTTCGGACTGCCGTCCGCGTCCCTGCCCGTGTCTTCGAGTCTGGGCACGCGCCTGCGTGAGACATGGCAGGAGGACGGGACGGTCCAGTATGAGTACCCGCCGCAGTACGCAGCCGGTGACGCGCTCGCGAACCAGCTTGAATTCGCGCTGAAGCACGAGGGCGTGAATCTGGCGGTTCTGGCGGACCTGTTCCGTGCCTGTGGCCCCGCACCGATCGAGGCGGCGGTAAGCGAAAAACCCACCGGGCGTTATCGGCGGCTGATGGGGTTCTTCTACGAACGCCTGACCGGGGAGCGCCTCGCGGTCTCGCGGACAGCGGGCGGCAACTACGTGGACGCACTGAACCCCGACCATTATCTGACTGCGCCGGAACCGGAATTCGATCGGCGCTGGCGGGTCCGGGACAACCTTCTGGGGGATGGCGGTTTCTGTCCGGTCATTCGTCGGACGCAGCGCTTGAGAGAGGCCCTGGCCCAGCCGCTGACCGAGGAGCTGTCCGGGCTGGTCGGGGCATTTCCACCGGAACTGTTTGCCCGGGCCAACGACTATCTCTACCTCAAGGAAACGCGCTCGACCTACGGGATCGAACATGAGCCGGAACCGGTCTCCGGGCGTCTCGAGCGCTTCGTGGCATTGCTGCGTGAAGCAGGGCGGGTCCCGCTCGCGGAGCTGCTGGACGAGGCCGGCCTGACACGGCGCCAGAATCTGGTGGTGGACCCGCGCTATGCGGAAAGCGGTTTTCGCTCTGTCCAGAATTACGTGGGCGAGCAGCGGCCGGATTTCACGCAGCGTGTGCACTACGTATGCCCCCCGCCCGGATGGCTGGCCTCGATGATGGAAGGCCTGGCGACGGTGGCTACGCGGAGTCGCGGACTTTCGCCGCTGGTTCGTGCCGCCGCCGTGGGGTTCGGCTTTGTCTTCATTCACCCGTTCGAAGACGGTAACGGGCGGCTCCATCGTTTCCTGATCCACGATCTGCTGCATCGCGACGGATTCGTGGAAGGCGACCTCATGCTTCCGGTATCGGCCACCATGCTGCGTCGAATTACCGAATACGACGCGGTGCTGGAACGTTACTCGCGGCCGCTGATGGAGGAGCGGGTCGATTACCGTCTGGATCCCGAAGGACGGCTGGAGCTGCGGAATCCGGAAGAAGTGGCCAGTTACTATCGGTATCCCGATCTGACGGCCCAGACCGAATACCTCGCGGAAACGGTGGCCCGCACCGTCCGGGAAGATCTGGTGGAAGAACTGCGTTTCCTTCGTGGTCATGATGCCGCACGCCGCGCCGTCCGCGAGATCGTGGATCTGCCGGATCGGCGTCTGGATCTGCTGCTGCGTCTTCTCCACCAGAACGAGGGCCGGCTGTCACGGAACAAGCGCGGTCAGTTCGGCGAGATCGAGGATCATGAACTCGAACGGATCGAGCAGGTCTGGCAGCAGGCATTCATGCTCACGGACGGCTGACGGGAGGTAGAGGCATGCGCATCGTTGTCGCTCTGGGAGGCAACGCCCTGCTGCAGCGGGGGGAGACGCCCTCGGCCGCGAATCAGCGGCACAACGCGCGGCGCGCAGCTGCGGCCATCGCCGGCCTGGCGGCGGAGCACGAGGTGATCGTGACCCACGGCAACGGCCCGCAGGTGGGGCTGCTGGCGAACCAGGCGGAATGCGACCGCATCGCCTGGCCGCTGGACGTGGTGGGTGCGGAGAGCCACGGGATGATCGGCTACATCCTCGCGCAGGAGCTGCACAACGCACTGGGACATGATCGCGTGGCAAGCCTGCTGACGCAGACCGAGGTCGACCCGCGGGACCCGGCCTTCGACGAGCCGAGCAAGTTCATCGGACCGACCTACGCCGAGGAGGCCGCGCGGCGCCTGGCACAGGAGCGTGACTGGCGCATCGCCCGCGACGGCAAGGCCTGGCGGCGGGTGGTGGGCTCGCCCGAGCCGCGCGCGTTGCTGGGGGTGCCCGCGATCCGGACCCTGGCGGCCAGCGGGACGCTGGTGGTGTGTGCCGGCGGCGGCGGGGTGCCGGTGGCGCGCGATGCCGACGGCCGGCTCTCGGGTGTGGAGGCGGTGGTGGACAAGGATCTTGCGGCGGCCCTGCTGACCGCCGAGGTGGAGGCCGATGCCCTGCTGATGCTCACCGATGTCGATGCGGTCTATGCCGACTGGGGCACGGACCGGGCCCGGCGGCTGGACCGCCTGAAGGCCAGCGACATTGATCCGGCCGAATGGCCGCCGGGGTCCATGGGGCCCAAGCTGGATGCGGCGCGGCGGGTGGCCGCGGGCGGCCGCATGGCGGGCATCGGGGCGCTGGGGTCGGCCGCGGCCATCCTCGCCGGTACCGCCGGGACCCGGGTGACCCCGTAACGGACGTGCCCCCGGTTGCGACCCGAGTTCTTGGCGCCGCGCCCTTGCGCCGGCACGCTGATGGCGAAGCCTTCGGAGGAGATTGGAAAGACATGAACATCCGGAAGATAAGTCCGGCCCTGCTGCTGGCCGCCGGCCTGTGGCTGGCCGGTTGCGACGGCGAACCGCAGGCGGAGGACGGTCCGCCTCAGGCCCTCGGCGATCGCCAGATGGAGCCGCAGCCAACGGATAACGAGGGCGTGCGGCGCCCGCAGCAGCGGGGCATGCCGGCCGCCGACGTCAAGCGCACCGACGACGACTGACGCCGCCGGGCGTCACCACATCAGGTCGTCGGGCACCACGTAATCCGCATACGGGTCGTCGGCGGCCGGTTCGCTGTCCGCGGCCTCCTCGGCGGGGATGACCAGCGGCCACTGCGGGTCGCGCTCGCGGATGCGATCCGCGGACTC
Source organism: Thioalkalivibrio sp. AKL17 (assembly GCF_000377885.1). Lineage (NCBI taxonomy): Bacteria > Pseudomonadati > Pseudomonadota > Gammaproteobacteria > Chromatiales > Ectothiorhodospiraceae > Thioalkalivibrio > Thioalkalivibrio sp. AKL17. The sequence goes on from NZ_KB898766.1 coordinate 355,870, forward strand.
GCGGGGCACCAGGCGAAAACCGGCCTCCGGTCGGTGGTCCAGGCCGGCGATCGCGGCGCGTCCGTCGGCCAGCTGGCGCCGCAGGGCCGGCGTGACCGGCAGGCTGCGGATCCGCCCGCCCTGCTGGAAGTGATAGTCCTCGGCGTCCTCGCCGGCGGGCACCGGATACAGGTTGGAACTGACCAGCTCGCGCAGCTGGGCGGTTAGGGCCTTGCGCGCGGCGCGGGCCTGGCGTTCCTCGTTCTTGCGCCGCGAGCGTTCGGCCTGTTCCGCCTGACGCTGTTCGGCGGCCGTGGGCTCGGCCGCGGGTGGCGCCGCCTTCTTCGGCTTTTTGGCCTTTTTCTTGCCCTTGTGCTGTTCGCTGCGGGCCTTCTTGACCTGCTTTTCGTCGACCAGGCCGGTCTTGAGGAGCTGGTCGCGCATTGCGTCGGACATGTTCGGTTGCCGTCTGGCTGAGTGGAACCTGTCAGGATAGCCGGAACCGGGGGCTGCGTGCAGGGGCGGTCCGGGTGTGGTCGGTGTTTTGCCGGCGCGGCGGCTCAGGGGAGGCCCGGGACCGAGGCCGAGGCGAGTTCGGCGGCCCCTGCGGAGCGCTCGGCCGGCGGGAGCCCGGGCTCGAGGCGGGCGAGGCGCTCCTCGATGGTGGCCGCGCACGGGCGCAGGTACGGGTCCGCAGTGGCGGCCGGAGGCGGGCATTCCCGCAGCAGGTGCAGCGCCCCCAGGTGCTCCGCGCGCAATTCCAGCTCCAGCAGGGCGCGGTACAGGGCATGCCGTTCGGGGGTGTGCAGGCGTCGGCGCAGGGCCCGGATCCGGAGGGTGGTGCGGGTACTCCAGTCGCGTGCCCGGGCGTGCAGCCGATCGAGATCGTCGGCGGCCAGTGGACCGGGGTGCCAGGCGGCGAACAGCACCCGAATCACGTCAGCCCCATGGTGATCCTGCCAGGCCATCAGCCGCTCGTGCAGCGCCGGATCGTTCCAGGCGGTCTCGGCGAACGACCAGAAATCCCCGGTCGCCCGGGTGTCAGGCACTGCTGGCGGCGGATGTGCTGACGCCGGCCGTGGTCCGCAGGGCATCCAGGTCGGGGATGTGCAGGTCGCGGGTGTGCAGCTCGATCAGACCCTGGCGCCGCATCTGCGTGAACAGCCGGCTGATGGTTTCCTGGGTCAGGCCCAGGTGGTTGGCGATGTCCGCGCGCGACATCGGCAGGATGAAGCGGTCGGCCGCAAGCCCGCGTGCCTGGTGGCGCTGGGACAGCGAGAGCAGAAAGGTGGCCAGGCGCTGTTCCGCGCTGCGCTGGCCGAGCAGGGCGTGCAGGTTTTCCTCGCTGGCCAGGCCGCGGCTCATCACCCCCATCAGGTGCTGCCGGAACGTGGGCAGGCGGCCGGACAGCTCATCCACCAGCGACCACGGGACCGCACAGACACTGGTGGACTCCAGCGCGATGGCGGTGACCGGGTGGGACCCCTGGTGAATGGCGTCCAGCCCCAGGAGCTCGCCGGCCAGTGCAAAGCCGGTGATCTGTTCGGTCCCGTCGTCTCCCATCAGTACCGTCTTCATCGTGCCGGTGCGCACGGCGTACAGATATTCAAACGGCGACCCCATGGAGAACAGCGTGCTGCCTTTCTCGATCGGCCGGCGCTGCTGCACGATCTCGTCGAGCTGCCATAGCTCGGTGTCGGGCAACCCCATGGGCAGGCACAACTGGCGCAGGGTGCACTGATCGCAGGCTTGAGTCGGGCGCAAGGTCATGGCCGGAGGGTAGCCCGTTTGCCGCAATGTGGGAAGACGCTGCGGGTTTTTACGCCGGCGTTCGCGGTGGCGGTGTTCCCCGGATGCACTACGCTTGATGCGTTGGTACAACGGATGATGTGCGGACCGGCTCCACTGGACGGGCTCGGAGGTGAGAGTTAGACTCAGTATAAAAATAGCCGGACACGGAATCGTGCCGGATTTCAGGGAATCGAGGGCACTCAGTAATGATTGAACGGATGCTGGAACAGCATGTTCGCCACGGGACGCTGACCCTGCGTCGCCCGGATGGCACCGAGCAGCGTTTTGGCAGCGGCGAGCCGGAAGTGGTCATGCGGCTGCATGATGCCAGCGCCCTGAAGCGCATCGCGCGGGATCCCGGCTTCGAGCTGGGCGAGACCTACATGGACGGGCTGTGGTCGCCTGGGCCGGAGGGGCTGCGGGCCTTTCTTGATATGACCATGCGCAATTTTGCGCCGATGTTCCAGAAACGGGTCGGCTTTCTCACACGCACGCTGCGCGGGCTGATGGAGCAGGGCAATCGTGTGGCGCGCAGCTACAAGAATATCTCTCACCATTACGACGTGGACGAATGGTTGTTCCGGCGCTTCCTCGACGAGGGGATGTTCTACAGCTGCGCCTATTTCGCCGAGCCGGGGATGACCCTGGAGGAGGCGCAGCAGGCGAAGTGCGAGGTCCTGCGCCGGAAACTGTGCCTGGAGCCCGGCATGCGCGTGCTGGACATTGGCTGCGGCTGGGGCGGGCTGGCGATGTATCTGGCCGAGCACGCGGATGTTCGGGTCGACGGCATCACCCTGTCGCGCGAGCAGCTGCGGGTAGCGCAGGACGAGGCGAAGCGCCGGGGTCTGGAGCATAAAGTGCGGTTTCTCTATCAGGATTACCGCGAGCACGAGGATCAGTACGACCGGATCGTCAGTGTCGGCATGTTCGAACACGTGGGGCAGCCGAACTACGGCACCTTTTTCCACCGGGTCAACGAGCTGCTCAAGCCAGAGGGGATCGCGGTGCTCCACACCATCGGTCGCCAGGAGCCGCCGGCCACGGCCAACCCCTGGCTGAAGAAATACATCTTCCCCGGCGGTTACACCCCCGCCCTGTCCGAGGTGATGGAAGCGCTGGAGCCCACGCCGCTGTACACCACCGACATCGAATTCTGGCGGCTGCACTATGCCGAAACCCTGGCCGAATGGTACCGGCGCTTTCAGGCAGTCCGTGAAGACGCGGCGGCCAGTTTCGACGAGCGCTTCTGCCGCATGTGGGAGTTCTATCTGGCGAGCTGCGAGGGCACCTTCCGCTGGTGGAAGCAGGTGGTGTTCCATATCCAGATGGCGCGCCGGCAGGATGCCGTTCCGCTCACCCGCGACTATCTCTGCGGGCGGGAAGACCCCGGGATGCGTTCGGTGCCGCCGGCGGACGAGCTGATTTCTTCCGCGCGGTGAACCCCGGGCTCCGGCACGGGTCCAGTGTGGATTCCCGTCGTCGCTGACGGCGACGCGCAGGGCTTGCGCGCTTTACACTGACCGGGGTTTCCGGTGTTCGGGGAGTAGGGGTGTTCCGCCTTTTTCGTCAACGCAAATCCGAGGCCCCGGGCGCCCCGGAACCGCAGGAGTCGACTCAGGACCAGGTCCTGATCGAGGCTGCGGGACGCAGCCGCATCACCGAGGTGGCGACCAGTGCCCGCAAGGTCCCGTGGTCGCTGAACCTGCTGCAGCTTTTGTGGGCGGCCGGCCCCGTGACCTTCCTCGCGATGCAGGGCGGCTACTTCCTCGGGTTCGGCCATGCGGCTCCCACCCAGAATTTCGTCTTCTTCGCGGTCTATACCCTGCTGTTCGGGGTGATCGGCCTGATCGCCCGCTTCGTCGCCGATGCCACGCGGGGAAGGCGGCAGGAGCGCTCGCAGGTCCAGCTGCGCAACACGATCGATTTGCTGCCGGATCTGCTGTTCGCGACCCGCGACCTGGCCATGGGCGAGATGACGCCGGACATGCGGCGGCGGCAGTCGGCGGCGGTGCTGCTGCACGAGGTCGAGGTATCGCCGGAAGCGGTGGCGGTCGCGGTGCGCGAGATGACTGGCGACCCGACGCTGGCCTCCACCGCCGAGCAGATCGAGATCTACCGGCGCCTGGGGCTGCATGCGCGGGTAGCGGACCTGGTGGAGGCCACCGCCGATGCCCGCATGGCCGCGCTGGAGCGCCTGCATGCGGAGGATTCGGAGCTGGCGGAATTGCTGCGCGACCGGCTGCAGGGGGTTGCGCCCACCCGCGAGGAGGGAGTGCGTCGCATCGACCAGTTCCTCGAGCGCCTGTTCTCGGCGGCGGATGCCGACGATCTGTCCCGCTGCAGCCTGGACGACGTGCAGGCGATCTTTGTGCTGGCCTTCGAGTTGATGAACGGGCGTCAGATCAAGCGCCTGACCTTCGAATGGTCCGGGTCGTGGCAGTTGGGGCGGGCCCTGGATCGACTGGAATACCAGGGCAATCGCTTCCGCGTGGCTCAGGCCGGGGTCATCAGTCGTCTGCGTTCGCTGGCCATGTTGCTGGCACACAGCGAGACCAGCGGCATCACCCAGCAGCATCTGCGCGAACCGCTGCCGGTGCTGGGCCAGCAGGTGCTGGCAGGCCTGCATGCCATGCTGGCGGCCGAACCGGACGTCCGCACCGCGGACGGCCGTATCCTGGGGGTCGCGATGGCGCAGGTGGACGAGCTGCGCGAGGCGCGCAACCGGTTGATGCAGGCGCAGAGCCGCTATGGCGACGCGGCGGAGCGCTGGGGAGCCCTGCGCCGCCGCGAACGCGACCGCAAGGGGGGGCGGCGCTGGGAAATGCGTTCGGCGCGGCGCATCCGCGTGTCCGAGGAGCTGATCGAGCTGGATGACAACCAGAAGATCCGGCTGGCCGACGGGCTGTGCGAATACCTCGAGGAGCTGCAGATCCGGCGCGAGGGTGATTTCATCTATTTCGGCAAGAAACCGCTCGACAACGAGACCGCCAAGCGCATCGGGATCCAGCTGGCGCTGTTGCTGGACCCGCTGGTGGATCTGACCAACCCGAGTATCCAGCGTGCGATCTATTCCAGTCCGGCGGCCTATCTTGGCGGCCTGTATGTGGGCATGAGTGCCGACGCCAAGGCCGGGCTGGGATCGGCCATGGTGCGCATGGTGCGCCAGGACCTCGGCCGGACGGCCGAGTGGCTGGCCCTGCGCCTGACCCGGGTCTATCACCTCCCGCTGACCGAGGGCCTGCGCGAATTCCTCCAGCGTCAGTACGGGGCCAACCCGGAGCGACTGGCGATGCTGGCGCAGAACACCGGAGATGAATCCCACCATCCCGTGGCCCTGCGGGCCGAGCGCTCGCCCGAGTTCGACGCCATGCTCCAGGACAAGGAATGGGGCCGCCTGCTGCGTCGTGGCGCCCGCTATCGCCAGGCCGAGGAGGCGCGGCAGAACTGAATGCCGCGCGGTCGGCCGGAGAGCGCGGGTGGAAAATCAGGGGGCCCTCATGTACCCTGCGTCCCGTTCCTCGGTGCCCTGGCGGTTTCGCCGCCGGGTTAAACGGGAAGTCCGGTGAGCGCTCACGCGCGAGTCCGGCGCTGCCCCCGCAACGGTGATCGAGCGCGGATCCATTCCGGAGTCCTTCGGCAGTGGATCCTCGAGGCTGGCGGCCGAATGCCACTGTGTCATGGACACGGGAAGGCGCCGCCCGCCGGGAATGTCCCGCTCGTCAGCCCGGAGACCGGCCGGGGAATGGTCGTGCGGCACGCGGAGGGCGTGCGAGACGGATGACCGTTCCCGCCACGGGTCCCCGTACCCGTTTCCCGCCGGGAATGCGTTCCTCGTCTTCATCCCTCGCGCCGGCGCGATCCCCGTGAACCAGCGGCGTGCGGGCGGCTCGCCGGGAGATCCGAAGACATGAAACGCAGCATCCTTTCCGCAGCCATCGTTGCAGCCGTGTCCCCGGCCGTGGCCGACGAGGCGCCGGGCACCGACTCCGACTCCGCGACCCTGGAACCCGTTCAGGTCACTGCGACCCGTCTCAGCCATACCGTGGACGAGGCCCTGGCCTCGGTGACGGTCATCGACCGCGAAGAGATCGAACGCCTGCAGCCGCGCCAGTTCACCGATCTGGTGGAGGGACGCGCTGGGGTCTCGGTGGCGGGTAATGGCCCGTTCGGCAAGACGTCCAGTGTCTTCCTTCGGGGAACGAACTCCGATCACCACCTGATGCTGATCGACGGCGTGCGCATGGGCTCGGCCACCAGCGGCGGTGCCAGCTGGCAGTTCCTGCCGCCCGAGGAGATCGATCGCGTGGAGATCGTGCGCGGGCCGCGCACCTCCATCTACGGCTCCGATGCCATCGGCGGCGTGACCCAGGTCTTCAGCCGCGCGGGCCGCGAAGGGCCGCCGCGGGTCAATGCCTTCCTTGGCGCCGGCAGCTTCAGCACCTGGGAGGCCGGGCTCGGCGTGGCCGGCGGCACCGGGCGCACCGATTACAGCCTGTCCGTCAGCATGTTCGATACCGAGGGCATCGACGTGCAGGACGACGTGGGTGACGACGATCCGGATGGCTATGACAACACCTCGCTGGCCGGCAAGGTTGCCCACCGCCTCGACAACGGGATCGAACTTTTCGGCAATGTCCTCTATTCCGAAGGCAATACCGAGTTCGATGGTTTCGAGGATGAAACCGATTTCGTCCATGCGGCGATGCAGGCCGGTCTCCGGTTGCCCGTTCTTGATCGCTGGGATACCGAGCTTGCAGTGGCCCATAGTCGGGACGAAAACGACAATTTCGCGGGCGGATTTTTCTCTTCGAGATTCGATACGAAGCGGGATCAGCTGACCTGGCGCAACGATGTCCGCCTGGGTGAACGCACCGACCTGATCGCCGGCGTGGATGCCTACGAGGACCGTGTCGACAGTACCGCCGACTACGACGAAGACTCACGTTATAACGTGGGTGTCTATTCGGTCGTGCGCACCGAACTCGGTAACCACGATCTGGAAGGCTCGCTGCGCTACGACGACAACGAGCAGTTCGGTGACAAGACCACCGGCCAGGTCGCCTGGGGCATGCAGGCAACCGACGCCCTGCGGCTGCGCGCCAGCTACGGCACCGCGTTCAAGGCACCCACCTTCAATGAGCTCTACTTCCCCGGATTCGGCAACCCCGATCTTGAGCCCGAGGAATCCCGTACCGCGGAGCTGGGTGCCCGGTATTCGGCCAGCCTCGCCTACGTGGATGTGGCGGTGTTCGAAACACGCGTGGATGAATTGATCGACAACCGGCTGGTCGGCGGCCAGTTCCTGCCGGTGAATGTGGACGAAGCGCGGATCCGGGGTCTCGAACTGGAAGGCGGGCATGACCTTGGGCCGTGGAATGCCCGGGTCTCCCTGACCCTGCTGGATACGGAAAATCGTGACACCGGCAATGAACTGCGTCGCCGTCCGCCGGCGTCAGCCCGTTTCGACCTGGACCGCCGGATCGGTGATTTCTCCGTGGGCGGTACGCTCCTTGCCCGCAGCCGCAGCTACAACGATGCTGACAATGACGAGCGGCTCTCGGGCTACGGCACCATGAATCTGCGTGCGGCCTATCGATTTGATCCGGAATGGAGTATCGAGGCTTCGCTGTCGAATCTTTTCGATCGCGACTACGTGGTCGCGCGTGACTCGTTCAACGATGCCGATTACAACAACCCCGGCCGCGCCGCGTTCGTGAAACTGCGTTATCAGCAGCAGAGGTAAGGTCATGGGCAATCGACTGTCGAAGATCGCGACCCGCACGGGTGATGAGGGGCGTACCGGCCTGGGTGACGGTTCGCGCGTGGACAAGGACTCGCATCGCGTCGAGGCCTTTGGTGACGTGGACGAGCTGAACAGCGTCATCGGGCGGGTGCTGGTGCACGAGCTGCCCGAGGACGTACGGCGTTCGCTGTCGCTGATCCAGCATGAGCTGTTCGACCTGGGCGCGGAGCTGGCGGTGCCGGGGCATCAGGCGCTGCCGGAGGCGTCGGTGGAGCGCCTCGATGTCGAGCTCGAGGGCTTCAATGACGAGCTGCCGCCGCTGGAGGAGTTCATCCTCCCGGGGGGCGGCCCGGCCACCGCGGATTGTCACATTGCCCGCACTGTCTGCCGCCGCGCCGAGCGGCGGCTGGTCGCGGTCAATCACCACGAGGCGCTGCGGCCCAGCTCGCTGGCCTACCTCAACCGCCTGTCGGATCTGCTGTTCGTGCTGTGCCGGGTGCTGGCGCGCCACGAAAACGGTTCCGAGGTCCTGTGGCAGCCCGCCGCTCGGCGCGAGGCCTCCGGCGGCTGAATCTGCCCGCCGCGCCGTGACGGCGGATCCGCGAAGGCCCCGATCGACAACAGTGCCGCGACGCTGACGCGACCCGCGGCCGATCTCCTTTTCTTCACGCTCCGTCGGGACGCCTCGAGTGTCCCGGCGGCTGTGTGTGCACGTATCCGGGTGTTGAATGATGAGTACATGGAAAAAACGCTACCCCCTGTTGCTGGCGCTGCTGCTGCCGGGGGTTCCGGCGGCGGACACGGAACCGGCCCCGCATATCCTCGGTATCGTCTCGGATCGCTCCGCCGCCGAGGTCACGGCCGGGGCGCATCGTTTCCTCGAGGCCTTCCCCGAATCCGACGTGCGCCTGCGCACTCCGGAGCAGCTGGCCGACAAGGATGACTCCGAGGTCACCGCGTTGTGGGAGGACGCGGACGCCGTGCTGGTGGCGGCGGTGCTGGGCGACGAGGTCGGCCGCCTGACGCGGCTGCTGCGCGAGCGCGGTCCGGATGCCGAAGTCCCGCTGCTGGCGATCAACAGCGACCGGCAGCTGACGGCTCTGTCGCGCCTGGATGGCGAGCAGCCGCTGGCCGGTCTGGAAGACGACGAACGGACCGAGCTGGCGGAGAACCCGGATGCCGACGAGGATCCGCGCGAACACCTGCGGGAGCAGCGGCAGGCGTTCCCCGAGCAGGCCGGCTGGCTCACCGGCCGGGCGTATTATCAGGGGCGTACGCCGGAGAGCATGGAGGGTCTGATGCGCTGGCTGGCCGCCGAGGCCGGCCACGACATCGACGTGCCGCAGCCGGATCCGCGCGAGACCATCCGTTTCTACCACGACGGCCGCGCGGTGGATGACGCCGCCGCAATGGATCTGGATGAACGCCCGGCGGTCGCCCTGCTGGACCTGGACACCGGCGACCGGCCGGGCGACCGTGCACTGCTGGATGCCGCCTGCGACGCGCTGGAATCGCGCGATCTGCAGTGCTTCGGCGTGCTGGCGCGCTGGGGCGGCGCCAGCCGGCAGGCGGTGGAGGACCTGGCGCAGTCGGCGGCACCCGCCGATCTCGCCGGCATCGTCTCCCTGCAGGACTTCGTGATCGGGGGCGGCGGTAACCGCGAGGCGGTTGCCCGGGCGCTGGGCGAGCTGGACGTGCCGGTGGTCAAGGGCCTGCGCCTGGCCTCGCGGAGCGAGGATGAATGGCGGGTCGCGCATGACGGCATCCCCTGGGACAGCATTCACTACCAGGTGGCCATGCCCGAACTGCAGGGCGTGAGCCAGCCCACGGTGCTGGCCGCCGCCGGCGAGCCCGAGATCGACGACCGCACCGGCGTGCGCCTGATGCTCTCCGAGCCGATCCGCGAACGGGTCGACGCGGTGGCCGAACGCATGGCCCGCTGGCAGCGCCTGCGCGAGCGCTCCAATGCCGACAAGCGCGTGGCCATCGTCTACTACAACCATCCGCCGGGGCGCCACAACATCGGCGCCGACAAGCTGGATGTCCCCGAGTCGCTGCTGGAGACCCTGGATCTGCTGCGCGACGCGGGCTACGACACCGGGGATCACCCGGAAGATGCCGAGGCCCTGCTGGACGATATCCAGGACCGCGGCGTCAACCTGCCCGAGCATGCCGACGCGGCCGCCGACATCGCCGACCGCGTGGCCAGCCTGGATGCGGAGACTTATCGTTCCTACTTCGAGACCCTGCCGGAGACCGTACAGGCCGAACTGGTGCACGGTCCGGTGGGCTATCTGCACGAGCGGCTGCTCAAGGCCCGCGAACTGGGCGCGACCGACGCCGCCGAGCGCGCGCTGGAGAACGGCATCGGCGATCTGCGCCACATGGTGCAGAACTACTCGCATGACGCGCAGCAGCGTGCGCAGTCACTGATCGACCAGCTGGAGCGCGAGTGGGAGGCGCTGCTGGACGGCGGCGGCGACCTGGCGCAGGCGGAATCCCTGCGCGACGCCCTCACGCGCACCGGCATCCCGGGCCTGAGCGGCTGGGGCGAACCCCCGGGCGAGGCCATGACCCACGACGGGGCGATGCATTTCCCCGGGATCGAATACGGCAACGTGTTCATCGGCCCACAGCCGCCGCGGGGCTGGGAAGTCAGCGAGCGCCTGCTGCACGCCAACACCACGTTCCCGCCCACCCATCAGTACGTGGGCTTCTACCACTGGCTGCGCGACCATTTCGAGGCGGATGCGCTGGTCTACATGGGGCGCCACTCCACCCGCGAATTCCTGCCGCGGCGCCGCGCCGGGCTGGCCCCGGACGACTATCCGGAACTCCTCGGCGGCCCGTTGCCGGTGCTGTATCCCTACATCGTCGATGGCGTGGGCGAGGGCATCCAGGCCAAGCGTCGCGCCCAGGGCGTGATCATCAGCCATCTGACGCCGGCGCTGGCGACCACCGAGCTCTACGACGACCTGCTGGAACTGCGCCAGCTGGTCGAAAGCTATGAGGCGAGCACCGATCCGAATTCGCCGACTCAGGCCCGGGCCGCGGAGACGCTGCTGGCCCGCATCGAGGAGCTTGGTCTGAGCGAGACCATCGAGGAGGCGATGGATGCCCACGACCACAGCCATGATCACGATCATGCGCATGATGGTGGTGACGACCACGGCCATGACCATGACCATGGCCATGACCATGATCACGGGCATGACCACGACCACGGGCATGACCACGACCACGGGCATGACCACGACCACGGGCATGACCACGACCACGGGCATGACCACGACCACGGCCATGACCATGACCACGGCCATGACCATGATCACGGGCATGACCACGACCACGGCCATGACCACGATCACGGGCATGACCACGATCACGGGCATGACCACGATCACGGGCATGACCACGATCACGGGCATAACCACGACCACGGGCACGATCATGACCACGGACATGACCATGATCCGGCTCACGAGGGTGGTCTGGCGGACCTCGACGAGGAGTTGATGGTCCACGACATCGGTCACTGGGTGACCGACATGCAGGAGGAGCACATGCCCCTCGGGCTGCATGTGCTGGCCCGCGACTGGGATGGCGAGGCCGTGGACACCATGCTCGACTCCATGGCCGGCGACGCGGAGCCGGACGCGGCGATGCGCGAGGCCCTGGAGGGTTCGCCCGCCAATGAGGGAGCGAACCTGCTGGCGGGGCTCGAGGGCCGTTTCGTGCCGCCGAGCCGCGGCAACGATCCGGTGCGCACCCCGGATGTCCTGCCCACCGGGCGCAATTTCCACGCCCTGTCCTCCGATCTGGTGCCCACCCGCATCGCCTGGAGCCTGGGCCAGGACCTGGCGGCCGATGCCCGCGAGCAGGGCGACCCCGAGGCCGAAGGCAGCGAGGCCGTGGTGCTGTGGGCCTCCGACACCGTGCGCGACGAAGGCGTGATGGTGGCCTTCGGACTCGACATGCTGGGGGTCGAGCCCGAGTGGAACAGCCGCGGGATCGTCGAGGGCCTGAAGCTGATGGATCTCGACGAGGCCGATCGTGAACGTCGACGGGACGCCCTGTTCACCACCTCGGGCCTGTTCCGCGACCTCTACGAGGATCAGCTGGTCTGGCTGGACCAGGCCGCGCGCCTGGCCCTGGACGGCTCGTCGAAGACCATCCGCGCCGAATACCCCCATCTGGACGAGGCGCTGGACGAGGCCCTGGAACCCCTGGGCGAGGACCTGAGGGATCCGGGCCGCGAGCCGCTGGAGCGCAACGACGTGGCGAGCCAGTGGGTGGTCGATACCCGGGCGCTGAAATCCGATGGCGTGGAGGCGGTCGAGGCCGGCCGCCAGGCGGCGCTGCGGGTGTTCGGCACCGCGCCGGGGGCCTATGGCGCCGGGGTGAACCGTCTGGCCGACCGCTCCGGGGCCTGGGAGGATCGCGCCGAGCTGGCCGACGCCTATGCCCGGCGCATGGGGCATGCCTATGGCGCGGGGACCCGCGGCGAGCCCGCCCACGAGGCCTTCGATGCGCGTCTGGAAGGCGTGGGCCGAACCTATCTGGGCCGGGCCAGTCATCTCTACGGCCTGCTGGACAACGACGACGGTTTCGACTTCCAGGGCGGTCTGTCGGCCGCGGTGGAACACGCCCGCGGAACCCCGCCGGACAATCGCATCCTGCAGCATGCCGACCCCGACAACCCGCGCGTGGAGAGCCTGCAGCGTGCGCTGATGACCGAGCTGCACGGGCAGAATCTGAACCCGCAGTGGATCGAGCCGCTGATGGATCACGGCTATGCCGGGGCGCGGACCTTCACCGCCGATTTCGTCAACAACCTGTGGGGCTGGCAGGTGACCAGTCCCCACGTGATCGGTTCCGAAGCCTGGGACCACGTGCACGACGTCTACCTGCAGGACCGGCACGACCTGGGGCTCGACGAGTTCCTGGAAGACGGCCACAAGGTGCACGTGAAGACGCACATGCAGGCCACGCTGCTGGTGGCCGCGAGCCGCGAGTTCTGGGATGCCGACCCCGAGGTCCTGCAGGCGCTGTCCGAGGACTTCGCCGAACTGGTGGTCGAGCACGGCCTGCCCGGCAGCGGTCATACGCGGCCGGATCATCCCGTGCTCGACGAAGTCGCCGAACGCCTGGACGACGCGGAACTGGCCGAGGCCTTCGAGGCCGTGCGCGAGGCCGCGCAGATCGAACGCGAGCCCACCGAGACCGACCCGGCGCGCATGGCCGAGATCCAGCCGCTGGAACAGCCGGATGCCCGCGAGATGCAGGAGGCCCCGGAGCCGGCCGAGGTCGAGGCGGCGGAGGTCGAGGACGGCCGCGAATCGGGTGAGGCGCGCGCCATGCCGTGGATCCCCTGGCTGGTCTCCGGGGCCCTGTTCGTGCTGCTGCTCGGGGGCATCGTCGCCGGCCGGCGCCGTTAAGAAAGCGCTGAACAAAAATTGATGAGGTAACGCGAATGTCGTTCTCGATCACGATGCAAATGATGGACACGGTGGTGAGCTGGCTGCTGGAGCCGGTGATCATCGGCCTGCTGGTGCTGGTCGCGGTGGCCGTCTGGGAGCTGGGACAGGCCGTGGGCGAGCGCACCGGCGGGGTGCGGCGCCTGGAGGTCAGCGGCAATGCCGAGCGGCTGGCGTTCCTGGCGCGGCGGCGCATCGACCGTGCCGACCTGCTGGCACGCATCGGCCCGATGCTGGGGCTGATGGGGACGCTGATCCCGCTGGGACCGGGGCTGGCGGCCATGGGCCGGGGCGAACTCGACGTACTGGCGCAGGCGGTGACCGTGGCCTTCAACACTACGGTCCTGGGGCTGCTGATCGGCATCCTCGGCTTCCTGCTCGGCCGCCTGCGCCGGCGCTGGTATGACGGCGCGATGGAACGCATGGAGGCGGCATGAGGGTCCCGCACTACCGTGCCAGCCGGTTCGACGCGCCGGACGAGGAACCCATGGGGCCGCTGGCCAACCTCGCGGACATCATGCTGGTGTTCGCGGTCGGCCTGATCGTGGCCCTGGTGGCCGCCGACGACGGGCTGGAACAGCAGGAAGCCGGTGGCGTGGAGGTCGAGGCCGGCGAGGAGGTTCCCGAACTGCCCGACGGCGCCGGCGAGGCCGGCTCCGGCTTCGAATCCATGGGGCAGGTCTACCGCGACCCGGAGACCGGTCGCATGCTGCTGATCGAGGGTGGCGACTGAGCACACCCGAGCCGGCCGCCCGATGGCCGCAAACCGAATCGAGGAACAGGACCATGAGTGAACAGGACGAACGCGCGCGCCGCCACGCCGAGCGCATGGCGCGCAAGAAGGAAGTGGTGGACCGCAAGATCGCCGAGGCGCAGGAGGAACGCGGTGTGTTCCTGGTGCTGACCGGCAACGGCAAGGGCAAGAGCTCCTCCGGCTTCGGCATGGCGGCGCGCGCGCTGGGCCACGACATGCAGGTGGGCATCGTGCAGTTCATCAAGGGCCGTTTTGCCACCGGCGAGGAGGCCTTCTTCAAGCGCCAGGACAACGTGCAGTATCACGTGATGGGCGAGGGCTACACCTGGGAGACCCAGGACCGCGACAAGGATGGCGAGGCCGCGCGCGAGGCCTGGGCCCACGCCCGCGACATGCTGACCGATCCGGGCATCGACCTGGTGCTGCTGGACGAGCTGCACATCGCGCTGAAGTACGGCTATCTGGATGTCGACGAGGTGGTGCGGGACCTTACCGCGCGCCCCGAGATGCAGCACGTGATCACCACCGGCCGCGCAGCCCCGCAGGGCCTGATCGACGCCGCCGACACGGTGACCGAACTGCAGGTCGTCAAGCACGCCTTCCAGGCCGGCATCAAGGCGCAGAAGGGGATCGAGCTGTGACACGGCGGACGCTGCGGGCAGCCATGGCGCTGCGCTACTATCAGGGGGATGACGGCCCGAACCGGAGACTCCAGCATGGGCAACCCGCAACCCGCACAGATGGATGCCGACGCCTTTCTGGCGTGGGAGGCCGAACAGCCGGAGAAGCACGAGTTCGTGGCCGGCGAGGTCTTTGCGATGGGCGGGGCCTCGGATCGGCACGTGACGATCTCGCTCAATGTGGCTTCAGCCCTGCGCGAACACCTGCGCGGCGGACCCTGCCGGACCTTCATCGCGGACATGAAGCTGCGGGTGGAAGCGGCCGATGCCTTCTTCTATCCGGACGTGATGGTGACCTGCGATCCGCAGGACCGGGGGCGCGAGCAGTACAAGCAGGCCCCGCTGCTGGTGGTGGAGGTCCTGTCGCCGTCGACCGAGGCCTTCGACCGCGGGGCGAAGTTCGCCGCCTACCGTTCCCTGGCCTCGCTGCAGGAATACCTGATGATCGACCCGGCCAGCGGCGCGGTGGAGCTCTACCGGCGGGACCCGGAGGATCACTGGGTGCTGTACACGCACGAAGCGTGCGATGCCACGGGGCGCGATGCCACGGGGGATGCCGTGGAGCTGCGCAGCGTCGGCCTGACACTGGAAGGCGGGCGCATCTTCGAGGACGCACCGCCGGATACCGAGCCCCCTATGAGCGAGGCCTGACCGCGCGCGGTCTTTGGCCGGACGGGCGCCGGGCCCGGCAGGCGGCCGGCCTGCAGGTGGAGGTGTCGGCATGAGTGCCCCGGTGAGCTGTCCGGCCGCGTTCGTGGCGGCGCCGGCCTCGGGGCAGGGCAAGACCACGGTGACCGCCGCGATCGCGCGTTACCATCGCAACCAGGGGCGCCGGGTGCGGGTGTTCAAGACCGGCCCGGATTTCCTCGATCCGATGATCCTGGAGCAGGCCTCCGGGCATCCGGTGGATCCGCTGCATCTGTGGATGGTGGGCGAGGCGGCCTGCCGGGCGAAGCTGCATGCCGCCGCACAGGATGCGGACCTGATCCTGGTCGAGGGCTCCATGGGCCTGTTCGACGGCGACCCTTCGGGTGCCGATCTGGCGGTGGCCTTCGGCTTGCCGGTGCTGGCGCTGGTGGATGCCGGCGGCATGGCCCAGACCTTCGGCGCCATCGTGCACGGGCTGGCGACCTACCGCCCGGAGATGCCACTGGCCGGGGTGATCGCCAACCGCACCGGCAGCCCGGGACACGGGCGCATGCTGCGCGATGCGACCCCGGACGGCGTGCATTTCTTTGGCGCGATCCAGCGCAACGAGGCCCTGAGCGTGCCCGACCGCCACCTCGGGCTGGTGCAGGCCGGCGAGGTCGCCGACCTGGACGCCCGTCTGGAGGCCGCCGCGCAGGCGATCGCCGAGGCCGGGGTGACCGAGCTGCCGGCCCCGGTGGAGTTCGCCCCCGGTCCGGACGCGGGGGCGGAGCCCGACTCGCAACCCGGGGCCGAACGGGCCACGCGGCTGGACGGGCTGCGCATCGGCATCGCCCGCGACGCGGCGTTCGCCTTCACCTATCCGGGCAACCTCGAGTTCCTGCGCGCACAGGGCGCGCGGCTGGAGTTCTTCTCCCCGGTGGCCGGCGATCGCCTGCCCGAGGTGGATGCGGTGTGGCTGCCCGGCGGCTATCCCGAGCTGCACCTGGAGGCACTGGCGGCCCACACCGGCCTGAAGGCGGACCTGGCCGCGCATCACGCGGCCGGCCGGCCGATCCTGGCCGAGTGCGGCGGCTTCCTCTATCTGCTGGAAGAGCTGGCGGACCGCGACGGCCATGCCGCGCCCATGGCCGGTCTGCTGCCGGGGCATGCGCGTCTGGAGGACAAGCTGCAGGGCCTCGGGCTGCAGGCCGCGCCGCTGCCGGAGGGCGAGCTGCGCGGCCACACCTTCCACCACACCCGGGCCGAGGTCGGGGTGGAACCTCTCGCGCACTGCACCCGTGCCCGCGGCGCCGGTTCCACCGGCGAGGCGGTCTACCGCGACGGCCGGCTGACCGCCACCTATCTGCACGCCTGGTTCCCCTCCAATCCGGAGGCGGCCGCGGCCCTGTTTGCGTCATGAGCCGGGCATTCGCGGACAGCACGCCGGCCGCCGGCCGCGTAGATCTGGTCGGCGCCGGGCCGGGTGATCCCGGGCTGCTGACGCTGGACGCGGCCGCGGCGCTGCGCGATGCCGAGGTGCTGCTGCACGACCGCCTGATCCCCGAGGCGATCCTCGCGATGGCCAACCCCGGCGCCGAACGCTGCTATGTGGGCAAGGCGCGCTCCAACCACAGCCTGCGCCAGGAGGAGCTGAACGCGCTGATGATCGAGCGCGCCCGCGAGGGGCGTTACGTGGTGCGACTGAAGGGCGGGGACCCGTATGTCTTCGGCCGTGGTGGCGAGGAGGCGGCGGCGCTGGCGGCGGCCGGCATCCCGGTGCGGGTCATCCCCGGCATCAGCGCGGCTGGTGGCTGCGCGGCGTTCGCCGGCATCCCGCTGACCCACCGCGATCATGCCCATCGCTGCCAGTTCGTGACCGCGCACCGGCGCAATGGCAGTACCGAGCTGGACTGGGAGGCGCTGGCCGCCCCGCGGCAGACGGTGGTGATCTACATGGGGCTGAACCCGCTGGCGGAGATCTGTGCCGGGCTGGTCGCCGCCGGCGCCCCGGCCACGCGGCCCGCCGCCATCGTCGAGCACGGGACCCGGCCGGGACAGCGCGTGGTCGCCGGCACCCTGGGGGACCTGCCCGGGCGCACCGCGGCGCTCGCGCTGGAGTCGCCCAGCCTGCTGATCGTGGGCGACGTGGTGGGCGAACGTGCCCGGCTGACCGGCGATGGTTCCGGGGCGCCCGCGATGGACCTCGGCGCGGTTGACGGGATCCATGGTTGAACCCGTACCCGAGCCGGGCGCGCAACCCGGAGCGATGCGCGCGGAGAGCCGTGACGGCACCGCACCGCTGCGCACCGGCCTGACCACCGGCACCAGCGCGACCGCGGCGGCCCTGGGGGCGGCGCGGCTGGCGCTGGGTGGCGGCGCGACCACGAGCGAGGAGGTGGTGCTGCCGCGTGGCCGGGTGGTCAGCCTGGCGCTGGCGGCGCTGGAGCGGGTTCCGGGCGGTGCCGAGGCGGCGGTCATCAAGGACGCCGGCGACGATCCCGATGCCACCCACGGCGCCCGGATCCGGGCGCGGGTGGAGCCGCGGCCGGACGCGGGGGTGACCTTCGTCGCCGGACCCGGGGTGGGCACGGTGACCCGCAGCGGTCTGGTGCTGGCGCCGGGGGAACCGGCGATCAACCCGGTGCCGCGGCGGATGATCACCGACCACCTCGAACGCCTGGCCCGCGAGCTGGGCCATGCGGGCGGGTTCCGGGTCACGCTCGGCGTGGATGGCGGCGAACGCATCGCCCGGCGCACCATGAATCCGCGCCTCGGCATCCTTGGCGGCATCTCCATCCTCGGCACCACCGGCATCGTGCGGCCCTTCTCCTGTTCCGCCTACATCGCCTCCATCCACCAGGCCATCGATGTGGCGCGGGCCAACGGCCTGCCGCAGGTCGCCTGCTGCACCGGCGGCACCAGCGAACGCACCGCGAGCGAGCGCTACGGGCTGGACGAGATGGGGCTGGTGGAGATGGGCGATTTCTTCGGCGCGGCGCTCAAGTACCTGCGGCGCCAGCCGCTGCCGCGCGTCGCGCTGGTGGCGGGCTTCGCCAAGCTGGGCAAGTTCGCCGCCGGGCACCCGGATACCCACAGCCGCAGCAGCGCGATCGACCTGGATTTCATCGCCGCCACCGCCGCGGCCGCCGGGGCGGATGCCGCACTGGCGCGGCGGATCCGCGGCTGCAACACCAGCATCGAGGCCCTCGCCGCCTGTCAGGAGGCCGGCGTGGCACTGGGGGACCGCATCGCGGCGCTGGCCCTGGAACAGGCGCGCAGCTATCAGCTGCCCGACACCACGCTGGAGGTGGTCGCGGTGGATCGCCAGGGCCGGGTGGTGGGGACGGCCGGCGACCACGACCATGCCACGGAGGTGACGCGATGAGCGCCCCGGCCATCGCCATCGACGACCTCGCCAAGCGCTATCGCGGTGGCCGGGTCGGCCTGGACGGGGTCAGCCTGCACGTCGAGCCGGGGGCGTTCTTTGGCCTGCTGGGGCCCAATGGCGCGGGCAAGACCACCCTGATCGGGCTGCTGACCTCGCTGCTGCGCCTGGAGCGCGGCACGGTGCGGATCTTCGGCCACGATGTCGCGCGCGAGCCGGTGGCGGCGCGGCGTCTGGTCGGTCTGGTGCCGCAGGAGGTCAATTTCAACAGCTTCGAGCCGGTAGGCGAGATCATCGAGACCCAGGGCGCCTACTACGGACTGTCGCCGCGCCGGGCGCGCCGTCGAACCGACGAACTGTGCGAGCGTCTGGGGCTGGCCGACCGCCGCCGGCAGACCGCCTGGGGGCTGTCCGGGGGCTTCAAGCGGCGCCTGCTGCTGGCGCGCGCGCTGGTGCACCAGCCGCGCCTGCTGGTGCTGGACGAACCCACCGCCGGCGTCGATCTGGAGGCCCGCCACGACCTCTGGACCCTGCTGCAGGAACTGAATGCGGATGGCGTGACCATCCTGCTGACCACGCATTACCTGGAGGAGGCCGAGCGCCTGTGCCGCGAGCTGGCCATCATCGATGGCGGGCGCATCATCGCCCGCGGCGGCACCGGCGAGCTGCTGCGCGGGCTGCGCTTCCAGACCCTGGTGGTGGAACTGGCCGAGCCGCTGGCGCGGCCCGGGGAACTCGCGCTGTCCGCCGGCACCCTGCGCCCGGTGGATGCGCACACCCTGGAGGTGGACGTGCCGCGCGGCACCGAGCTGAACCCGGTGTTCGCGGAACTGACCGCCGCCGGGGTGCGTATCGCCGGGCTGCGCGAGAAGGGCAATCGGCTGGAGACCCGCTTTCTCGAACTGCTGCGCGAGCGCGGCGGGGAGGGCGCGGCATGAGCCCGCTGCACAACGCCGCCTTGTACTGGTACGCCTGGCGCGGGCTGGTGGTGAAGCAGGTGCGTCGCTTCCTGCGCGGCTGGGTGCAGAACCTGCTGCCGTCGCTGGTGACCGCGGTGCTGTTTCTCGCGGTGCTGGGGCATCTGGTGGGGCGCGAGATCGGCACCCTGGGCGGCGTGCCCTATGCCGACTTCATCCTGCCGGGCCTGGTGATGCTGGCGGTGGTCACCAACGCCTACGGCAACAGCAGCCTCGCGCTGTTCGGCGCGCGCCTGCAGCGCCACATCGAGGAGATCCTGGTGGCGCCGATGCCGGCGTGGCTGGTGGTGGCCGGGTTTGCCACCGCCGGGGTACTGCGCGGGCTGCTGGCCGGGGCGCTGGTGCTGGCGGTGGCGCTGCCGTTCAGCGATCTGCAGCTGCATCACGCCGGGGCGGTGCTGGGGATCGCGCTGCTGACCGCGGTGCTGTTCTCGCTGGCGGGCCTGATCAACGGCCTGTACGCGCGCAGCTTCGACCACACCTCGGTGATCAGCACCTTCGTGCTGACCCCGCTGATCTATCTCGGCGGGCTGTTCTATCCGGTGGAGCGCCTGGCCGCTCCCTGGCAGGGGATCGCGCAGCTGAACCCGCTCTATTACGTGATCGAGGGCTTCCGCCACGGCCTGCTGGGGGTCAGCGCGGTCGCCTGGACCACGACCTTCGCGGTGCTGGCCGCCGCCTGTGTACTGGTCGCCGGCGGGGCCTGGTATCTGCTGGCCCACAGCCGGAGGCTGCGCTCATGAACCGTCCGGCGGCGCCGCAGCCGCCGCGGGTACGCGGGGCCTGCCCCGGGGTGGCGGCGCCGATGGCCACCGGGGACGGCTATCTGCTGCGCCTGCGCCACCCGATCGGGGGGCTGGGGGCGGCCGCGGCGCGGGTGCTGGCGGACACCGCGCGGCGGCTGGGCAACGGCGAACTGGAACTGACCCTGCGCGGCAACCTGCAGCTGCGCGGCGTGGCGGCCGGCGACCTGGACGCGGCGCGCGCGGCCCTGGCCCCCACCGGTCTGGTGGATGCGCAGGCGGAGCGCGAGGCGCGGCGCAACGTGCTGGCGGCGCCGGTGCCGGACCTCGACCCGGAGGCGGTGGATGTGCTGGCGCTGGCGCGCGCGGTGAGCGCCGCGATCGTCGACGCGCCCGCGCTGCGGGGCCTGCCGGCCAAGGTGGGCGTGGTGGTCGACGGTGGCGGGCGTGCCTCGCTGCGCGGGGTGCCGGCGGATCTGCGTCTGGATCCGCTCGCCGGCGCGGGGCCTCGTTTCCGCCTGGCGGCCGGAGGCACCGCGGCCACGGCGACCCCGCTCGGCGAGGTGTCGGCGCAGCACGCCCCGGCGGCGGTGGTGCGCACCCTGTGCGCGTTCCTCGAGCAGCGCGCCGTGCTGGATCCGCCGCCGGGGCGGTTGCGTGACGCGGTGGGCATGCCCGGGAGCGAGGCGCTGCGCCTGCCGGGCGCGGAGAGGGAGACGCCGGGGGCGGTCGCCAACGCCGACACGCCGGTGCGCGTCGGGGGCTGGCTCGGCGCGGCGGCCGGCGGGGCGTGGGTGGGGGCGGTCTTCCCGTTCGGCGTGATCGACGCCGACCGGCTGCAGCGGCTGGCCGCGTGGCTGGAGCCGCACGGCGGCGGCCTGCGCCTGACGCCGTGGCGGGCGCTGCTGGCGACCGGCGTGGCCGCGGAGGCCGCCCCGGAGCTGCAGCGCCTGCTGCGGGAACTGGGCGCGGTGACCGAGCGGGCGGACCGGCGCCTGGCGGCGGATGCCTGTGTCGGGCGGCCGGGCTGCGCCTCGGCGCACATCGCCGCGCGCAGCGAGGCGGCCGCGCTGGTGCAGCGCATGCCGACCCTGGCCGCGAGCGGGGTGCGGCTGCAGGTATCCGCCTGCGACAAGCGCTGCGCGGCGCCGCCGCGGACGGATGGCGGGGTGGTCGAGTGGATCGCGCGGCCGGACGGCCATGCCGTGGTGCTGCGCTCGCGGCCCGGTGCGGCCCTTGAATGGAGCGGGCTGGCCCCGGCGCAGGCGCGCGTCCGGATCGCGGCGCTGGAGCGGGCGTTCGCCCGTCAACGCAATGCTGGAGAGGAGTTGCAGACCATGCTGGAACGGATCGGGCCCGAGGCCTGGAATGCCGCGGTGGACGCGGCGCTGTGCGAGGAGGACGAACGTGACGGAGACTGAGGCCTGGCGCTACGAGCGCGACGGGAAGGCGATCTATGCGGAGTCGTTCGCGATCATCCGCGCCGAGGCGGACCTGGAGCGTTTCCCGGCGGATCTGGTGGCGGCGGTGGAACGCATGATCCACAGCTGCGGCATGCCCGATCTGGCGCAGGACATCCGCTTCTCGCCGGGTGCCGGCAGCGCGATCCGGCAGGCGCTGGAGGCCGGGGCCCCGGTGCTGTGCGACAGCGAGATGGTGGCCCACGGCATCACCCGCGCGCGCCTGCCGGCAGACAACCCGGTGCGCTGCACCCTGCGCGATGCGCGCGTGCCGGAGCTGGCGCGCGAACTGGACCACACACGCAGCGCGGCGGCGATGGAGCTGTGGCGTCCCGAGCTGGCCGGCGCCGTGGTGGCCATCGGCAATGCCCCCACCGCGCTGTTCCGCCTGCTGGAGATGCTGCGCGACGGCGCGCCGCGCCCGGCGGCGGTGATCGGCATCCCGGTGGGCTTCGTCGGCGCGGTGGAGAGCAAGCAGGCGCTGGCGGACAACCCGTTCGGGCTGGAATACCTGACCGTGGCCGGGCGCCGCGGCGGCAGCGCGATCACTGCCGGGGCGGTCAACGGCCTGGGGAGGGAGCCGGCATGAGTGCGGCGGACACGAGCGGGCCCGGAACGGTCGAACCCGGAACGATCGAACCCGGGGTGCTCTGCGGGGTCGGCACCGGCCCCGGGGACCCCGAACTGATGACCTTCCGCGCCGCGCGGCGCATCGCCGAGGCGCCGGTGGTGGCGTATTTCTGCAAGCGCGGGACCACCGGGCAGGCGCGGCGCATCGCGGATGCGCACATCGGTCCCGGGCAGATCGAGGAGGCGCTGGAGTATCCGGTGACCAACGAGATCGCCCACGAAGAGGAGAGCTACCGCAGCCGCATCGAGGCGTTCTTCGACCAGTGCGCCGAACGCCTGGCGGCCCATCTGGAGGCCGGCCGTTCGGTCTGCGTGCTCAACGAGGGCGATCCGTATTTCTACGGTTCGTTCATGCACGTGCACCTGC
The DNA here is from genome assembly GCF_000377885.1 of Thioalkalivibrio sp. AKL17. Lineage (NCBI taxonomy): Bacteria > Pseudomonadati > Pseudomonadota > Gammaproteobacteria > Chromatiales > Ectothiorhodospiraceae > Thioalkalivibrio > Thioalkalivibrio sp. AKL17. Next base: position 378,486 of record NZ_KB898766.1, read on the forward strand.
GCCTGCGCGAGCGCTTTCGCAGCGAGGTGGTGCCCGGGGTGATCTCGCCGATCGCCGCGGCGGCGCAACTGCCGGCGCCGCTGGTGATGCGCGACGACACCCTGAGCGTCGTGCCGGGGACGCTGCCGGAGGCGGAACTGGAGGCGGCGCTCGCGCCCGCGCAGGCTGCGGTGATCATGAAGCTCGGCAAGCAGCTGCCGAAGATCCGCCGCGTGCTGGAGCGCCTGGGGCTGACCGCGCGCGCCTGGTACATCGAACGCGCGAGCTTTGACGAGGAACGCGTGCGGCCGCTGGCCGAGGCGCTCGAGGAGACGCCCGGGGAGGCGCCGTATTTCTCCCTGATCGTGATCCACGGCGAGGGGGTACGGCGATGAGCGGGCGTCTGACCGTGGTCGGGGTCGGGCCGGCGGGCCCCGAATGGATCACGCCGGAGGTGGCCGCGCTGCTCGCCGATGCCACCGATCTGGTGGGCTACGGGCCGTACCTGGAGCGCGTGGCCGGGGCGCATCACCGCGTGCATGCCTCCGACAACCGCGAGGAACTGGCGCGCGCGGCGCATGCGCTGGACATGGCCGCCGAGGGGCGCGATGTGGCGGTGGTCTCCGGGGGGGATCCCGGGGTGTTCGCGATGGCCGCGGCGGTGTTCGAGGCCCTGGAGGGCGCGCCGCCGGGCCGCTGGGATGCGGTGGCGGTGGAGGTGCTGCCCGGGGTGTCGGCGATGCAGGCGGCCGCGGCGCGGCTGGGGGCGCCGCTGGGCAACGATTTCTGCGCGATCTCGCTGTCGGACAATCTCAAGCCGTGGTCGCTGATCCGGCGCCGGGTGCGGCTGGCGGCCGAGGCCGACTTCGCCATGGCCTTCTACAACCCGATCTCGCGCGCGCGACCGTGGCAGCTGGGTGCGGCGCTGGACATCGTGCGCGAGGTCCAGGGCCCGGACACCCTGGTGGTGCTGGCCACCGCGGTGGGCCGCGGCGAGCGGGAGGAGCTGCGGGTCGCCACCCTCGGCGAGGTGGATCCGGCGGCGGCCAACATGAGCACGCTGGTGATCGTCGGTGCCGCCTCCACCCGGGTGCTGGAACGCCCCTCCGGCCGGCGCCATGTGTACACCCCGCGCTATGTCGAGTCGGCGGAGTCGCGGTGAACGCGCGCGAGGCCTTCCAGCCACTCCAGGGCCGCCTGCGGGGCGTGGAAGCGGGGTACCCCGGGGGCGTCCGGCGGCCGGTCCACCATCACCACCGGGATGCCGCGTTCGCGCGCGGCCTGCAGCTTGGGGGCGGTGGCCGCGCCGCCGCTGTCCTTGGTGACCAGCACGTCGATGGCGTGGGTCTCCAGCAGCCGGTGCTCGTCGGCCAGGCTGAACGGGCCGCGGGCCCGCAGCCAGGTGACCCGGGGCAGCGCCGGCGGCGGTTCCGGCGGGTCGATGGTGCGGATCACGTAGTCCAGCTCGGGTGCGGCCGCGAAGGCCTCCAGGTGCTGGCGCCCGGTGGTGATGAGCACGCGCCGGCCGAGGCCGGGGAGCGCGCGGGCGGCGGCCTCCAGGTCGGACACGCGCAGCCAGTGATCCCCGGGGCCGGCCTGCCACGGCGGCCGGGTCAGCCGGGCCAGGGGTACGCCGGCGTGGCGCGTGGCGGCGACGGCATTGGCCGACATCTGCCGCGCGAACGGGTGGGTGGCGTCGACCACGGCGTCGATGGCGTGGTCGCGCAGCCAGGCGGCAAGGCCCTCGGCGCCGCCGAACCCGCCCGTGCGCCGCGGCAGTCGCGAGGGCGCCGGTTTGCGCGTGCGTCCGGCCAGCGACACGGTGGCGTGCAGCCGCGGGTGGCCGTCCAGCAGCGGTTCCAGCGCCGCGGCCTCGGTGGTACCGCCCAGCAGCAGGATCTGCCGCGGGCGCGCTGCCCGGGGGGCGGTATCGGTGGATGAACGGGAGCTCATGAGGATGACCAGTCTAGCCACGAACGAGGAGCGAGCGCCATGGCTGAACATCGTCGGTGTGGGCGCGGAAGGGCTCGCCGGGCTGGCCCCGGATGCCCGCATGGCGCTGGACACGGCGGCGACGGTGATCGGCGGCGCCAGGCATCTGGAGATGCTGCCGGAGCGGCCGGGGCAGGAGCGCCTGGTGTGGCCGTCGCCGCTGGAGACCGCACTGGACTGGATCGAGGCGCGCGCCGGGCAGCCGCTGTGCGTGCTCGCCAGTGGCGACCCCTTCTGGTTCGGGGTGGGCGCGACCCTGTTGCGGCGTTTTCCGGTCGTGCAGACCTGCGTCTGGCCGGCGCCCTCGGCGTTCAGCCTGGCCGCCGCGCGCATGGGCTGGCCGCTGCAGCAGACCCGCTGCCTGTCGGTGCACGGCCGGCCGATGGAGGCGCTGCGGCCCTGGCTGCATGACGGCGCGCGACTGCTGGTCCTGAGCCGCGACGGGGATACCCCGGCGGAACTGGCGCACTGGCTGACCGGGCTCGGCTTCGGCGATTCCACCCTGACCGTACTGCAGTCGCTGGGCGCGGACCGCGAGGCGGTCGTCCGCGCGCGCGCCGGGGCCTGGCCGGAGGTCGCGATCGAGGCGCTGAACACCGTGGCGCTGGAGTGCCGGGCCGATCCGGCGGCGCAGGTGCTGGCGGCCAGTGCCGGCCGGCCGGAGGCGCAGTTCGAGCAGGACGGACAGATTACCAAGCGCGAGGTGCGGGCGGTGGCGCTGGCCCTGCTGGCGCCCGGTCGCGGCGAGCGGCTGTGGGACGTGGGCGCCGGCTCCGGTGCCATCGGCATCGAGTGGATGCTGGCGGATCCGGCCAACACCGCCGTGGCCATCGAGCCGCGTGCGGAGCGCCTGGAACGCATCGCGCGCAACGCGAGCACGCTGGGGGTGCCGGCGCTGCGTCCCATCCATGGGCGGGCGCCGGAGGCACTGGGAGACCTGCCGCCACCCGACGCGATCTTCATCGGCGGCGGGCTGACCACGCCGGGGCTGGTGGAGCACTGCATGGACCAGCTGGGCCCGGGCGGGCGGCTGGTCGCCAGCAGCGTGACCGTGGAAGGGGACGCGGTGCTGGCGGCGGCGCACGAGCGCCACGGCGGCGAGCTCACGCGGATCAACGTCAGTCGCGCGGAGCCGCTGGGCGGCATGGCCGGCTGGCAGCCGCTGCGGCCGGTGACCCTGTGGTCGCTGCGCCGGAGCTGAGGGAAACGCCGAGCGGGGCGCGTGTCCGGGTGATCCCCGGCGTCGGCTTCGCCTCGGCCTGCACGGCCGGCGAGCTGGAGGCGCTGGTCCGCGAGGTGCTCGCCGAGGCGCACGCCATGTTGCGGGCGGGGGGCGGCGAGGCGATCGAGATCCGGCAGCTGGCGGCCCCGGGGCACAAGGGCGACAGCCCGGTACTGTGGACGGCCGCGCGCGACCTGGAGCTGGAGCCGGTGTTCGCGTCGGCGGTCGCGCTGGCCGAGCACGACGCTGCCCTGTCCACGGACTCCTCGCGCTCGCGTGCCGTCGCCGGGGTCGGTTCGGTGGCGGAGGCGGCGGCCCTGGCGGTGGCCGGCGACGGGGCGCGCCTGCTGCTGCCGCGGCGGCTCTCCGCGCGGGCGAGCTGCGCGGTCGCGGTGCGCACGGTGAACGGGACGGACGAGCTTTTCGAGGAGGGGTGATGACGGTTCATTTTGTCGGAGCGGGGCCGGGTGCGGCCGATCTGCTGACCTTGCGCGGGCGCGATCGCATCGCGGCCTGCCCGGTATGCCTGTACGCCGGTTCGCTGGTGCCGGAGGCGGTGCTGGAGCATGCCCCGGAGGGGGCGCGCGTGGTCAACACCGCGCCGCTGACGCTGGACGCGATCATGGAGGAGATCGAACGCGCCCACGCGGCGGGCCAGGACGTGGCGCGCCTGCACTCCGGCGATCTTTCGGTCTACAGCGCGCTGGGCGAGCAGATCCGCCGGCTGGAGGCGGCCGGGATCGATTACAGCATCACGCCCGGCGTGCCGGCATTCTCCGCCGCCGCCGCCACCCTGGGGCGGGAACTGACGGTTCCGGAGGTGGCGCAGTCGGTGGTGCTGACGCGCACGCCGGGACGGGCGTCCTCCATGCCGGAGCGCGAACGGCTGGCGAGCTTTGCCGCCACCGGGGCGACCCTGGCGATCCACCTGTCGCTGCACAATATCGAGACCGTGGTCGAGGACCTGCGGCCGCACTATGGCTGCGACTGCCCGGTGGCGATCGTCTTCCGCGCCAGCTGGCCGGACGAGACCGTGGTGCGCGGTTCGCTGGGGAATATCGCGGAACGGGCGCAGGCCCTGACCACACGGCGCTCGGCGCTGATCCTGGTGGGCCCGGCGCTGGACCCGGGGGATTTCCGCGACAGTGCGCTGTACGACCCGGCGCATGTGCGCCGTTACCGCGGCATGGACGGGGACTGAGCGGCGCGTCCCGGATCGTCAGCAGGCGGGGATGCCCCGGTCACAGGCAAGGACCGGGACCGCCGGGCGGCGGCCCCGGTTTCCGCGTTTTCCCGCGTAGTTCAGCGGCGGCGGAAGTTGTCGTGGCAGGCGAGGCACTGGTGGCGCACGCCGTTCAGGGCCTCGGTGGCGCGTAGCTGAAAGCCCTCGTCCTCCAGGTCGGAGGCCGCCTCGACCTTGCGTTGCAGTTCAGTGGTGGCCTCGCGGTACGCCGCCTTGTAGTCGGCGAACTCCGGGTCCTCCCAGGCCGCGGGCAGGGTCCCGGGTTCGCCGTCGGGCGCCGGTGTCTCGCGGGCGAACCAGGTGTCGATGTCGGCGGCCCCGCGCGCGAGTTCGTCGGCCAGCTCGGGCAGACGTTCGGCGAACGGTGCGTCGTAGCGCAGGATCTGCTCGATGCTGCGGTAGGTGGCCGAGGTGCCCTGCATGTTCTGCTGACGGAAGCGCTGGAAGGCCTCGGTGGCGTCCACACCGGCCGGGTCGTCCAGGGTCTCCGCGTAGTCTTCGCCCCAGGGGCCCGGCATCGGCACGCTGATCTCGTCTTCCGCGCCGGCGGTACCGGTCGCTGCGAGCAGCAGGACCAGCGACAGGCCGGCCGTCAGCGGCCGGCGCGTGGATGGCATCCGTTTCATGGCGATTCTCCCTGTTCGTTCAGAAGCGGAACTGGTGCTGCAGGTGCAGCTGCCAGTTCGAGGTGTCGGTGTCGCGGTCCAGCCACATGAGCTGGGTCTTCTGCCGCTGCCCCCGGTGGTACCAGTTGAGGCCGGCGCCCCATTCGCGCTGCCAGCGCTCGTCCCCGTCCAGATCGTCGCCGGCGTCGTGGCGCAGTACCGCGTGGCGGGCGGCGAACTCGAGGCCCTCCAGCGGCAGCGACTGCGCCAGTTCCAGTTCGGCCCCCAGGTCGTGGTAGCTCGCGGTGCGGTCGGGGGAGACATCGCGGCGGAAGGCCGCTAGCGACAGCGAGGTATGGCCGAACTTGACCACCGCGTCGGCGGTGGCGGTGACCCAGTCGGCGCGCTGCCGGTCGACCGTGTCTTCCTGCCCGCGGCTCCAGTCACGCAGGTGGTTGCGGCTGGCGGCCTGCAGGCCGGCGCCCAGGGCTACGGTTCGCTCCACGGCCCGGCCCACCGTGGTGTTGTCGCGCGGGACCGACCCCACCGGGGCCCAGGCGCCGCGGGCGCTGAACAGGTGTCCGGAGGTGGAGGGCCGGTCGTCGCGCTGATCGAGACGGCCGCGGCCATCGAATATCCCGACCGCCCAGGCACGGTCGTCGCCCGCGCCACCCAGCAGGGCGAGCCCGGTATCGCGTCCGGCCGGGATCTCGAACTGGTTGCCGGCGATGCTCAGTTCGGTGAACAGGCGGTTGGGACCGCCGATGTCCCGCGCCAGGCCGAAAGGCACGGTGAACTGGCCCGCCCGCAGGCTCAGCGATTCGCCCGGGCCGTATTCCAGCCAGACGTCACGCATGGACACCTCGCCGTTGCTGAAATCCGGCTGCAGGCGAAAGCTCAGTTCGGGGTGAAACAGGGTGCCCGAGGTGTCCAGCCAGGCGCGCCGGAAATCGAATTCGCTGCTGGAGTCGTCCGGATCATGTTCGTAGCTGTAGCGGCCCAGGATCAGCGGGTCCAGGGTGACCTGCAGGTCGTCCTCCGCGTCGCCGAATTCGAAACCGGCCTGCGCCGGCGCGATGCCCGTGGCCGTCACCAGGCACAGGGTAGCCAGGGCCGGCACGGCAGGCCGCCCCGGTCGGAGATGGATAGCTTTCATTGTTGTGATGCTCCCTTGGGGAGACACTGATTGCATCGCACGCCCGCGTTGGTACCTCCTGTTTTCCGAGACAAGGCGCGTCGTGCAGCGGGTAGTGGTTCTACCCGCAAGCGGCGCAACGCAGGACCGGGGAACATGAGGCACCAACCCCGAAGGGGCTCGGCCGCTTTTGCGCGCGCACGGCGTTGCGGCTCCCTTGTGCAGAATGACTGCACGGCGGTCACCGCGCCTTGTTCGCACGCAAAAGCGACTCGAGCGCGGGCGTGCGATGCAATCAGTGTCTCCCCGGGCGCGCGACCCCGCACGCCGTGGATGAAACGACGCCGGCAGTCGGGCAAGGGAGCAGGGGGAAGGGGGCGGACACGCCGGCCCCGTCCCGCTCGGCCGCCCGCCGCGGCGTCGGGTTTCCTCCAGGCCGGTCTCCGGACTCGCGAAGGGGGTGCAGGGCATCCCGGGCGGATCGCCTTCCCGCGGGCATCCCGTGGATGCGCCGCAGTGGCACTGGATCCGCCTGTCTCCGCCTACCGTTGCGGGGGCAGTGCCGGCATTGCGAACGTTCATTCACGCACCGGCTTCCCGATTATCCCCGGCGTTACAACGCCGGGGCACCTGAAGGCGAGCGGACTCTAACCGGGGGGAGGCGTCGCTGCAAATCGCCGACAGGTTGATCCGTGTCAACTTTAAGCGGGATTACGCTGCCAGGGGCCCTTCTACAGCAAACACTTCTTTTAGACTGAGTCCACGCATTCTCTTCCGCGCCCCGGCAGGGGATGTGTCCGCCAAAATAAAAAGGAGTGCACCATGCAGAACAACCGCATCTTCCGTGGCCTGCTGCTGTCGGCCTGTACTGCGGTGGCCCTGGGGCTGTCCGCCCCCGCGTTCGCCGGTGACTACGACGAATACCGTGACATGTTCGAGCCGCTGCCGGCCCTGCCGCCGATCCCGGCCGACAATTCCCTGACCGACGAGAAAGTGGAGCTGGGCAAGTTCCTGTTCTTCGAGCCGCGGATCTCCAGCTCGGGCGTGATCTCCTGCGCCACCTGCCACAACCCGGCGCTGGGCTGGGGCGACCGCATCCCGCGCGCGGTCGGCCACGACGGCCAGGTCGGCGAGCGCAACAGTCCGACGGTGCTGAACTCCGGCTTCTTCGAGGCCCAGTTCTGGGACGGCCGCGAAGATGACCTGGAAGGCCAGGCCCTGGGTCCGATCCAGGACGCCGTGGAAATGGCGATGCCGCTGGAAGAGGCGATCGCGCGCCTGGAGGAGTTCCCCGAGTACATCGAGATGTTCGACGCGGCGTACCCGGACTATGACGGCGACAACGTCGTGAACACCGATCACGTGGCCAAGGCCCTGGCTTCGTTCCAGCGCACCCTGAATACGCCGAACTCCGATCTGGACCGCTGGCTGGTGGGTGACGAGGATGCGATGACCGAGCAGCAGAAGCGCGGCATGGCCCTGTTCGCGGACAACGGCTGCGTGGCCTGTCATCGCGGCCCGGCGCTGACCGACTCGAATTTCCACCGGATCCAGGTGCCCGGCTCCGAGGACAAGGGGCGCTATCTGGTGACCGGGGAGGAACGCGACAAGTACGCCTTCAAGACCCCGACGTTGCGCAACGTGGCCCTGACCTACCCCTACATGAACAATGGCGAGACGGAAACGCTCAAGGAAGCCATTGAGATCATGGGTCAGGAGATGCTGGACACCGACTTCACGGAAGACGAGCTGGAAGACATCGAGGCGTTCATGCACGCCCTGACCGGCGAGATGCCTGATATCACCATCCCGGCCCTGCCGTGATGCACGGGGGGTCGCGCAGCGCCTGAGCGTTGATGCGAATCCCTGCATCGAAGCCCCCTCCATGCGTGGAGGGGGCTTTTTTGTGCGTTATGGAGCCCGTGTGGCCGTAACGGTTATTCGACGGTGATGGTGATCTCTTCGGAGACCAGTGGGGGATCGAAGCTGATATGGCGGTAGTCCATGAACAGGAGCTGCAGGGTGTGAGTCCCGGGCTCCAGTTCGATTTCCCCTTCGGTCTGGCCACCTCCGAAGTGGTGCTTGTGATCGGTGAATGGCAGGGAGGCGTCGAGATCAACCTCGTCCAGTGGTTTGTTCACGAGCAGGTGATGATGACCGGTGTCGTCGGCCTCCACACCAGCCGGAGCGATGCCCATGCCACGCAGGCCCATCTGGACGTGTACCGGGCCTTCCACGGTGTCACCGTCCTGCGGGCTGATGAAATAGACCTCGGCATCCTCCGGGGCGGCGATACGTTCGAGGTCGGCAAGGGCCCCGGAGGCCAGGGCCAGTCCGCCGGCCAGGAGGGCCAGGCTGGATACTCGGGGAAACGGGAAGCTTCTCATGGCAGTTCCTTGGATCCGCATTCGGGTCTGCTGGGGGTTCCATTCGAGTGTAGTCCATGAAAGGCGTATGGGGTCGGGTCGTTCTGCTACCCTAGGCGGCCCTTTTGACTACCGGAAGCGAGTGTTCGCGCATGGCCTTTCGTACCCGTTTTGCCCCCAGCCCGACCGGTTATCTGCACATCGGCGGTGCCCGCACCGCGCTGTTCTCCTGGCTGTACGCCCGTCACCACGGTGGCGAATTCGTGCTGCGCATCGAGGACACCGATCTCGAACGCAGCAGCGCGGAATCGGTGAATGCGATCCTCGAGGGCATGAACTGGCTGGGGCTGACCTATGACCACGGCCCGTTCTACCAGACCGAGCATTTCGACCGGTACCGCGAGGTGATCGACCAGCTGCTGGCCTCCGGCCACGCCTATCGCTGCTATTGCACGAAGGAAGAGCTGGACGTGATGCGCGAGGAGCAGAAGGCGCGCAAGGAAAAGCCTCGCTACGATGGCCGCTGCCGTGCGCGTACCGAACCGCGCGAGGGCGTGGATCCGGTGATCCGTTTCCGCACCCCGGACGAGGGCGCGACCGTCGTTGATGACATGGTGCGCGGCAAGGTGGCGTTCCAGAACAGCGAACTGGATGACCTGATCATTGCCCGCTCCGATGGTTCGCCGACTTACAACCTCACGGTGGTGGTGGACGACATGGACATGGGCATCAGCCATGTGGTGCGTGGCGACGACCATCTCAACAACACCCCGCGCCAGATCAATATCCTCAAGGCCCTGGGTGTGGAGCCGCCGCGCTACGGCCACCTGCCGATGATCATGGGCCCGGACGGCGCCAAGCTGTCCAAGCGCCACGGGGCGGTGTCGGTGATGCAGTTCCGCGAGGAGGGCTACCTGCCCGAGGCGCTGCTGAACTATCTGGTGCGTCTGGGCTGGGCCCACGGGGACCAGGAGATCTTTTCGCTGGACGAGCTGGTGCGGCTGTTCGATATCGAGGACGTCAATCAGTCGGCCTCGGCCATCAACCCCGACAAGCTGCTGTGGCTGAACCAGCACTACATCAAGAGCCTGGACCCGGACCACGTGGCGCTGGAGCTGGGCTGGCACCTGGGCCAGCTGGGCGTGGATCCCGCCGAGGGGCCGGAACTGCGGCAGGTGGTGCTGGCGCAGCGGGAACGGGCGCGTACGCTGCGCGAGATGGCCGAGAACAGCGTGTATTTCTATCGCGACTTCGACGAATACGATCCGAAGGCCGAGCGCAAGCAGCTGACGCCGGAGGCCCGCGAGGTGCTGCAAACCCTGCACGACGGCTTCAGTGCCCTGGGTGCCTGGGAGAAAGAAACGCTGCACGAAGTGGTGCAGCATACGGCCGAACGCCTCGACCTCAAGCTCGGGAAGGTTGCTCAGCCATTGCGTGTGGCGCTGACGGGCGGTACTGTATCGCCTCCGATCGACGACACGCTCGTACTGATCGGGCGCGAGCGCTCGCTGGAACGGATCGAGCGGGCCATCGCGAAGATTTCCGCGCAAGCGGGTTGACAGAAAAAAGGGGTGTGGCTACATTACGCACCTCGCCGGTTACGGGGCCATAGCTCAGCTGGGAGAGCGCCTGCATGGCATGCAGGAGGTCGGCGGTTCGATCCCGCCTGGCTCCACCATTACGGCGAATGGCAGGATCAGCGATGCATCGTTTTGGAATGATCTCCATCTACGTTGGGCTGGTTTTGTCGATTGTGGGATTGTTCGGCGGTTTCGGGTTGATGTTTGCCGGTGAGCAGACATGGTCCAAGCCACTGGTCGCAATGGTCCCGCTGGGGTTCCTGCTGGTTTTCAACGGTGTGGTGACAACCATCCTGCATCGTCCGAAAGGCAGCCGCGGAAGTGAAAGGCCGCAAGGACCTCCTGACTAGTTTGCAACATGACGTTGCCTCTGCGTCCCCATCGTCTAGAGGCCTAGGACACTGCCCTTTCACGGCAGCGACCGGGGTTCGAATCCCCGTGGGGACGCCATATTCCGGAGGCCCGGATCCAGTACCGCTGGATCCGGGCCTTTTTCGTTCTGGTCCGGAATCGGAATCAGCCGCCGAAGATCTTTTTCTTCCAGCGCGACAGCCAGCTCCCTTCCAGGATCGGTCGGACATAGGGGACATAGTCGAGGTCATCGCGCTTGATGTGGTTCATCAGCCACAGGCCCAGATCCGAGCGGATCTTGCGTGCCACGCCGAACGTGTCGTGCCCCTGCTCCAGTTCCCCGCGCAGCTTCTCGATGCGTGCGGCAAAGGCCTCGTGCACCTTGCGGTGGGCATCCAGGGCCGGGTAACCGGCCTTCTCCATCAGGCCCTCTTCGAACACCAGGTGGGACGAGGTGTAGTCGAGCAGTCCGTCCACCACCTCGCGCACTTCCTGTTCGTTCTCGGTGGCGATCGCATGTTCGGTCTGCTGCAGGTATTCGAAGATCCGCTTGTGCTGCTCGTCGATCACATCCAGGCCGAGTTCCAGATTGGAGCTCCAGTTGAGGCTGGTCATGGGGAACACCCTTTCCGATAGTGGAGATATAACCCTCTACCATGTAACAGAACGAGCCGGGTTGCGCATCGCAGAGGGGATCCAGACCGCTTCTTTGTTGATCCGTGTCAATTGAAGGGGCGGCGGATGGGAAGGGCGAAAAAAAGAAGCCCGGCCGGAAGCCGGGCTCAAAGTACTGAAACAACCGTGTGACGGAGGGAGTCGGTTGTCTCGGTGTACCGGTCGGGGACCGGGTCAACACCATGCAGTGGCCACATCGTGACCGGGGTTACGGAAACACCCGTGGAGGGTTTTTCGTCACCACTCGTTAGCTGTGACGGGATAACCGGAGAGAGGTTCCGGTTGCGGGTGCGACATGCGATACAGTTCACGGTTTCTCTGGCGGTGAATCAATACGGAACGACGGACATGCGCGGACTGGAACAGATCCCCTGGCTCTACGATGGCTTCATGGTGCTGGCCGATGCGCTGGGCCTGCGTCGCTGGCGGACACGCCTGGTCTCCGGGGCCCGGGGACGGATCCTGGAGGTCGGTTGCGGAACCGGGCGCAACCTGCCGCTGTATCCGCAGGGGGCGGAAGTCATTGGCGTGGAGCCGGATTTCCTCGCGTTGCGGAGTGCGCGGCGTCGCGCTCCCGATGTCCCGCTGGTGGTGGCCCGCGCCGAGGCCCTGCCGTTTGTCGGGGAGCGTTTTCATACGGTGGTTTCCGGGCTGGTGTTCTGTTCGGTGCAGGATCCGCCGGCTGCTCTGGGCGAGGTGCGCCGGGTCCTGCGGGCAGACGGGGAACTGCGGATGCTGGAGCACGTGCGGCATACACGGCCGATGCTCGCCCGCATGCAGGACCGGGTGCAGCCGGCCTGGACCTGCGTGGCGGGGGGCTGTCATCCCAACCGGGATACCGAGGCGAGCGTGGAGGCGGCAGGGTTTGCCATCGATCCGCAGGATCGGGTCGCGCGGGGCGTGATGCGGCGGTTCACGGCGCGCCCGGTGGCAGAGGCAAAGATGGCCGGAGACGAGGCTCAAGGATGACCGGGACCTGCCGTTAGGGCCGGTGCGGGCGGTTTGTGTATTCGGAAGTGCCCGCCAATGCGAAGGAGGTGCCCATGGATGTCAATGCAGCGGTTTCTCAATCCGTGCAGCTGCAGCAGGCAAACCTGATGCAGCAGAAAGATATCGCGGTGATGAATCGTGCCATGGAGGCCGAAGAGGCTGCGGTGACGCAGTTGATGGAAGGCATGCCCGAAGCTTCGGGGAATGCCGGTGTGCAGGCGACGGCCGGCGCGGCAGAGGCGTTGCCCGACAACGTCGGTACGCTGGTCAACACCACGGCCTGAAGGCAGTCTCGGAGACCCGGCTCGGGTCTCCGAATTTTCCCGGGCGGTTGCTGCGGGCAGCTACTGCCGCTGCGCTTCGAATTCGATGATCAGTTCCACCGTGTCCCCCACGATGTCCCGGATCAGACCGTAGTCCATGCCGAAGTCGCTGCGCTGGAATTCGCCCCGCATCGAGGCGCCCAGCACGTAGGGGCGGGAGAAGATGCCGCCCAGCGGAAACGGGTAGCGTCCGACCTTGTTGATGGTTACGTCCAGGGTGATCGGCCGGGTTTCGCCCAGTAGTTCCAGATCACCGGTCAGCTGCCCGCTGTCCTCCCCGGTGGGTTCGTAGTCCGTGGCGGTGAAGCGCATCTCCGGATGGTTTTCCACGTCGAGGAAGTCATCGCTGCGCAGATGATCGTCGCGTTCCTCGTGGTTGGAGAACACGCTGTCGGTCTGTACCACGAAGTACCCTTCTCCCAGGTCGCCCGTGTCCGGATCGAACATGAAGGCCCCCTCGGCCTCGAGGAACATGCCGAGCACCCGGGCGTATCCGGCATGATCCACCAGAAACCCGACCGCGAAGTGCTCGGGGTCGATCTCCCATTCGTCCATCGCCAGGCTGGCGCCGGGCAACATCCACGCCAGGGTCAACAGGGCCGTGGCGGCCAGGGTGGGGAATCGATGGCTCATGGTGTCTCCTCCGGGGCCTGTGGGCGTGAACCGGACTTCTTCCGATACAGATAGACGATATCCACGGCAAATGAAACCGTCAGCGCGGCGAGGGCGAAGCCCGCGGCGGCGATGGCAACTGACGTCGAAACCGTCGGGGCGAGGGCGACCAGCAGGGCCGGGGTTTGCAGCACGCATACCGCCTGGCGGCGCCGGCTGGGCGGCAGCTCCGCGCGCAGCCAGGGCAGAACGCGCCCGGCCAGCACGAACAGATAGCGCATGGCCCCGATCGCCAGCACCCAGGGGCCAGCGGGTCCGGGCTGCCACGCAAGCACGGACAGCGCGAGGATGAGTGCTGCGTCCAGTTCCATGTCGAAGCGCGCACCGAATGCCGACGCGGTGCCGCTGCGCCGAGCCACGGCCCCGTCGAGCCCATCCAGTAACAGCACCAGCAGGGCGAGGACGACGACCCAGGCCAGTCCGGCATCGGGCAGGGGGAGCGCGGGCATCGGTGCGAGGAGCGCCAGGCCCCCGACCGGGGCCGCGAGGGCCGCGCGCATCAGGGTTACGCGGTTGCCGGGGCCGGGGACCGCGGGCAGACCGCCGGCGTGCCTGGCACCGGTCACCAGCAGCCCCCACAGCAGCGCCCAGAGCAGGGCGGTTGCGGGCAGCAGAGCGGGGGCGACCGGGGTCAGGGCCGTAATGAGCGTCGCAACGCCCAGCGCCAGCAGTCCGCCGAGAACCAGATCGGTGGCGCGGAGCGGCCTGTGCAGGGCGGTGGGGGCGGGCATGGACGGGCTTTCCTCGGCTACACTGCAGGCTTCATTCACCGGGAGGATGGCGCAGTGTCCCTCTGGTCGCGAAAGCCCGCATGAACCGCGCACGAGCCTTCTGGATCACCGCGCCCGGCGAGGGCGAGATCCGCGATGCGCAATTGCCGCCGCCGGCCTCCGGGGAGTGCCGGGTGCGGGCCCGCTATGGCGCGATCTCGCGCGGCACCGAGTCGCTGGTGTTCCGCGGGCGGGTACCGCCGGATCAGTACACCGCGATGCGGGCACCGCTGCAGGAAGGGGACTTCCCGGCGCCGGTGAAATACGGCTACATCAGCGCGGGCGTGGTCGAGTCCGGCGAGCGTGCCGGCGAACGGGTGTTCTGTCTGCACCCGCACCAGGACCGTTACAACGCACCGGATTCCATGCTGGTGCCGATCCCGGACGCCGTCCCGGACGCGCGCGCGGTACTGGCGGCGAACATGGAAACGGCCGTGAACATCGTGTGGGACGCCGGGGTGGGTCCCGGCGACCGGGTGGCGGTGATCGGTGCGGGCGTGGTCGGGTTCCTGTGCGCCTGGCTGATCCGTGCGATCCCGGGCGCCCGGGTGGATCTGATTGACCCCGAGCCCGCGCGGGCGGAACCGGCGCGGGCGCTGGGGCTGACCCTGCACACACCGGCGGCGGCCCGCGAGACCCTGCCGGCCGCGTCGCGCGATGCGGTGATCCATTGCAGCGGTCAGGGCGACGGGCTGGTGCAGGCGCTGGAGCTGGCGGGCACCGAGGCCCGGGTGGTGGAGGCCAGCTGGTATGGCGATGCGCCGGTCAGCCTGCCGCTGGGCGCCGGGTTCCATTCGCGGCGTCTGGAGCTGCGCAGCAGCCAGGTGGGCCGTATCCCGCCGGCACGCGCCGCGCGCTGGGATTACCACCGGCGTCTGGCGCTGGCGCTGGAGCTGCTCGCCGATCCGGCGCTGGAGGTCCTGATCAGCGGCGAGGATCGTTTCGAGGATCTGCCGCGGGTGATGCCGCGGGTAGCCGGGCCCGAGGCCGCCACGACACTGTGCCATCGCATCCGTTATCCCGATCCCGACCCCGTGTGGGTCTAAGGAGCGACTTCTGTATGTACAGCCTGAACGTCCGCGACCACTTCATGATTGCCCACAGCTTCGCCGGCGAGGTGTTCGGTCCCGCGCAGAACCTGCACGGCGCCACCTACGTGGTGGACGTGACCTTCCGCCGGGCCGAGCTGGATGACGATGGTCTGGTGGTCGACATCGGCCGGGCCGGCGAGGTGCTGCGCAGCATCCTGGCCGAACTGAACTACCAGAACCTGGACGACCGACCCGAGTTCGAGGGGCAGAACACCACGACCGAATTTCTCGCCCGGGCGATTCACGGACGCATCGCCACCGCCATCCACGAGGAGCGTCTCGGCGCTTCCGCACGGGGCCTGGACGCGGTCTGCGTGACCCTGCACGAATCCCACGTGGCCTGGGCCGCCTACGAGGCGGCTCCTTGAGCGAGGCCGCCGATCTGCGCCTGCTGGTTCCCGGGGCGCTGGATCAGCCCACCGGTGGCTACCGGTTCGATGCGCGCATGCTGGCGGGCCTGCGCGAGCGCGGCTGGAAGACGGCAGTTGACGAGCTTCAGGGCGACTTCCCCGGACCTTCCGCGGACGCTGCGGCGGCGCTGGATGCGGCCCTGGCGGCGGCCCCCGACGGCCAGCGGGTGCTGGTCGACGGCCTCGCGGGCGGCGCCTTCCCCGAGGTGCTCGAGCGCCACGCGCAGCGGCTGCGTCTGCTCGCGCTGGTGCATCACCCGCTCGGGCTGGAGACCGGCCTGGAACCCGCGCGCAGCCGCGAGCTCCTCGCGCTGGAGCGGGCCGGGTTGCGAAGCAGCCGCGGGGTCGTCACCACCAGCGCGTACACCGCCGACGTGCTGGCTGACTGGGGTATCGAGCGTCCGCTTCTACGGGTGGTCCCGCCCGGTGTGGAACGTCAGGCGGCGGCATCGGGGCCCGGTCCCGGCGAGCCGCCCCGCCTGCTGGCGGTGGGGGCCCTGATCCCGCGCAAGGGGCAGCACCACCTGATCGCCGCGCTGGCCGGACTGACGGATCGCGCCTGGCATCTGGTACTGGCCGGGCCGGCGGATCGCGACCCGGGATTCGTGCGTCGCCTGCGCCAGCAGATCGAGGATCACGGTCTGCGGGACCGGGTCACCGTCACCGGAACCTGCGACGAGGCCGGCCTGGACGCCTGGTTCGACGGCGCGTCGCTGTTCGTCCTGCCCAGCGCATACGAGGGTTTCGGCATGGTGTACACCGAGGCCATGGCACGTGGCCTGCCGGTGATCGCCACCACCGGCGGTGCGATCCCGTACACCGTGCCCGCGGCCGCCGGCGCGCGCCTGCCGCCGGGCGACGTCCCGGCGTTGCGCGCCACGCTGGCGGATTATCTCGATCGCCCGGAAGCCTGGCGCGCCACCGGGGCCGCCGGCCGGCGGGCCGCGCGGCAGATGCCCGACTGGCCACAGGCGGTCATCGCGATGGATCGGGCGTTGCGCGAGTTGACGCCATGAGCGAGCACTTCGATCGCGAGTGGCTGGGCCTGCGCGAGCCCGTGGATCATGCGGCGCGCCCGGCGTCCCTGGCCGACGCGCTCGCGGAGTGGGTGGTGCGAGTTCGGGGAGCGCACGAGGCACCGTTGCGGGTGCTGGATCCGGGTGCCGGCACCGGTTCGAATCTGCGCTGGCTGGCTCCCCGGCTTCCGGACCCGCAGCTCTGGACCCTGGTGGATCATGATGCCTCCCTGCTGGACACGGCGCGCCGCGACGCCGGCGGTGAACGCGTGGAACACCTGCGGGTGGAGGACTTCGCTGCCGCGCCTCCGGCCTTGCCGGGCGCGGCGCCCGACCCGTTGCTGGTGACCGGCGCGGCGCTGCTGGATCTGGTCTCGGCCCGGTGGCTGGATGCACTGGTCGCTGCCTGTGCCGCGCGCGGGGCCGCGGTCCTGTTCGCGCTGAGCTACGACGGCCGGATCGAATGGTCGCAGCCGGACCCGGAGGATGCGGCCCTGCTGGCGGCGGTCAATCGCCACCAGGGCACCGACAAGGGTTTCGGGCCGGCGCTGGGGCCGGGGGCGGCGATGCACCTGGAGCGAGCGCTGGAGCGTCATGGTTATCGCGTGGAGGCGGCCGCCTCACCGTGGGAGCTGGATGCGGCCAGGCCGGCGCTGGTGCGGGCCCTGATCGACGGCTGGGCCGAAGCGGCGGCTGCCATGGAGCCCGCGCGGGGCGGGGACTTTCGGGCCTGGGCCGGGCGGCGCCGGGATGCAGTGATCGGCGATGGCTGCCGCCTGCGCGTCGGGCATCGGGACGTTCTGGGGCTGCCCCCGGCCCCGGGACGGGGCTCGGGCGCGGCTGCCGGGTGACGCCGCTCAGAAATTCTCGGTGGAGGTGAACAGGCCGACGCGCAGGTCACTGGCCTCGTAGATCGTGCGGCCGTCCACCTGCACCGTGCCGTCGCCGATTCCCAGCACCAGCTTGCGCGAGATCACCCGCTTCATTTCCACATGGTAGGTGACCCGCTCCGCGGTGGGGAGCACCTGGCCGGTGAACTTCACCTCGCCCACGCCCAGCGCGCGTCCGCGCCCCGGATTGCCCAGCCATGCCAGATAGAAGCCCACCAGCTGCCACATCGCGTCCAGCCCGAGGCAGCCGGGCATCACCGGATCGCCCGGGAAGTGGCAGGCGAAGAACCACTGATCGGGGTGGATATCCAGCTCGGCCACCATCTCGCCCTTGCCGAACTGCCCGCCGTCGCTGTTGATCTCCGTGACCCGGTCCATCATCAGCATGTTGGGCACCGGCAGCTGAGCATTGCCCGGGCCGAACATGTTGCCGTAGCCGCAGGCCAGGAGTTCGTCGCGATCGTACTGATTCTTCTGCATTGAAAGATGCTCGGGGGAAAAGCCCGGTATTGGACCGAAACCGGCGGGCAAAAGCAATTCCCGCCGCGTTGCACGGCGGCGGGAAAAGGCCGGTTCAGGCGTCGGCCGGGTAGCGCAGCAACTCCGCAAGGGTAAAGAAACGGTCCCCGCGCAGATAGCCGGCCTGGACTTCCGGGACCAGGGCGCCGGGGCGCCCCCGGGCGTCGCGTTCGGCCACCCACTCGGCGGGCAGGGTGTCCAGGATGTGGGCGCTGGCCAGGCGCCCGTCCTCCAGATGGCTGGCATGGACCTGGCCGTTGCCCCGGTGACGAAAGGCCGGAATCCAGCCCGCGGTGAAGCCGGTGTCCAGCCATTCCGGTTCCTCGCGGGTGGTCACCGACGGGCCGGACAGGAGATCGAGATCAAGCATCGCGGATCCTCCGAAGATTTAATCGGGGTATCGGCGCGGCCCCGCGGAACTTGAGGCCGGGACGATCGCCCTGCGTCGGTGGTGCGGGCGGCGAGCCGGGTACGGGTCGTGCATAATCGTGATCATCATACAGACCGCGAAACCGTTCCCGGGGACGCCGGCCTTCCGGTCGCTTCGGGTGCGGACCGAAAGGGGGAAGAGTGGCGGTTACCGTCCTGCTGTGGATCCTGGCGATCGTGATCGCCATCGGCGTGCTGGATCTTGCGCGCCAACCGCTACGGCGTTTTCTCGTGGCGCTGGCGGGTGCGGTCGCACGGGGTGTGTGCGCCCTGCGACGCCAGGTCCTGCATCTGCGGGATGCGGTGCGCGACTGGCATGGGGGGCATCTGGAGCGCCTGGAGGCCGAACGCATCCATTCCGCGGTAGAGGCGCTGGAGCGTCGTTATGCCGAGATGGTCGGGCATGACCTCGCCCAGTTGCCGGCATTGCGGCAGCAGGCGCGCGACACGCTGCGCGTGCTGGACGAGGCCTATCAGCGCGACGAGCAGCGGCTGATCCAGGAGCCCGAATGGGTCGAACGGCTGGAGGCCCTGGCGCGCGGTCCTGCCAGTGATACGCCGGAAAGCCGGCGCCTGGCGCAGGACATGGAGGACACCATACTGCGTATCGCCCGCTCCGGGCTGGAGGAGCAGCGTCGTTCCGCCAGCGCGCTGCTGTCGGCCCGGCGGCGCGCCGACAGCCCGTTGCGCGAGATGGTCGGCAGTCTGGAGCGGGTGCAGGAACGCCTGGCACGGCTCGAACGCCAGGGCGAGCGTCTGGACCGGGCACTGAACCGCTGCGAGGAGGTCGACCGTCCGGTCCGGCGCGCCCTCCCGGCCCATGCCCAGGCGGCGACCCAGTGGTTGATGGGGGCGGCCGGGCTGGCCCTGGCCGCGCTGGCTGTGGTGATCCACCAGCATGTGTTCGGCCCGGCGCTGGCCGGCATGTTCCCCGAGCCTTCGGATACCGGGATGCTCCTGGCACCGGGATCCGAATGGATGCTGTATTTGCTGCTGGGCATCGCGGTGCTGGCGGGGTGGATCCTGGCCGAGACCCGGGGCGTGACTCGCGTCCTGCCGCAGGCCCTGATGGAGGGCGGAGGATGGGCGCCCCGGGCGTTGGCTGCGCTGTCCATCGCGGTACTGATCCTGGTGGCCGGCGTGTCAGCACTCACCGGTTTTCATCTCGACTGGCTGGTGTACCAGCACGAACTGGTGTCCCTGCTGCTGGAAGGCGAGGAGCGCGGCCTCCCGCCCGGCATCCGTCATGCCGAACAGCTGGTGGGGGCGGCGCTGGGGCTGCTGATTCCGCTGCTGCTGGCGCTGGTGCCGGTGTGGGTGGTGGGCTTTCTGCAGGCGACCCGCATCCTCGCCGGGGGTGTGCTGAGTGCCGGGCTCGGCGTGCTCGCGGGCATCCTGTACCTGGCGGCGGTAGGGGCCTGTCAACTGCGGCGTCTGCTGCCGGCGACCTTCGAGCTGATCATCTTCGTGCCGGCCGCCATCCGGCGCTGGCTGGCCGCGCGCCGCAACGGGGCGTGAACCGTGTCACCGGAAGCCGGAGGGATGCGTGTACATTGGTCAGTGTTTCCCTAGAATGATCCCTCTTCCGAAACATCGCCGCGCCCCGCTCGGGCGCGGCCAATGACGAGGCAAGGCATGGTGCGCAGGTTGCAGATCCGAAACGGGCTGGTGGTGCTGTCGCTGGCGGGGGCCCTGATGGTCGCAGGCACTGCGCCGGCTGCGGCGCAGACGCGATACGTCTCGGACAGTCTGGAGACGGCCGTTTACAGCAGTCCGCAGGGCGGGCGGATCGTCAGTTCGGTGGATGCCGGTGACCAGGTGCAGGTGCTGGAGGACGACGGCGGCTACAGCCGTATCCGTCTGCCCAGTGGCAACGAGGCATGGATCCTGACCCGCTACCTGCAGGACGAGCCGCATGCGCGCGAACGCCTCGCGGAGGTGGAAGAGGAACTGGCCGAGATCCGTTCCGGCGCCGACGACCAGGAAGGCCGCATCGCCGAACTGCTGGACGAGCGCAATGCACTGCAGCGCGAAGTCGAAGAGCAGTCCGAACGCATGGCCGGCATGCAGGAAGAGCTCGAGGAGCTGCGCGACATTGCCGAACGGCCACAGGAAATCCAGCGGCGCAACGAGCGCCTGGAAGAGGAACTCCTGGAGACTCGCGAGGCCGCCGAGGACTACCGGCGTCAGGTCGAAGTGATGCGCGCCGACAGCGACCGGCGCTGGTTCATGACCGGGGCTGCAGTCGCCGTGGGCAGCGCGATCCTGGGGATCATCCTCACACGCCTGCCGACCCGCCGTCGGCGCAGTGACTGGCTGAACTGACCCTCCGGCCGGGGGTGGGGTCTGTTGCGCTGTCGGGGCTGACCCGGTAGCCTTCCCGCTTCCGTGACGGGCGCCCGGCGGGCGCTCCCCGATCCCCTTTCAGGACCCCCGTCTGGATGCTGTTCGCGATTCTTTCAATCTTCGTGGTGGCGGCGCTGGCGCCCGTGGTGCATCGGGCGACCGGGCGCCACAGCGGCTGGGTTCTGGCCCTGCTGCCGGCGGCCCTGTTCGTTTATTTCGCGAGTTTCGTCCCGACTGTGGCGGCCGGCGAAACCGTGCGTCTGGCTTGGCAGTGGATGCCCGGGCTGGACGTCCAGTTCTCCTTCCTGATCGATGGCCTGTCGCTGATGTTCGCCCTGCTGATCGCGGGCATTGGCGTTTTCGTGGTCAGTTATGCCGGACGCTATCTGGAAGGCCACCGGGATCTCGGACGTTTCTATGTCCTGATCCTGTCGTTCATGGGCTCCATGCTGGGGCTGGTCCTGGCGGACAACATCATCCTGATGTTCATCTTCTGGGAGCTGACCAGCATCACCTCCTACCTGCTGATCGGCTTCAATCACGAGCAGCTGAAGGCGCGCAAGGCCGCCCTGCAGGGCCTGATCGTGACCGTCGGCGGTGGCCTGGCCCTGCTGGCCGGATTGGTGCTGCTGGGCATGGCGGCGGGCTCCTGGGAGCTTTCGGAGATCCTCGCCGGCGAAGATTCGCTGCACGAGCATGCGCTGTATCTGCCGCTGGTGATCCTGATCCTGCTGGGTACCTTCACCAAGTCGGCGCAGTTCCCGTTCCATTTCTGGCTGCCGAATGCGATGGCCGCGCCCACGCCGGTGTCGGCCTACCTGCATTCCGCCACCATGGTGAAGGCGGGCGTGTACCTGATGGCCCGCCTGAATCCGGAGCTGGGCGGCACCGAACTGTGGACCTGGACACTCGGCCTGTTTGGCGCGGTGACCATGTTCACCGGCGCCTGGATGGCCATCCAGAGCACCGAGATCAAGAAGCTGCTGGCCTACTCCACGGTGATGGCGCTGGGCACGCTGACGATGCTGATCGGCATCGATTCGCCCTACGCCGCGATGGCCGGCGCGACTTTCCTTCTGGCGCACTCGCTGTACAAGGGCGCGCTGTTCATGCTCGCCGGTTCCATCGACCACGGCACCGGCGAGAAGGAAGTCCCGAACATGGGCGGGCTGCGCCGCGCGATGCCACTGACCGCCGCCTTCTCGGTGATTGCCGCGCTGTCGCTGGCCGGGCTGCCGCCGCTGTTCGGTTTCGTCGGCAAGGAGCTGATGCTCGAGGCGGCGCTGGGTGCGCCGGACGCGCTGGGCGTGGTCCTGCCGCTGCTGGCGGTGGCTTCGGCGATCCTGGTGGTGGCCGTGGCCGCCATCGTCGGCCTGCGGCCGTTCTTCGGCGCACGCCCGGAGTACGCGCGCACGCCGCATGAATCGCCCGGTGCGATGCTCGCCGGTCCGGCGGTGCTGGCCACCCTGGGCCTGATCTTCGGCATCTTCCCGGCCCTGGCGCAGCCGCTGGTGGTGGCCACGGCCACCTCCATCCACGGCGCCGATCCGGAGATGCAGCTCAAGCTGTGGCACGGCATCAACCTGCCGCTGGGCCTGTCCCTGCTGAGTCTCGCCGCGGGTCTGGTCATCTATCGCTTCTGGGATTCGGTGCGCGCCGGGATCGGCCGGGTCATGGCGCCGGCGTTCCGGGTTGCGCCGGAGCGCGGCTACGATCGTTTCATGGACGGGCTGGTGTGGTTCTCGGCGTTCCAGACCCGCGTTCTGCAGAACGGCTACCTGCGCACCTACGTGATGGTGACCATGCTGACCACCGTGGCCCTGGTGCTGGCGACCTTCGCCACCCTGGGCGGGCTTGAGATCACGGTCAGTTTCGCCGACATCCTGGTCCACGAGTGGGTGATCGCCGCGCTGGTGGCGCTGGCGGCGCTGTTCGTGGCGACCACCAACTCGCGTCTGGCGGCGGTGGCCTCGCTGGGCATCATCGGTTTCGGTGTGTCGCTGATCTACGTGTTCTTCAGCGCGCCGGACCTGGGCATCACCCAGGTCCTGGTGGAGACCCTGACCGTGATCCTGCTGGTGCTCGTGCTGTTCCGCCTGCCCGGGTTCCTGAAGTTCTCCAATCCGCTGACGCGGGTGCGTGACGTGATCGCCTCGCTGGTGGTGGGCGTGACCATGACCGCGGTCCTGATGGCCACCCTGGGCGTGCAGTACTTCCCGGCGATCTCCGAATACCACATCGCCGAGTCCGAGCCGTCGGCCTACGGGCGCAACATCGTCAACGTGATCCTGGTCGACTTCCGCGCCCTGGATACCCTGGGCGAGCTGTTCGTGCTCGCGCTGGCGGCGGTGGGCGTGTACGCGATGATCAAGTTCCGCGCGGAGGACCGCAAGTCATGATGGCCGGCTCGCTCATCCTGCAGACGGGGACGCGGCTGCTGCTGCCACTGCTGCTGCTGTTCTCGGTGTTCCTGCTGCTGCGTGGCCATGACGAGCCGGGCGGCGGGTTCATCGCCGGTCTGGTGGCGGCGATGGCGTTCGCGCTGTACATGTTCGCCTTCGATGTCTACAAGGCGCGCGCCATCCTGCGCATCGACCCGCGCAACATGCTGGGCATCGGTCTGCTGCTGGCGACCGTGTCGGGAGTGCCCGCGCTGTTGCAGGGGCGTGCCTATCTGACCTCGCTGTGGTGGGACGTGGAGGTCCCGCTGTTCGGCGAGCTCAAGCTCTCCACCCCGCTGGTGTTCGACATCGGCGTGTACCTCGTGGTGATCGGCACCGTGCTGACCATCGTCCTGGCCCTGGCGGAGGCGGAAGAATGACTGCGGAACCCCTGCTCGCGATCCTGGTGGGCGTGCTGTTTGCCACGGCCACCTACCTGATGTTGCGGCGCAGCCTGGTCAAGCTGGTGATCGGCCTGATCCTGCTGTCCAACGCCGCCAACCTGCTGATCTTTGCCACCTCGGGGCTGACCCGGGGTGCGCCGCCGCTGATCCCCGAAGGCATGCTCACGCCCGAAGGGCCGGTGGCCGACCCGTTGCCGCAGGCCCTGATCCTCACCGCGATCGTCATCAGCTTCGGTGTGCTCGCCTTTGCGGTGGTGCTGATCCATCGCGCCTATGAGGTCGTGGGTGCAGATGACCTGGACGAAATGAAGGATACGGACACGTGAGGATCGAGGTCGCCCTTCCGGTCATCATCCCCCTGTTTTTCGGGGCCCTCGCGCTTGCCGTCTGGCAATGGCGCGGGGTCCAGCGCGCGGTGGGCGTGCTGGGCAGCGCGGCGCTGACCGCGTCCGGTATCTGGCTGCTGGTCGCGGTGTGGAATGATGGCGTCCTGGCCATGCACATGGGGAGCTGGCAGGCGCCGTTCGGCATCGTGCTGGCGGCCGATCTGCTGAGCGCGACCATGGTCCTGCTCACCGGGGTGATGGGGCTGATCGTGGCCCTGTACTCGCTGGTGTCGATGACGCCGGATCACGAGCGCTTCGGCTACCACCCGCTGCTGCAGCTGCTGCTGGCCGGGGTGGCAGGGGCCTTCCTGACCGGGGACATCTTCAACCTGTATGTGTGGATCGAGGTCCTGCTGGTCGCGTCCTTCGCCCTGCTGATCCTGGGCGGGGAACGCGCACAGATGGAGGGGGCGATCAAGTACGTCACCCTCAATCTCATCTCCTCGCTGATTCTGCTGGCGGCGGTAGGCCTGACCTACGGCATGTTCGGTACCCTGAACATGGCGGATCTTGCCGCGAAGATGGGCGAGGCCGAGAATACCGGGCTGGTAACCGTGGTCGGCGTACTGTTCATGGTCGCCTTCGCCATCAAGGCCGCAGCCTTCCCGCTGTTCTTCTGGCTGCCGGCCTCCTACCACACCCCGCCGGTGGCGATCTCCGCGATCTTCGCCGCACTGCTGACCAAGGTCGGGGTGTATGCGCTGATCCGCTTCTTCACCCTGATGTTCACCGAGGCCCCGGAGGTCACCCAGACCATCCTGCTCTGGGGTTCCGGCTTCACCATGCTGGTAGGCGTGCTGGGCGCGGCGGCGCAGTTCGAGTTCCGCCGCATCCTGGCCTTCCACAGTGTCAGCCAGATCGGCTACATCATCATGGGGCTGGCGCTGCATACGCCGCTGGCGCTCGCCGGATCGCTGTTGTTCATCATCCATCACAGCGTGGTCAAGACCAACCTGTTCCTGATCAGCGGGATCTCCTATTTCGCCCGCGGGACGCACGAGCTGAAGGACCTGGGTGGCCTGTACCGTACCCACCCCGGGCTGTCGGTGCTGTTCCTGATTTCGGCCCTGTCGCTGGCCGGCCTGCCGCCACTGTCCGGCTTCCTGGTCAAGCTGATGCTGGTGCGCGCCGGTCTGGAGATCGAAGCCTACTGGATCGTGGGCATCGCCCTGCTGACCGGCCTGCTGACGTTCTACTCGATGGTGAAGATCTGGGCCGAGGCGTTCTGGAAGGCCGATCCACGTGGCGAGGAGGCCCCCGCCAACGGGGCCGCCTGGCCCGGCCGCGGCGGCCTGTGGCTGCTGTACGGTCCGGTGGCGGCGCTGGCGGCGCTGGCGGTGCTGATGGGCGTGGCGGCCGAGCCGTTCCTGCAGCTGTCGATCGCAGCGGGTGAGCAGATGCTGGATGTGGATGCCTATGTCGAGGCGATTCTGGGGGCCGACGCGCGATGAACCTGCTCGCACTCAACCTGCTGCTGGCGGTGGCCTGGATGATGCTGACCGGCAGCTTCACGGCCAACAGCCTGCTTGCCGGGCTGGTTTTCAGCTATCTGGCGCTGTGGGTCGCGTTCAACCGCAAGGCGGATCACAGCAGCTTCTTCTGGAAGGTGCCGAAAGTGATCTCGTTTATCGGCTTCTTCATCTATGATCTGGTCAAGGCCAACCTGGTAGTGGCCTGGGACGTGCTCACGCCCACCCATTTGATGAAGCCCGGCGTGATCGCATTCCCGCTGCGCGCCCATACTGATGCCCAGATCACCGTGCTGGCCAACCTGATCTCGGTGACACCGGGCACCCTCAGCCTGGATGTCTCCACCGATCGCAAGGTGCTGTACATTCATGCGATGTATCTGCAGGACGAGGACAAGCTGAGGCGCGAACTGCAGGACCTGGAAAGCCGCGTGATGGAGCTGATCGACTGATGCCGATTCTCGACTGGGCCGTGACCGCGACCTTCGTGATCCTCAGCCTGGCGCTGGTGATCATCTTCATCCGTCTGATCAAGGGACCGAGCCTGCCCGACCGGGTGGTGGCGCTGGAGCTGATCGCATCGTTGACGGTCGGGTTCATCGCGACCCATGCGGTGGCCACGCGCATGGCCAACTTCCTCGACGTGGCCGTGGTCCTGGCACTCACCGCGTTCCTCGCCGCGGTGGGCTTCGCGCGTTATCTGGAAAAGGGAGGGGAGCGTAGTGATGATTGAACTGCTCACCGCGTTCCTGTTGCTGCTGGGTTCGTTGCTGATGCTGCTGGCTGCCCTGGGCGCCCTGCGCATGCCGGACCTGCTGACGCGCATGCACGCGACGACCAAGGCGGGTGCTCTGGGGGGCGGGACCATGGTGGTAGCCGTCGCCGTGTTTTTCGATGATGGTGCGGTAACCGCGCGGGCGCTGGCGATCGTGGTGTTCATCATCCTCACCGCGCCGGTGGCCGCGCACCTGATCGGTCGCGCCGGGTATTTCGTCGGCATCCCGCTGTGGGAAGGCACCCTCAAGGACGAACTGAAGAATCGCTACGATCCCGAGACCCATACCCTTGCCTCGGAGGATTCCGAGGCCTCGTCCGGCTCCACCGAAAAACGCGACCACGACTGACTTCCCGCTCCCCGCAGGACGCCCGTCGGACTCGGTGATCCCCGCCGGAGCCGCTCGCGCAGAACCGCTCGCGCACAAAAAAGCCGGGGCCCGAAGGCCCCGGCAAGTTCACGCTTCTCGTACGAAGGGGTGTCCGGAGAGATGCCCGAATCAGGCTGCGTGGGTCTCCTTGGCCTCGCGCGCGGCCTTCGCCTCTTCGGGATCGTAGGCCGCGCCGGACCACAACATCTCGTAGGCGATCTCCTCGTTGCCGTTCTCGCACAGGTCCAGGACCTCCTGGAACAGCGGCTGGAAGGTCTCGCTGCGGTGCGACTCCTCGTGCTCCTCGAAGCTGCGCCAGAAGGTGATGATCAGCGCTTCCTTGTCCTTCATCGGGCTCTCCACGGCCTGGCCGATGGTGGAACCCTCGTTGGACACCGAGCCCGAGTTCAGGGCCACGAAGCCGCCGACAAAGCCGCTGTCCGAGTGGTAGGTCTTCACGTTCTCGCACAGTACGGCCACGCGTTCCTGCAGGTCGTCGATGCTGTATTCCGGCTTGAGGATGACCCGGTTGATGGTCACCACGCCGTCCGGCGGAAAGTTCTGGATCAGGTTGCTCATAACGTCCTCCTTGGTTTGAGGAAGATGCCCGGGGGCATTGTGGCTTCATTCAGCGAATCAGAATGTGCTGAATGAATTGTTGACCAATTTACTCAGAAATAGGTGGCACGCAACAAAGGCACAAGGGCCGAAGGGCCTGTGGAAACCGGGGTTGTGTCGCCGGGCCGGTCTCGGTATCGTTCATTCCAAAGAATATTGGAATGATAGTTACACCGGGATGGACGAGCGCGAACTGAAGGATGTGCTGTACGAGCAGGTGGCGCGGATTACGCGCGCCGCGGCCAGCCCCAGGCGCCTGGAGCTGATCGAGGTGCTGGTGCAGGGCGAGAAGACCGTCGAGCAGTTGGCGGCGGACACCGACATCAGCGTCAAACTGGCCAGTGCCCACCTCAAGGCCCTGCGCGAGGCCCGTCTGGTGGAGGCTCGTCGCGCCGGGCGTCATGTCCACTATCGTCTCGCTGGCCGCCACGTCGCGGACTTCTGGGTGGTGCTGCGTTCGCTGGCCGAGGAGCGCCTTCTGGAACTGCAGGCAGCCACCCGCGAGCTGACCGAATGCGCCGACGAGCTGGCCCCGGTCGCGGGCCACGAGCTGCTGGAGCAGGCGCGGCGCGGCGAGGTGGTGGTGCTGGACGTGCGTCCCGGGGTCGAGTACGCGGCCGGGCATCTCCCCTGCGCGCGCTCCATCCCGCTGCAAGAGCTGAATCAGCGCCTGCAGGAACTGCCGGCCGACCGCCCGGTGGTCGCTTACTGCCGTGGCCCCTACTGCCTGATGGCGAAAGAGGCCGTCGCCCTGCTGCGCGAGCACGGGATCGCTGCGCAACGCGTGGAGGAGGGCGTGGCGGAATGGCGCCACGCGGGCCTGCCGCTGACCGACGAGCGGGACTGACGCGGCCGGGCCCCGGCCGCGAGACAACGCATTTCCAGAGGAAACCGGAACATGGACAAGCACAAGGCCGCCGAGGCCTACGATCACATTACGCATGGCATCCGCGAAAACCTCGGGCAGTTCAGCCAGCAGCTGATCCAGGTTTTCTTCGTCGGCCTGACGATCGGGATGATGCGTACGGTCATCCCGGCCCTGGCCGAGGAGGAGTTCGGCGTCGCCGAGGGCTCGTTCATGCTGCTGACGGCCTTCGTGGTGGCCTTCGGTATCGTGAAGGGGGCGCTCAATTTCGTCGCCGGCCGGCTGTCCGAGCGCATGGGCCGCAAGAATGTCCTGCTGCTGGGCTGGCTGTCGGCCATCCCGATCCCGTTCATGATCCTGTACGCCCCGACCTGGGGCTGGATCGTGGCGGCGACCGTGCTGCTGGGCGTGAACCAGGGTCTGGCCTGGTCGATGACCCAGACCGCCAAGATGGACATCACCCGGGCCGACGAGCGCGGCTTCACCATGGGGATGAACGAGTTCTCCGGCTATGTCGGGGTGGCGGTCGCCGGGATTGTTACCGGCTACATGGCGGCGGCGTTCGGTCCGCGTGTCGGTCTGCTGATCTTCGGTCTGGTGGTGATCGCGCTGGCGATCCTCATGACCGTGCTGCTGGTGCGCGAGACCCTGGATTGGGCGAAGGCCGAAGGGGCTCGCCACGCCGCCGGCCGCAACGACGGGCCGGTGGCGCGCTATCCGCAGAACATCGCGGATTCACCCACGACCTGGCAGGTGTTCACCCTGATGTCCTGGCGCGATCGCCGCATGGCCGCGTTTTCCCAGGCCGGCCTGGTGGAGAAGTTCGTGGATGCCCTGGTGTGGGTGTTCTACCCGGTGTTCCTCTATCAGCAGGGGCTCAGCCTTGCGGCCATTGGCTGGGTGGTCGGGATCTACGGTTTCGTCTGGGGTGGTTCCCAGTTCGCCACCGGACGGCTGTCTGACCACATTGGCCGCATGAAGCCGATCGTCTGGGGCATGTGGATCTGCGGTGCCGGGGTGGCCCTGACCCTGCTCGGCCAGGGCGTGTTTTGGTGGTCGTTCGCTGCGGCCGTGACCGGCTTCGGCATGGCGTTGCTGTATCCCAACCTGAGTGCCGCGGTGGCCGACATCGCGCATCCGAACTGGCGCGGTTCGGCGATCGGCACCTACCGTTTCTGGCGTGACCTGGGTTACGGGATCGGTGCGCTGGGGCTGGGTATCGTGGCCCATGTGGGCGGTACGGTGGACTGGGGTTTCTGGTTCGTGGCCATCGCCATGTTCTTGTCCGGTGCAGCCGTCTGGTGGTGGGGCGAGGAGACCCATCCGCGCCTGAACCCGGCCGACCCGCAGTAGGCCACCGCCGGGGTCGCAGCGGGCCGCACCGACCCCCGGCCGGAGCCCGGTCGGAGCCCGGCGCGTGCAGGCACGCCGGGCCGGCTTTTCCGTCACGGGATCGGGGCGTTGGCGCGGGCCGACCGCGGTCCGTACACTGCCCGCACATGACGGAATCCAACCCCCTGACCCGGCTGCGCGAGATCATGGCGCGACTGCGCGACCCCGAGCACGGCTGTGCCTGGGACCGTGCGCAGACTGCCGCGAGTATCGTCCCGCATACCCTCGAAGAGGCCTATGAGCTGGCCGACGCCGTCGCGCGTGACGCCTGTGACGCGGCCTCCACCGCCGAGCTGCGGGAAGAACTCGGGGACCTGCTGTTTCAGGTGGTCTTCCAGGCGCGCATCGCCGAGGAAGCCGGGCGCTTCGATCTGGATGACGTCGCGCGCGGGATCGCCGACAAGCTGGTGCGGCGCCATCCGCACGTGTTTGCCGGCCACGCCTTCGGTGACGATGCCGAACGCGAGGCAGCCTGGGAGGCCGACAAGGCCGCCTCCCGCGAGCAGCGGGGCCATGCCAGCGCGATGGACGACATCCCGCTGGCGCTGCCGGCGCTGGCCCGCGCGGTCAAGACCCAGCGGCGGGCCGCGCGTGACGGCTTCGACTGGGACGACGCCGGGCCTGTGGTCGACAAGATCCATGAGGAGATGGCCGAGGTGAACGAGGCCGTGGCCGCGGGTGCCGATCCGGACGCGGTGGCCGAAGAGGTCGGCGACGTGCTGTTCGCGGTGTCCAACTGGGCGCGCCACCTGGGCGTGGATCCCGAGGGCGCCCTGCGCGGGAGTACCCGCAAGTTCGAGGCGCGCTATCGGCGCATGGAGGCCCTGGCCGAAGGCCGGGGCCAGTCGTTGTCCGCGCTCGATTTCGCCGAGCAGGAGGCGCTGTACCAGCAGGCCCGTCGCCAGCTGCGCGGCGAATCGGACGAACCCGAAGACCCGCAAGCCTGAGCGCGCGGACCGTCAGCCCGCCGTCCGCCCCGGGCCACCGTGCCGGTGGACCAACCCCCTGAACGATCCCGACAACCCACAAGGAATCCCGAATGGAACATGGCCCGGACTCGTTGCCCGACCACTTCATGCCGGCGCGCATCGAGCGCATCGAGCAGGTGACCCCGCTGATCCGGACCTTCACCCTGGCGGCGGATCCGCAGCGTTTTGTCTCGCGTGCCGGGCAGTGGCTGGATCTGGTGATCCCGCAGGGCGAGGCGAAGCCCTTCGTCGGCGGCTATTCGGTGGTCTCCGCGCCGCGCGATGACGGCCGCCTGGAGCTGGCCATCAAGTACGCCGATCACCATGCGGCTACCCATCACCTGCATACCGCGGCGCGCGAGGGCGACACCGTCTACATCACGCCGGGGCAGGGGGGGTTCTTCTTCGAGCGCGGCATGGCCGACAACGTGGTGCTGCTGGGGGCCGGCATCGGGGTGACGCCGCTGTTCAGCATCCTGCGCTACGTGCACGAATCGGCCCCCGACGTGAATGCGCACCTGGTCTACAGCGTGGCGCGTCAGGACGAGGTCCTGTTCCCCGAGGAGCTGGAGCGCCTGGCGCAGGCCGACAACATCGACGTGACCCTGACCGTGACCCGCGAGGCGGAGGACTGGCTGGGGCACACCGGGCGGATCTCGCATTCGTTGCTGGAGTCGCTAAAGCTGCCGCGCGATGCGCTGTTCTATTTCTGCGGCTCGCGCGAGTTCATCGAGGACATGGCCACGCTGCTCGGCGAGTGGGGCATCCCCGAGGCGCAGCTGAAATACGAGAAGTGGTGGTAGGGCGTCAGACGTCGCTGTCGAGACGCAGCGACAGGTCCACCGCCCGCAGGTGCTTGGTCAGCGCCCCTACCGAGATGTAGTCCACCCCCGAGTCGGCCACTTCCAGCAGGGTCGCGGCGGAGACCCCGCCGGAGGCCTCGGAGATCGCACGCCCGCGGATGCGCCGCACCGCTTCGGCGCGATCCGCGGGTTCCAGCTCGTCCAGCATGATCACGTCGGCCCCGGCGGCCAGCGCCTGGTCGACCTCGTCGAGGTTTTCGGTCTCCACCTCCACCCAGCGCCCGGCGCCCAGCGTGCGCGCCTGCTGCACCGCGGCGGCGATGGAGCCGCAGGCGGCGATGTGGTTTTCCTTGATCAGCACCGCGTCCCACAGGCCCAGGCGGTGGTTGTGGCCGCCGCCGATGCGCACCGCGTACTTCTGCGCGTGGCGCAGGCCGGGCAGGGTCTTGCGGGT
Source organism: Thioalkalivibrio sp. AKL17 (assembly GCF_000377885.1). Classification (NCBI taxonomy): domain Bacteria; kingdom Pseudomonadati; phylum Pseudomonadota; class Gammaproteobacteria; order Chromatiales; family Ectothiorhodospiraceae; genus Thioalkalivibrio; species Thioalkalivibrio sp. AKL17. The sequence continues at coordinate 410,035 of NZ_KB898766.1, forward strand.
GTCGAGGATGCGCGCGTGGTGGTCCTGCAGGCGCGCTACCCAGCGAGCGGTTTCGGTGGCGGTGCCGGACAGGGTCTGCAGCAGGTTGAGGGCGGCGCGCTCGCCGGCCAGCAGCGCGCGGGCCGGGCCCTCGATGCGGGCGATCCGGGTCTCGGCCGCGCAGGCCTCGCCCTCGGCGACCGCCCATTCGATGCGCAGGTTCGGGTCCAGGCGGGCAAGCACGCGTTCCGCCCAGGGCTGGCCGCAGATGACGGCGTCCTCGCGCAGCCACAGCGAGGCGCGCGCATGGCGCCCGGCCGGCACCAGCGCTGCGGTCACGTCGGCGGCCATGCCTCCGGGGCCGAGATCCTCCTCCAGTGCCGCGGCCACCTCGCGTTCCAGTGCGGCGGGGTCGGGTGCGGCAGGGCCGCGGACGAACGGGTCGCGGGGGGCGGTGTCGGTCATGACGGGTCTCCGTCGGAGCGGGATGCCGGGCGGTTGCTGGCGGTCCCGGGGGCTGCCTTGCGGTCTGACTCGGCGCCGGCATCCGTTCCCTGCGGATGTGTACCCGTTACGGCCAGCTCCAGCGAGCCGCGGGCCAGGCGGGCATGGACCGCGCTGCCGGTGGAGACCGCCGCGGCATCGCGCAGGAGCTCGCCGGCCTCGGTGGCGAGGATGGCGTAGCCGCGTTGCAGCACCGCGGTCGGGTCCAGGGAGCGCAGCTGGCGCCGGCTGGCCTCGAACTGGCGTCGTTGCGCGTCCAGTTGCCGGCGGGTCGTCCCCTCGAGACGTGCCTGCAGGCGTCGCAGGTGTTCGCGCCGCGCGGCCAGATCCCGATCGGGCCGCTGGTGCTGCAGGCGGTTGTGCAGGTGCTCCAGGCGCAGCCGGGCCTGCTGCAGGCGCGCCCCGGGGGAGGCGCCGGCCAGCCGCAGCCGAGCCCGATGCACCCGTTGCTCGGCCCGTTCATGGTTCAGGCGCCAGGCTCTTTGCAGGCGTTCGCGCTGTTCATCCAGGCGCTGGTCGTGGCGCTCGAGGAGCTGGCGCGGATGGCGGCGCTGCAGCCGTGTGGCCAGGGCCTCCAGGCGCGCGCGGTCGGTGGTGATGCGGCGCTCCAGGCGTTGTTCCAGGCGGGCGCGGATCTCGCCGAGCTGCTGGCGCAGGGCCGGGCCGTCGGGGCTGACCGCCTCGGCCGCGGCAGTGGGGGTGGAGGCGCGCAGGTCGGCGACGAAATCGGCGATGGTGACGTCGCTTTCGTGGCCCACGCCGGTCACCACGGGGATCGGACAGGCGGCGATCGCGCGCGCCACGTTCTCCTCGTTGAATGCCTGCAGGTCCTCCAGCGAGCCGCCGCCGCGGGCCAGCAGTAGTACGTCCACTGCCTGCTCCGCGCCGGCGCGTTCCAGCGCGGCGACGATCTGGTCGGCGGCGGCCGCGCCCTGCACCGCGGTGGGGTAGAGGGTGACCGGCAGCAGCAGCGGGAAGCGCCGCGCCAGGGTGCGTTCGATGTCGTGGCGCACGTCGCCCTGGGCGGAGGTGATGACCCCCAGGCGGTGGGTCCAGGCGGGCAGCGGGCGCTTGCGCGCCGGGTCGAACAGGCCCTCGGCCTCCAGTTGTTTCTTCAGGCGCTGGAAGGCGGCCAGCAGGCGTCCCTCGCCGGCTGGCTCCAGGCGTTCGACCACGATCTGGAACTGCCCGCGGGCCGGGTAGATGCCGGCGCGCCCGCCGACCTGCACCGCATCTCCGTCGGCGAAGGGCGCCGCGCGCCGCGCGTTGCCGCGGAACAGCACGCAGTTGACGCTGGCGTTCTCGTCCTTCAGCGAGAAGTACTGGTGGCCCGACGGGTAGCGGCGCAGGTTGGAGACCTCGCCCTCGACCCGCACCGATCCCAGCCCGTCGCGCAGCAGTCCGTCCGCGCACTGGTTCAGCTGGGCCACGGTCAGGACCGCGGCGGAATCATTCATTCGCCGCCTCCGAACACGCGTTCCAGAAGTTCGGTGCCGCGCCCGACCGGGTCGGCCCGCAGCGCCGCCTCTTCCTTCGCCAGGGTGTCGAACAGACCGGACATCGCGTAGCCCAGTACGTGGTCCACCGGATCGAACGCGATGTCGGCGACGAACGGGATGTCCTCGACCTCGGCCAGCAGGTCGTTGTAGGCGCTGATGGCACCGGATTCGCGCAGGGCTTCGTCGATGACCGGTTCCATGCGCGCGGCCAGCGGGTCGCTCATGCGGGTCTCGAAGTGGCGGGTGGCGGCATCGTCGGGGCCCCGGATGATCTCGCGGGCCTCGTCCAGGGTCAGGTCCTCGATGGCGTCCAGGAACAGCTCGCGGGCCTGCGGGGCGGCGTCCTCGGCGGCCCGGTTCATGCGTTCGTGCAGGTCGTCGACCGGGCCCGCCGCACCGAAGCGGTCGAGGGTGTCGCGCGTGGACTGCACCAGCCCGGGCAGCGGGATGCGCACCTCCGGATTCCCCCAGAAGCCGTCGTGGCGCGCCAGTTCGCCGGTGGCGTTGCGGGTGGCGATGGACAGCGCCTCGCGCAGGGCGTCGATGCGCTCGTCCTGGCTTAGAGCGCTGCCATTGTCGCCCCCGGTCAGGCTTCCCAGGGCCTCGCGGCCGCGTTCCCACCAGTCGGCGCCGGCGGGTGCGGCGGCCAGCAGCGCGGTTGCCGGCAGGAGGCGGAACAGGAACCGGCGGCGGCCGGCAAGACGGGATGTCGATGACATGTCTGGACCCTTCGGAATGCGGAGATACAAGGGTAACTTCGCAGCGCTGCGGATGCGACGCACCTGCCCGATCCGCCTTTACCCGTCAAGCCCCGGATTCTATACTGTTCGGCTCTTTCCTCCCGGTCCCCGGGCCCTGTCTGGAGTGGTGCATGCGGATACTCGGTGAAGCCCTGACCTTCGATGACGTTCTGCTGATTCCCGGGCACTCGAACGTCATCCCGCGCGACGTCGATATCTCCACCCGGATCAGTCGCGGCATCACCCTCAGCGCGCCGCTGGTCTCCGCGGCCATGGATACGGTGACCGAGGCCAGCCTGGCGATCGCCATGGCGCAGGAGGGTGGCATCGGCATCGTGCACAAGAACATGCCGGCCGAGGCCCAGGCCCGCGAGGTCTGGCAGGTCAAGAAATACGAAAGCGGGGTGATCAGCGAGCCGATCACCGTGGGGCCCGACGCTTCCATCGGCGACGTGGTGCGGCTGACCCGGGACAGCCACATCTCCGGCGTGCCGGTGGTGGACGGCAACGATCTGCGCGGCATCGTGACCTCGCGCGACCTGCGCTTCGAGACCCGCATGGAGGCCCCGGTCTCCGAGATCATGACCCCGCGCGAACGGCTGGTGACGGTGCGCGAGGGTGCCGGGCGCGAAGAAATCCTTGGTCTGCTGCACAAGCACCGCATCGAGAAGGTGCTGGTGGTCAACGACGCCTTCGAGCTGCGCGGCATGATCACCGTGAAGGATATCCAGAAGTCCACCGAACACCCGTATGCCAGCAAGGACGAGCGCGGCCGCCTGCGCGTGGGCGCTGCGGTGGGCGTGGGCGAGGGCACCGACGAGCGCGTCGCCGCGCTGGTCGAGGCCGGCGTGGACCTGGTCGTGGTGGATACCGCGCATGGCCACTCGCAGGGCGTGCTCGACCGCGTGGCCTGGGTGAAGAAGCACTACCCGGACGTGCAGGTGGTGGGCGGCAACATCGCCACCGCCGATGCGGCGAAGGACCTGGTGGCCGCCGGCGCCGACGGAGTGAAGGTCGGTATCGGCCCGGGCTCGATCTGCACCACCCGCGTGGTGGCCGGGGTCGGCGTGCCCCAGATCACCGCGATCTCCGAGGTGGCCGGGGCCCTGGAAGGGACCGACGTGCCGCTGATCGCGGATGGCGGCGTGCGCTTCTCCGGCGATCTCGCCAAGGCGGTGGCCGCCGGCGCCCATTGCGTGATGCTGGGCTCGATGTTCGCCGGCACCGAGGAGGCGCCGGGCGAGGTCGAGCTCTACCAGGGGCGCTCGTACAAGATCTACCGTGGCATGGGTTCGCTGGGGGCGATGCAGCAGGGTTCCTCCGACCGCTACTTCCAGGATCCGAACGCCCCGGCCGACAAGTTCGTCCCCGAAGGCATCGAGGGCCGGGTGCCGTACAAGGGCTCGATCGTCGCCATCATCTATCAGCTGATGGGCGGCCTGCGCTCCTCGATGGGCTACGTGGGCGCGCAGAACATCGCCGAAATGCGCAGCAAGCCACAGTTCGTGCGCGTGACGGCCGCCGGCATGCGCGAGAGCCACGTGCACGACGTGGCGATCACCAAGGAAGCCCCGAACTATCGCATGGACTGATTCGGCCCGCCGGCCGGATCCCCGACACAGACCCCGGCCACCCGGCCGGGGCAGTGGATGACCTCATGACCCAGGATCTGCACGCCCACCGCATTCTGGTACTGGACTTCGGTTCCCAGTACACCCAGCTGATCGCCCGTCGCGTCCGCGAGACCGGAGTCTATTCCGAGGTCCATGCCTGGGACATGCCGGCGGAGGACATCCGCGCGTTCGCGCCCACCGGCATCATCCTTTCGGGCGGGCCCGAATCGGTGAACGTCGAGGCACCGCCGCGCGCCGAGGACGTGGTGTTCGAGCTGGGCGCGCCGGTGCTGGGCATCTGCTACGGCATGCAGACCATGGCCGCACAGCTGGGCGGGCGCGTCGAACCCTCCGAACGCCGCGAGTTCGGCTATGCCCAGGTGCGTGCCCGCGGCCATACCCCGCTGCTGCGCAATATCGAGGACCACACCACGCCCGAGGGCTACGGGATGCTCGACGTGTGGATGTCGCACGGCGATCACGTGACCGAGCTGCCGGAAGGCTTCCGCCTGATGGCCTCCACCGACTCCGCGCCGATCGCCGGCATGGCCGACCCGGACCGCGGCTTCTACGGCGTGCAGTTCCACCCCGAGGTCACGCATACCACCCAGGGGCAGCGGATCCTCGAACGCTTCATCTACGAGATCTGCGGCTGCGAGGCGCTGTGGACCGCCGACAACATCATCGAGGACATGGCCGCGCGGGTGCGCGAGCAGGTCGGCGACCAGCGCGTGGTGCTGGGCCTGTCCGGCGGGGTGGATTCCTCGGTGGTCGGCGCGTTGCTGCACAAGGCGATCGGTGATCAGCTCACGTGCGTGTTCGTGGACACCGGCCTGCTGCGCGAGGGCGAGGGCGACCAGGTGATGGCGACCTTTGCCCGTCATCTGGGCGTGAACGTGATCCGCGTGGATGCCGAGGACCGCTTCATGAGCGCCCTGGCCGGTATCGAGGACCCCGAGGCCAAGCGCAAGATCATCGGCGGGCTGTTCATCGACGTCTTCGACGAAGAGGCGGGCAAGCTCGAGAACGTGAAGTGGCTGGCCCAGGGCACGATCTACCCGGACGTGATCGAGTCGGCCGACTCCAAGACCGGCAAGGCCCACGTGATCAAGTCGCATCACAACGTGGGCGGCCTGCCGGAGAACATGAAGCTGGGGCTGGTCGAGCCGCTGCGCGAGCTGTTCAAGGACGAGGTGCGCAAGATCGGCGTCGAGCTGGGCCTGCCTACCGAGATGGTCTACCGCCATCCGTTCCCCGGGCCCGGCCTGGGCGTGCGCATCCTCGGCGAGGTGAAGAAGGAATACGCCGATCTGCTGCGTCGGGCGGATGCGATCTTCATCGAGGAACTGCGCAAGGCCGACCTGTACGACAAGACCTCGCAGGCGTTTGCGGTCTTCCTGCCGGTCAAGTCGGTGGGGGTCATGGGCGACGGCCGGCGCTACGACTACGTGGTCGCGCTGCGCGCGGTGGAGACCATCGACTTCATGACCGCCCGCTGGGCTCATCTGCCGTACGAATTCCTCGACCACGTCTCGCGGCGCATCATCAACGAGATCCCCGGGATCTCGCGCGTCACCTACGACATCTCCGGCAAGCCCCCCGCTACCATCGAGTGGGAGTGACCGGAACGGGCGGGCATCGCAGCCGGGGCTTCATGATCCGGCAGTCGAGCGATGCCCATGCCGCAGGTGACGGCCAGGACAGCCATTACCGGCTCGTCCCGTCTTGCTCTCCCTCCTCCTTCTCGGGCTCTGGTTCGCCCGGCTGCGGGTCGGGCCAGGGCGGGGCAACCGGGACGGCGACCTCGACGTCCTCGGCCATGCCCTTGCCGGTCGCCGATTCCATCGCGATGTAGTAGTACAGGTCGTCGAATTCGTCGCCCTGTATGTCCCGCCGGCCCTGCGCATCCAGCCACTTGCGGAACGCCTGCTCGTCCATGGCCCCCAGGTCGTCGATGGTCTCCCGGCCGAAATGCCCGTTGCCGCGCGGCCCGTGGACCAGCTCCAGCGCCGGGCGGTACGGGGACGGCGCACGCCGGAAGGCACGGCGACCGCGCTTGTACCTGGCGTTGTTGATCTTTGGGTCGCTCTCGCGTTTGCGAGTGACACGCATGAGGCCGGTATTGCCCCCGTACCACATGGCGCCGCGCCCGACGATGCACAGGTTGTTGTATTTCATCCGGCTGGCGCGGTTCCAGTCGCGGTCATAGCCCCCGCCGTCCGGAAAGAAGCTGGGGATGCCGAGGTTCTCCCCGTCTACGCTGAACAGCACGTCGGAACGGTCGTCGCCGGCGGTGACGATGAAGTCGTCCACCGCGTACAGCGAACCCTCCCGGTCCACCGAGACGGTCATGTACTCCTTCCGGTAGTACTGGACGTCGCCCAGGTGCTCGATCGTCACGGGATCGCCCAGGCGGATCCTGGAGATCGAGAATTGCAGGTCGTGCGTGCAGATCAGGTCGCCGGTGGAGGTGAAGTCGATCTGCGTCGGGTACAGGAACGCGGCCTTGCCGGCCTCGCCCCACACCGCCCGCTCGCGCATCACTTCGACGTCCTGGTCGAAATGTACGTCGATCTCCTGGGTGCCGTCCCAAAAGGGGAAGTCCTGTCTCCGCGACAGGCCGCTCGGACGCATGCTGGCAATGACTTCCTCGAGTCCTCCGCTGCCGTCCAGGGGCGTCCGGACGATACGCAGGTTGCGGTAGTCGCTGATGTAGAGCCAGCCGTCGCGGGCGGCGACGCCGCGAGGCTCGGACAGGCCGCGCTGGTAGCCCTTTTCGTGCTCGGTCCCGGCGAACACCTCGATCTCGCCCGTGCGCCGGTCGCCCCGATAGATGCAGTGATGGTGGGACGCCGCGATGAACACGATCCCCTCGTCGTCCGGGTGCGGGCAGATCTGCCAGCAGTGCCCGATGTCCTTGCGAACCGTCTCGAAATGGTCGGGGTGGTGCACCGTCCAGACATGCGGGTTGCCCGGCGCCGGAGTGATCAGGTCTTTCTTGTTCCGGACCCCCCACAGGGTTTTCATCGTGCCGTGGACGTCCACCTCCACCACACGCCCCGGGGCGCTCAGGATCACGGCGGTCTGGTCCTCGTCGATGAATCCGGAGCAGGTGGACTGGATCGTGCTTTGATTCCGGTGGCCGTCGCGGAACAGGCCTACTTGCAGGTGCAGGGGTTTGAAGTAGTCGTGCCGGCGGTACTCGTGCTTGAAGTGACTCGCGACGTGGCCCTTGTCGGTATACTGGAATTCCGAGCGCTGATAGACGGTGCAGAACGTCATGCGCTGCGCCCACAGGTCGTGCTCGCCCGGCCGGCCCCGGACAATCAGGGGGTCACGGCGCTTGTGGTAGCTGGGGGTGATGTCGGGGAACCGCCCCGGATACCAGACGTAGCCGACACCGCGCCAGATGTCTCCGTCGCCCGGATTCCGGGTAAAGCGCACGGCTACCCAGCGCGGGGTTTCCAGCGACGCAGGCGCCCCGATGTAGACCGGCTCGCAGCGCGGCCAGACGGCAAAGTCGCCGTTGTCGCGGATCTCGGTCGTCAGGATGAGGGCATCGGTCGGCTCGAACTCCAGGTCGGCAGGGAGCGTCCCGGTAAAGGTCGTCCCGGTCTGCCACTCGCCTGCCCAGATGCGCTCCTGTTCGGGGCCCTTGTAGAGGACGACACGCCCCGTGCGGGCTTCGTCGACATTCTGTCCGCGCTCCCGCGTGATGCGGGCCTCGATGTCGTAGGGAAGGTCGATCTCGGTGGCGCGCCCGCGACGCTGCGTTTGTCGATAGGACCTGGTCCCGGTTTCGGGGCTGTAGAACTGAACAAGATGGCGTTCACTCATGGGGATCTCCGGACGGCGCTGGCAAACCGGATCCGCTTACCCGCGCGTTACCTCCGAACAGAGAGCTGGCCGGAGCGATTCGGGCGTCGATCTCCCTTATGTAGCCCGGGCTCGCGCGCGAGCGTGCGCATTCATCCGTGTTTCCTTAGACCAATTCGGGGCGATTTTCCGCTGTCGGCGGATTTGACGTTGTGGGTGGCCTGCCGGAGAACCTGTAGCCAGGGCGGGACGAGCGCGCTGCGCTACTCGAAGATCTGGTTGATGTGCTTGAGCCCGGCCTCGTCGGTGTCCCAGTCCAGGGTCAGACGGTCGGGATCGCCGGTCAGCCGGCGGAAGGCCGGGATTTCGTGGCGGTCCACCGCCGCCAGGCGGTGCCCGGTAGCGCCGTAGGATTCGACGTTGGCGGCCTGCAGGATGTCGGTGTAGGAGACGGGTTCGCTGTCTCCGGGATCCTGGCGGATCTTTTCGTGGTCCCCGACCGCGCGCACGATCTCCGGGTCGAAGTTCCAGCTCTTGAGCATGGCACGGCCCATCGCGACGTGGGCCGCGTCGATGGCCGCCTGCACCGCGCGCGGGTCCTCGTAGATGACTTCCACCTTCTCCGCGCGCCGCAGGATCGGAACCGCGCCGATGTCGTGGACCAGTCCCGCGAGCAGCGCGATGTCCGGGTCGAGGTGCCGCTGCTTGCGCGCCAGCAGGTAGCTGAGTATGGCGACCTCCAGGCTGTGTTCCCACAGCTGCTCCATGCGCTCGCGGATCGCCTCGTTGCCGGTCTGGAAGACCTCTTTCATGGAATGGGTCAGCACGACCTGCCGCACCCGCTCCATGCCCAGGCGGGTGACCGCCGAGTGGATGGTGGAGCAGCGATGGAGTCCGCGGTAGGCGGGGCTGTTGGCCTGACGTACCAGGCGGGAGGCGAGTGCGGTGTCGCGCGAGATCAGGTTGACCAGATCGGCGATCGTGCTGTTGTCGTCCTGCACGATGAACAACGCCTGGACCGAGATGTCCGGCAGGGTTGGAATATCCACCAGCTGCCGGTCCAGGTCCCCGCGCAGTTTTTCAAGGAAGTTTTCGACGTCCGTGCGGGTAGCCAAAAGATGCACTCCGGGCGGCTTTTTCCGTAGCGCGGAGTATGCCACAGGCGTGCGCGTTCGGGGGGTCCCGGGCCTGCCGGACGTCTGTCCGGGCGCGACCCGCGACCCTGTGGCGCGGGGGAGCTCAGGCGGCTTCGGCCAGACCCTCGGCGCGACCGGGACGGCCCTGCTTGAGGGTCACCAGTTCCTCGGCGCTGGTCGGGTGCAGCGGGATGGTCAGGTCGAGGTCGCGCTTGGTGGCGCCCATGCGCACCGCGACCGCGAAGCCCTGCAGCATCTCGTCAACGTGGGGGCCGATCATGTGGATGCCGACCACCCGTTCGTCGTCCCCGGCGCACACCAGTTTCATCACCACCGGCGGGACCTCGCCCTCGGCAAACGCCCGGTCCAGCCCCCCGAAGCTCGTCTCGTAGACCCGCACCGAGTCGCCGTGGCGCTCCACCGCCTGTGGCTCGGTCAGACCGACCATGCCGGCGGTCGGGTGGGTGAAGGTCACCGTGGGGATCTGTTCGTAGTCCACCGGCACCGGGTCGTTTTCGGGGGCATACCAGTGCTCGGCCAGACGCCGCCCGGCGGCGATCGCCACCGGGGTCAGCGGGGCCTTGCCGATGATGTCGCCCAGGGCGTAGATCCCCTCGACATTGGTGGCCTGCCACTCGTCCACCGGGGTGGTGCCGTCGCGTGCGAGCTCGACCCCGGCTTCTTCCAGCCCCATGTCCGCGGTGGCCGGTTTGCGGCCGACGGCCCACAGCACCTGCTCGAACGGGCCCAGTTCCTGTCCGCCTTCCAGCTGCACAGTGACCGCGCCGGGCTCGCCGCCGAGTCCGGCCACCTTCACGCCGAGGTGGCGGCCGATGCCCTGGTGCTCCATGTGCTGGTCCAGGGCCGCGCTGATGGCGGGGTCGAACATCTCCAGCACGCGGTCCTCCATGGCGACCACATCGGTCTTCACGCCCATGGAGCGCAGCATCCCGGCCATCTCCAGGCCGATGTAGCCGGCCCCGATCACTGCGATGGATTCCGGCAGTTCGGTCCACTGGAAGAAGTCGTCCGAGGTCGCGCCCAGTTCGGCCCCCTCCAGCGGCGGCACCACCGGCGCGCCGCCCATGGCCAGCACGATGCGGTCGGCGCGGTATTCGGTGCCGCTTTCGCTGATCACGCGGTCGCTTCCGTTCAGCCGGGCACGCTCGGCGATGTGGGTCACGCCCAGCTTCTCCAGGTGGCCAGCCCAGAAGTCGTTGAGGTTGCCGAGCAGCTTTTGCCGGCGCTCGGCCAGCTCGCCGTAGCGAATGCCCCGGATGTCCACGTCGACGGCAAATTCGCCGGCCTGGCGGGCCTGGCCCATGTGTTCCGCGGCGTACCAGGTGAGCTTTTTGGGCACGCAGCCCTCGTTCACGCAGGTCCCGCCCAGCGGCTTCGGGTCGAACACGGCGACGCGGGCGCCATGGGGCGCGGCGCGCTCGGCCACCGCCAGGCCGCCGCTGCCGCCGCCGATCACGATGATGTCGTAGTGTTCCATGCTCTGTTCCCTGTTCGTTGTCAGTCTGATTCGAAGTCTGCCACGGCGAGCGCTCAAGGAGCGGTCGCCGGGGTCCGCCATCCGTGTCCGCACGTCCGGCGAACCGTCGTGAAACCTGCGGACACGGATGGCCACCCGGGGTGGCCGGGGCCGGAACGGGCGCGGGCCCGTCCCGGCCGGGGGCTTACGCTGCCCGGCGCTCGCGGTGGATCCACTGCTCCAGATCTTCGGAGCCGCCGATGCGGTGGCCGCCGACGAACACCTGGGGCACGGTCATCGCGCCGGTGGCGGCGCGCAGGCTGCGCAGACTGGCGTCACGGCCGAGGACGATCTCCTCGTAGTCCAGGTCCGCGTCCTCCAGCATCTGCTTGGCGCTGGCGCAGTAGGGGCAGCCCGGCTTGGTGAAGACCACCACGTCCTCGGGGCAGGCCGCATCCGGCGCCACGTGCGACAGCATGGTGTCGGCATCGGAGACCACGAAGGGGTCGCCCGGTTCATCCGGCTCGATGAACTGTTTCTCGATCACGCCGTCGCGCACCAGCATGGAATAGCGCCAGGAACGCTCGCCGAAGCCCAGGTCGCTCTTGTCCACCAGCATGCCCATCTTCTCGGTGAACTCGCCGTTGCCGTCCGCCAGGAAGGTGATGCGGTCGGCCTCCTGGTCGGCCTGCCAGGCCTCCATCACGAAGCCGTCGTTCACCGAGATGCAGACGATCTCGTCGATGCCGTGTTTCTTCAGCACCGGCGCCAGCTCGTTGTAGCGGGGCACGTGGGCCGAGGAGCAGGTCGGGGTGAACGCGCCCGGCAGGGCGAACACCACCACGTTGCGGCCGCTGAAGATGTCCGCGCTGCGGACGTCGTTCCAGTCGTTGTCCTTGCGGCAGCGGAAGGTGACTTCCGGGACGCGCTGACCTTCGCGATTTTCCAGTTCCATGTTCTCTCTCTCCTGTTGCAGATTGCGGTTACGGAAACGGGTGAAAAGTCATGTGCCGGCCCGTGGCCGACGACAGGTGCAAGATTAAGGGCGCTCGATTGGTAAATCCAATCTTGATTGGTTAATTGATAGTTAGGCTCACCCTATCGTCGCGGCTCCGCCCGGCTTGTGCCCATGATGCCGGGGTCGGCGTTCGGGCGGAATCCTCTCCGGAGTGGCGGGCCGCGGAACTTGACGCAACGGCCCGAAACCCGGACCCTTGCGCATCTGGCCGGACTCGCGGCCAACAGCGTTATGGTGGTCCGTATCAGTCCCCTCGCGACGACAGGTTGTGAACCCCGCCAGGCCCGGAAGGGAGCAACGGTAGCAACTGCGTCGGGCGCCGGGGTGTGGCGGGTGCGGGCCACCTCCCTTCCAGTTTCGCTTTCCGGTGGGGCCGTGTGCCCGGAGGTCACGGTGACTGCTCCATTAATCAGCGTTTCCTTAATGGGGGAGGCATGAGTCACCAGGTTCTGGCCCGCAAGTGGCGGCCCGCGCGTTTCGGGGATCTCGTCGGTCAGCCGCATGTGGTGCGCGCACTCACTAACGCCCTGTCCGGGGAGCGGCTGCATCACGCCTATCTGTTTGCCGGCACCCGCGGGGTGGGGAAGACTACCGTCGCGCGGATTCTCGCGCGCTGTCTCAACTGCGAGACCGGGGTCACCGCCGAGCCCTGTGGTCAGTGCCGTTCCTGCGTGGAGATCGCCGAAGGCCGGCACCTTGACCTGATCGAGGTCGACGCCGCGTCGCGCACCCGGGTGGACGACACCCGTGAGCTGCTGGACAACGTGTCCTATGCCCCCACCACCGGCCGCTTCAAGGTGTACCTCATCGACGAGGTGCACATGCTGTCGGAGAAGAGCTTCAACGCGCTGCTCAAGACCCTGGAGGAACCGCCGGAACACGTGAAGTTCCTGCTGGCGACCACGGATCCGCAGAAGCTGCCGGTGACGGTGCTGTCGCGCTGCCTTCAGTTCAATCTCAAGCCGATGCCGGCGCCCCTGATCGCCGAATACCTGACCGGGGTGCTGGAGACCGAGGGCGTGACCGCCGAATCCGGCGCCCTGCTGCGTCTGGCCGAGGCGGCCGAGGGCTCGATGCGCGACGCCCTCAGTCTTACCGATCAGGCGATTGCCTACGCGGGCGAGGAGCTGACCGAGGGCGCGACCTGCGACATGCTGGGGCTGCTGCCGCGCACCCGACTTACGGGGCTGCTGGATGCGGTGTTCGCCGGTGACGGCGCGGCCCTCGTCCACGGTCTGGCCGAGCTGGATACCCTGGGGCCGGACTGGTCTCGCCTGCTGGACGAACTGGCCGCGCTGTTGCACCGGGTGGCGGTGCTGCAGGTGGCGGGCGAGGTGGCCGACAGTGGCGAGGCGGGGCTGGATTGGGTCCGGGATGCCGCCGGCCGCGAGGATCCCGAGCTGATCCAGCTCGCCTATCAGATCCTGATCCACGGCGTCCGTGACCTGCCGTATGCCCCGGACCCGCGAATGGGGGTCGAGATGACCCTGCTGCGGCTGCTGGCCTTCCGCCCCGAGGGGGCGCCGGACACGGAGCCCGGGGGCGCCCCGTCGGGAGGTACGACTGCCGGCCGGAGCGCGGGCACGGGGAGCTCCCCGGCTGCAGCGCCGGTATCCCCCTCGGGATCGGGATCGGGATCGGGGTCGGCGGTCGCATCGCGCCCGGTCCCGCCGGCGGAGGAAGAGGAAAAGGCCGGAGATGCGGCCGTGGCTCCGGACCGGGATTCGGTGCCCGCGGCGTCGCGCGCCAGCCCCCGGTCGGAATCCGGGGGGGCGGCCGCGGTACGGGAACCGCGGGCCGAAGCGAAGCCGGAACCGGCCGCGGGCGCCGGTGCCGTGCCACCGTCGTCGGAGCCCGTCGGGGATCCCGACGGTCCGGCCGTGCCTGCCGGCGAGTTCGACTGGCATGCGTTCGCTGCACGTCTTCCCGCAGGCACCGCGCGCGAGCTCGCGTTGCAGGCCGAATTTCGTTCGCTGGACACGGAGCGGCTGACCCTCGCCCTGCCACCCGACTACCGCATGCTGTGTACGGAACGGGCCAGGGAACGCTTGTCCAGGTCCCTGGAGGCGCATCTCGGTCGCAGCGTGCGTCTGGAGATCGTGGACCAGGAAGAAGCCGGCGGCGACACGCCGGCCGCGCGTCTTGCGGCAAATGCCGAGGCGCGTCAGGCTGAGGCCGAGTCCGCCATGCGGCAGGATCCGGTGGTGCAGGCGCTGCATGAACGCTTCGGCGCCGAGCTTGGCCCGGTGCGCCTGCACGATGACGACCCGACACTTAATCAGGACCCCGGAGCAGCGGGACAGGAGAACCGAAAATGATGAAAGGCGGCATGGGCAACATGATGAAGCAGGCCCAGAAAATGCAGGAAGAAATGCAGCGCGTGCAGGCCGAGCTGGCCGAGATGGAGGTCGAGGGTCAGGCTGGCGGCGGGCTGGTGAGCGTGACCCTGACCGGCAAGCACGAGGCGCGCAAGGTTCGGATTGATCCGAGCCTGTTTCAGGATGATCCGGACATGATCGAGGACCTGGTGGCCGCGGCGATCAACGATGCGGTGCACAAGGTGGACACCACCAGCCAGGAACGCATGAGTGAACTGACCAGCGGCATGGGCCTGCCGGCGGGCATGAAGCTGCCTTTCTGAGCCGGGTCGCGGTGGATACCGAACTCGACGATCTGGTGCAGGCGCTGCGCTGTCTGCCGGGCGTGGGCGGCAAGTCCGCCCGGCGCATGGCGCTGCACCTGCTGGAACGCGACCGCGAGGGCGCGCGGCGCCTGGCGCGGGCAGTGGACGCCGCGGTGGAGAACATCGGCCACTGCTCGGTGTGCCGGACGCTGACCTCGGCCGAGACCTGCGAACGCTGCCTCGATCCCGATCGCGACGACCAGGTCCTGTGCGTGGTCGAGAGCCCCGGCGACGTGATGGCGATCGAGGCGGCCACCGATTTCAACGGTCGCTTCCACGTGCTGCTCGGACGGCTCTCGCCGCTGGACGGGATCGGCCCGGAGGAGCTGGGGCTGGACCGGCTGGAGGAACGTCTGCGCCAGCAGGGCACCGAGGAGCTGATTCTCGCCACGAACACCTCGGTGGAGGGTGAGGTTACCGCTCACTATCTGGCCGAGATGGCCGGGCGCCTGGGAATCCGCGCCACGCGCATCGCGCAGGGGATCCCCAGCGGCGGGGAGCTGGAATACACGGATGCGGGGACCCTGGCGCACGCCTTGTCGGGGCGCCGCGATTACTGATATAAACCGCGCCGGCCGGGCGCGGTGGAGGCACCATGGAAGACTGTATCTTCTGCAAGATCGTCGCCGGGGAGATCCCCGCGACCATCGTCCGCGAGACCGATGACGTGATCGCCTTCGAGGATCTGCATCCCCAGGCGCCGCACCATGTGCTGGTGATTCCGCGGCGGCACATCGCCACCCTGAACGACCTTGCCGCCGAGGATGCCGTGACGGTGGGCAACATGGCCCGGGTTGCGGCGGAGGTCGCGGCCGAACGCGGCTTTGCGGAGGCCGGATACCGGACTGTGATGAATTGCAACCAGCAGGGCGGTCAGACGGTCTATCATATACATATGCACCTGCTCGGCGGTCGGCCCCTCGGCTGGCCCCCGGGCTAGCGAACGCGACGGTCCGGGGAGGCCGGCGCGGTGACAAACGGGGGAACGGGCGTGACACAACGCGGATATCATGACGGGACAACGGCCATGGGCGGGGGGGAAAATGCCCCGGGCCGTGCGCGCGTCGTTGCCCGGCTGGCGGTGCCGCTGATGCTGGTCGTGGTTTTCGCGACGCCGATGGTTGCGGCGGCCGAAGACGACACCACCCGCTATTCTCTGACCCGCACCCTGAATCTCGACGGCGGCGATCAGGTTGCGGCCGTGGGCGACCTGTCCTCCTTTTCCGGCGCGGCGGGTGCGGGCGGGGAGGCCCGGCCCGACCCGCGTTACCGCCTGATGCTGGATGCCGACGCGGTGTCGCGTCCGGCGGACGACATCACCGGCCTGGGCGATCGTTTCGAGGCGACCGGGGCTTTCCGTCAGCGCCTGGGGGCCAGTGGCCTGGGGTACGGGATCGATCTGGGCTTCGGCATGGAGTCGCGCAGTGCGCCGGGGCAGCTGCGGGAGGATGCGGGTACCACTTCCTATTTCACCGACTTCAGTTTCGGACCTACCTTCGAGTCGGGCGGTTTTGACAGCCAGCTGCGGGTCGGCGTGCGTCAGCCGCTGGCGGGCGATTCGCGGGAAACGGTCGGTGCGGGGGCTGGCCTGCAACCGCGCGACCACACGCGCGGCGCCAGCTATCTGAGCCTGGACGGCAGCCTCCGCCTGCGCAACGACAGCGAGCTGTCGATGAGCCTGTTCTACGATGACTATTCGCTGGAATCGTCCGAAGGCTGGATGGAGGAGCGGCTGGAATTCGACGGCATGCGTCCCGAATCCGGCGGTTCCTCGTCGGTGTTCGGCGTGGAGATGGGCCTGACCTTCTGATTCGTTCTGAATCGTGCCGCGGGGCCGCTGCCGGGCTCAGTCCCGGCGCCGGGTCTCCGCCCGCAGCTCCTGCCAGGCCTCCAGCCGTTCCCGCGGCAGCTCGCAGGCGGCGACCGCCACTCCCACCGCACACCCCGGTTCGGCCGCGTGCCGGCAGTCGCGAAAGCGGCATTCCCGGGCCCGTTCGGCGATGTCCGGGAAGCCGCGCTCGAGCGCGTCAGCGTCGTCCAGCTCCGGTGTGAAGTCGCGCACCCCGGGGGAATCGATCCACGCGCCATTGCCCGCCAGCGGATACCAGCGCGCCGTGGTCGTGGTGTGGCGCCCTTCGCCGGTCTGCCCCAGGGTCGCGGTTTGCAGGGCCTGGTCCGGCGCGTTGCCGGCGCGGCGCAGCAGCGCATCGATCAGCGATGACTTGCCGGTGCCGGACTGGCCAACCAGGATGTTGCTGCCCCCCTCGGCGGCCGCCGCCAGGGCGTCCAGCCCGGTGCCTTCGTGCACGCTGACCGGCAGCGCGTGCAGGCCCAGATGGCCGTACTGCCGGTCCAGCCGCCGCGCCCCCCCGGGGTCCAGCTCGCATTTGTTGAACAGCAGTCGTGGCTCGGCTGGCAGGTTGTGGATTGCGACCAGGAAGCGGTCGATCAGGAAACGTGCCGGGGCCGGTTCCGGCGCCACCACGATCCAGACCCGGTCCACTCCGGCGGCGATGGTCTTGCGGCGGCCGTAGCCGTCGCGCCGCACCAGCGCATTGCGGCGCGGCTCGCGGCGCAGGATGCGGTGGCCGTCGGTTTCCACGCGGTCCCCGCAGACCAGATCCCCCGTGCGGCGCTGCAGCTGCACGCGATGCAGATGGCCGTCCTCGTCGAGGAGGTCGGCCCTCTGGTTGAGGCGGGCGGCGACACGCGCGCGGGCGGGCAGGGGATCCGCGGTCGTGCTGTCCGCGGATCCCGGGTTCCGGGCGGACCGGCTCATGCAGGCTGCATCGACGGGTCAGTCGAACAGCGCATCCACGCGCGCGGCGCAGATGAAATCGTTTTCGGTCAGTCCGCCCACCGCGTGGGTGGAGAACTGGACCCGGCAACGGTTGAAGCCGACTTCCATGTCGGGATGGTGATCCTCGACATGGGCGATCCAGGCCACCGCGTTCACGAAGGCCATGGTCTCGTGGAAGTTGCGAAAGCGGAACTCGCGCCGGATGTCCTTCGTGTCGCCGCCCAGTTCCCAGGATTCGTGCAGCTGGCCCAGGGCCCGGGTCGCCTCCTCGGCCGGCATCGGGTCGGTAAAGCCTTCGCAGGCCTGGCAGTGACGCGTCTTCAGGTCGCTCATGGGGGTTCAGTCGAATCCGTAGTATTCATCGTTGAGGTAGGCCACGATGGCTTCGATCTCGTCATCGAAGAAGGCGGTGCCGATGTTGGCATCGCATCGCCGGACCATCGCGACGAGTTCTTCGCGGTCACCGACCATGCGTCCGTCGCGGGTATAGATGTCGGAGCCGTCACCGCCGTGCATGTCGGCATGGCAGCTGACGCAGTTGTTGTCGTGCAGATCCTGGCCCATCCGGATGTCGTCGGCCTGCGCGGTGGCGGCCATGCCGCCGGCCAGCGTCAGGGCGGCCAGACTGGTGGTGAGGTGTCGCATGTGGCCCTCCTTCTTCGTCGGTGCCGGTCTTGTTCGTTGTTCGATGCGACGGGCCCCCGGGGCCCGTCCCCATGATGATAGACTGCATCGCGCCATCATAGGGCACCACCGAGTGCCGCAGAGGAGAGACAATGACGGCGAGTGCGGAAAATCTGATCTGGATCGATCTGGAAATGACCGGCCTGGAGCCGCAAACGGACCGGATCATCGAAGTGGCGACCATCGTAACCGACAAGCACCTCGAGATCCTGGCCGAGGGACCGGTGATCGCGGTGTTCCAGTCGCCGGAGGTCCTGGACGGGCTGGACGCCTGGAACCAGCGCACGCACGGCGAATCGGGCCTGCTGGATCGCGTCCGCCACAGCGACCACGACGAGGCCGCCGCGGAGCGCGAGACGCTGGCGTTTCTGGAAAAGTGGGTACCGAAGGGGCAGTCGCCGATGTGCGGCAATTCCATTTGTCAGGACCGGCGTTTCCTCGCCCGCTGCATGCCCGAGCTGGAGGCCTGGTTCCACTATCGCAACCTCGACGTGTCCACGCTCAAGGAGCTGGCGCGGCGCTGGGCGCCGGACGTGCTCCAGGGGCTGTCGAAGAACGCTTCGCACCAGGCCCTGCAGGACATCCGTGACTCGATCGACGAGCTGCGCCACTACCGCGAAAAGTTCATTCAGCTCCCGCCGGCCGCGCGCCCGGCCAGCTGACCGGCGGGCGAGGGCGGCACCAGAACCGTGGGGATGCCGTCCAGTTCCGGGTCACGCTCGGGGTAGTCCAGCAGATAGTGCAGGCCGCGGCTCTCGCGTCGGGCCAGCGCGCTCTGCACGATGATCTCGGCCACCATGCCGAGGTTGCGCAGCTCGATCAGGTCGGGCGAGATCCGGTAGTGGCTGTAATATTCGTGGATCTCTTCCTGCAGGATGCGGATTCGGCGCTGCGCGCGCAGCAACCGGCTACGGGTGCGCACGATCCCGACATAGTCCCACATCAGCCGGCGCAGTTCGTCCCAGTCGTGCGCCACCACCACTTCTTCTTCCGATTCGGTTACCCGTGATTCGTCCCAGGCCGCCGGTACCGGCAGGGCCTCCGGAGCGGGCAGATCGGTCTGCGACAGGATGTGCTCGGCCGCGGCGCGGGCGTAGACCAGGCATTCCAGCAGCGAATTGCTGGCCATGCGGTTGGCGCCGTGCAGCCCGGTGCACGAGACCTCGCCGGCGGCATACAGGCCCGGAAGATCGGTCTGGCCGAAATGATTCACCACAACCCCGCCGCAGGTGTAGTGCGCGGCGGGAACCACCGGCAACGGCTCGCGCGTCATGTCGAAGCCGTATTCGAGGCAGCGTTCGTGAATGGTAGGGAAGTGCTCGCGGATGAAATCCGCCGCCTTGTGGCTGATGTCGAGATAGACATGGTCGATCCCGAGGCGTTTCATCTCGTGGTCCACCGCGCGCGCCACGATGTCGCGCGGGGCCAGTTCGGCGCGCTCGTCGAAGCGCGGCATGAAGCGTTCCCCGTCCGGCAGCTTCAGTAGCCCGCCTTCGCCGCGCACTGCCTCCGAGATCAGGAACGACTTGGCCCGGGGGTGGTACAGGCAGGTCGGGTGGAACTGCATGAATTCCATGTTGGCGATGCGGCAGCCGGCGCGCCAGGCCATCGCAATCCCGTCGCCGGTGGCGCCGTCGGGATTGGAGCTGTAGAGATAGACCCGGCTGGCGCCCCCGGTAGCCATGATCACCGTGGGCGCCATGATCGTCTGTACCTCGCGGGTCGCGGTATCCTGGACATAGGCCCCGACCACACGGCGCACGCCGTCCACCCGCGAGGTGATCAGATCCACCGCCACATGGCGTTCGAGTACGTCGATGCTGGCGGTGTCGCCGGTGCTGCGCACCAGCGCGTCCTCGATCGCGCGGCCGGTGGCATCGGCGGCATGTGCCACGCGGCGGGCGCTGTGCCCGCCCTCGCGCGTCAGATGCAGCCGGCTGCGGCCCTCGAACGATTCGCGCGTGAACGGCACCCCGAGGTTGAGCAGCCACTGGATCGCCTCGGGCCCGGCCGCGACGGTGCGGCGCACCGCGTCCGCATCGCACAGCCCGGCACCGGCGTCGATGGTGTCGTCGATATGGGCGTCGAAGGAATCCTGGCGGTCGAGCACTGCCGAGATGCCGCCCTGGGCATAGCGGGTCGAGCCCTCGTCCACCGGGCCCTTGCTGAGGACCACGACCCGGCGATGCGGGGCGAGATGCAGGGCCGCGCTCAGTCCGGCCGCACCGCTGCCGATTACCAGCACGTCGGCTTTGCGGGCTTGTTGTGCTGTATCCATGCGTCAGGTAACGTTTTGCGCTTGTTGCGCAATGGCCGGGAAGCCGGGAGCAATCCCCGGCGAGCGGGTTTCGAACTTCATGCAGGTCAGGCGGTCCATGAACCCTAGAATACTGGAGACGAGTCGCCGAACGGGAGTCCCCGGATGAGCGAGAAGGCTTCCGACGAGGCCCTGGTTCGGCGTGTCCAGAATGGCGAGAAAGAGGCCTTCGATATCCTGGTCCTGAAGTATCAGCACAAGATCGTGAATCTTGTCGGCCGCTATGTGCACGACCACGCCACGGCCCTGGACATCGCCCAGGAAGCCTTTATCAAGGCCTATCGCGGTCTCGCGAACTTTCGCGGCGAAAGTGCGTTCTACACCTGGCTGTACCGGATCGCCATCAACACCGCGAAGAATCATCTCGTCTCCCAGGGGCGCCGCCGGCCCGAATCCGAAGTCGATGCGCAGGATGCCGAACAAATGGGGGGCGATTCCGCTCTCAAGGATAATGCAACCCCCGAGGGGGAAGCGCTGTCGCAGGAGATAGAGGCGGCCGTCCAGCGCACGATCGACGAGCTGCCGGACGATTTGCGGACCGCGATCACTCTGCGCGAGATCGAAGGTCTGAGCTACGAGGAAATCGCGCAGACCATGGGATGTCCGATCGGCACGGTCCGGTCGCGCATCTTCCGGGCGCGCGAGGCCATCGACGAGACCTTGCGACCATTGTTGAACGACTGAATGAGCATGATCGTATGAGTGAACAAGTCAGCAAGACGGAGCGTCTCTCGGCCCTGGTGGACGACGAGACCGAGGCGTTCGAGACGCGTCGCCTGGTGGACGAGCTGCTGCAGTCGGAGGAAGATCGCAAGCAATGGGAACGCTATCACCTGATCGGGGACTCGCTGCGCGGCGGGATGCGCATGACCGCGCCACCGGACCTGCTTGAGGGCGTGCGCGAACAGCTGGCCGAGGAAGAGCCGCTGCATGTCGCGCCGGCTCCCGCCGGCGTCGAGCAGGCAACCCGTTCGCGGTGGTTCCGGCCGGTGGTCGGTACCGGGGTCGCGGCCGCCGTGGCGGTGGTGACCCTGGTGGGCATGCAGATGATGGGTGCCGGCCAGCCCGGTGGTGACGCGACGCCCGGCATGGCCGAAGGCGGGGCGCCCCCGGCCGAGGTGCAGACGGCGCGCTCGGCCGAGGGCCCGGAGCAGGCGTCCGCCGGCGCCGGCATGCCCGAGGCCGACGGACCTGGCGAGGAGCTGGACCCGCGCTTCGTGCGCTACTTCGAGAACCACGCCGATCTGACCGGTCCGGGCTCCGCGGCCTTCGGGCGCGTACGTTATTCGGTTGGCGAAGAGTAAACCATGATGTACGGAGGTCTGCCCTGGGTGCTGGCGGCTTCCGTCGCCCTGCTCCCGCTGCCGGTGATCGCCAGTGATCCCGGCCCCGCCGAGTGGCTGGAACGCATGTCCGCGAGCGTCCACTCGGAAAGTTACCGGGGGACATTCGTCCTGCAGCGCAAGGATCGCCTCGATACGGTGCGCGTGATCCACGCCGTCGAGGACGGAGGCTATCGCGAGCGGCTGCATACCCTCAGTGGCCAGGAGCGCGAGGTCGTGCGCTCGGTGGACCGTCTCAGTGCCCAGTCCGGGACCGGGGCCGCCTCCGGCGGGCAGGCTGCGGAGGCCGGCTCCACCCCGCGCTGGCCGGTAAGTTCCCCGGTTCACCTGCTCGCGGAACACGATGGCTATTCCCTCAAGGATCAGGGTCGCAGCCGCGTGGCCGGGCATGCCTGCCGCATGCTGCTGGCCCGCGCCGGTGACCTGCTGCGCTACAGCCACCGCTACTGCCTGCACGAAGACACCGGCCTGCCGCTGCTCAGCGAACTCTATTCCGGGAGCGGCCAGCTGCTCGAACGCCTGGCGTTTACCGATCTCGAACTGCTGGACCGCGTGCCGGACGCCGCCCTCGAGCCGGTCAGTGAAGGGGCCGACCGCATCGAGGTGCGCGCCGAGCGCGGACATCTGCGCCCCGACCCCGACGGCCGGGACTGGGGCTTCAGTGAACTGCCGTCGGGCTTCCGCCTGGTGGTGGCGCGCGAACGCAGCAGCGATGATCCGGAACAGCCCGGCCGCTATTTCGTGGTCAGCGATGGCCTGGCCTCGGTCTCGGTGTACGTAGAGCCGGTGGAAGGTGAGCGCCGGTTCGAGGGCGCGACCCGCGCCGGTGCCACGCACGCGGTGGCCCGGATCGAAGGCGATTATCAGATCACGGCCGTCGGCGACGTGCCCCGCGAAACCGTGGAGCGCCTCGCTGCTGCCATGCATCCGCCGCAGCCCGTTGGGGGGCGGCATGAGTGACTGGATCGAGGAACAGGGTGAAGTCATCGAAGTGGACGGGCACACCGCCCGCGTGCGCATCCAGCGCCGTTCCACCTGTGGCAGCTGTTCCGCGCGCAGCGGTTGTGGCAGCGGGATTCTGTCGGACGTCCTCGGGCGCAAGCCCATCGAAGTTCGGGTCGGCCATTCCGGCGACCTGCAGGCCGGCGATACCGTCACTCTCGGCGTGCGCGATACCGCGCTGGTTGCGGGTGCGCTGATGATGTATCTGCTGCCGCTGGCCGGACTGATCGGCGTGCCCGCACTGGGCATGGCCCTGTTCCCCGGGGCCGGCGAGGGCATGCTGCTCCTGGCGGGCCTCGCGGGACTGGGGGCAGGCCTGCTCAGCGTGCGCCGCTGGATGCGCCAGCGCGATGCCGCGTTCCAGCCGGTGGTGCTCGCGCGCCAGCCGGGCAGCGGCGTAGTGCGGCCGGTTGCCACCCGCACCGGCTGATCCTGCCGCGGCCCGCGGGGAACTTGCGCGCTTTCGCGGCGTCCAGAGGCATGTCCTTTCAAGCTTCCCGGAGAGGGGTTCAATGATGCTGAAACCGATGCAATGGGCGCTGGTCGCCCTGGTCTTTCTGGCCCTGTCCCTGCCCGCTTCGGCGCGGCCTCTGCCTGATTTCGTGCCGCTGGCGGAAGAACACAGCCCGGCGGTGGTGAACATCTCGGCCACCCGCACCACCGAGGTGCCCGAGCACGGCGGCATGCGCCAGTTCGAAGGGACACCGTTCGAGGACCTGTTCGAGCGTTTCTTCGGCGAGCCCCCGGGGTCCGGTGGCGACCCGCGCCAGCGCGAGCGTGATTCGCTCGGCTCCGGCTTCATCTACAGCGAAGACGGCTACATCGTGACCGCCAACCACGTGGTCGAGGGTGCCTCGGAGATCGTGGTCCACCTGTCCGATCGCCGCGTGTTCAATGCCGAGGTCGTCGGTACCGACCCGCAGAGCGACGTGGCCCTGCTGAAGATCGACGCCGAGGACCTGCCCACGCTGGAGCTGGGTTCCTCCGAGGAGCTCCGGGTCGGCGAATGGGTCCTGGCGATCGGCTCGCCGTTCGGCTTTGATCATTCGGTCACCGCCGGGATCGTCAGCGCCAAGGGGCGCAGCCTGCCGAGCGAGAACTACGTACCCTTCATCCAGACCGACGTGGCCATCAACCCGGGCAACTCCGGTGGTCCGCTGATGAATCTCGACGGCAAGGTGATCGGGATCAACGCCCAGATCTACAGCCGTACCGGCGGGTTCATGGGGCTGTCGTTCGCAGTGCCCATCGAAGTGGTGGGCGACGTGGTGACCCAGCTGCGCGACCATGGCGAAGTCACCCGCGGCTGGCTGGGCGTGCTGATCCAGGAGGTTACCCGGGATCTGGCCGAGTCGTTCGGCATGGACAAGCCCTCTGGTGCTCTGGTGGCCCGCGTGCAGGCGGACAGCCCCGCGGAGAAGGCGGGGTTCGAGGCCGGTGACGTGATCCTGCGCTTCAATGGCCTGGACGTGCCGAATTCCAGCGCGCTGCCGCCGATCGTCGGCCGCACGCCGGTGGGTGCCGAGGTCGAAGTGGACATTCGGCGCGGTTCCGAGGACAAGACCCTCGAGGTCACCATCGAGGCGCTGCCCGAAGACATTGCCGAACGCCGCGCGGCCCCCGAACAGCCGGGCGAGGCCCGGCCCGAGCCGCAGAGCCTGCTGGGCATGCGCCTCGAGCCGCTGGACGCCGAAACCCGCGAGGAGCTCGGCGTCGACAACGGCCTGGTGGTGCTGGAGGTCGAGGACAACCCCGCGCGCAGCGCCGGCGTGCGGCCGGGCGACGTGATCGTGCAGTTCGCGCGGCAGCCGGTGGGATCGCTGGAAGAGCTGGAAGAGCGCGTCGAGCAGGCCGGCCCCGGCACCACCGTACCGGTGCTGATCCAGCGCGGCGGCAACCCCACCTTCATCGCCCTGCGCATTCCGCAGGATTGACGGCCATCACGCGCCGGCCTCGGGCGCTCCCGGGGCCGGCCCATCGCACATGAAGCAACTGACGGTGTACCATCGAGAAGGTTGCGGGCTCTGCGAGCACATGCTCGCGGAGCTTTTTGCTTTGCAAAGCCGTTATACTTTCACGCTCGACGTCGTCGACATCGACGAGGACCCGGACCTGCGGGAGCGCTACAACACCAAGGTGCCGGTGCTCGCGGTCGACGGCGACATTCTCTGCTGCCACTTTCTTGATCGAGAGGCACTGCTGGACCTGCTGGGGCCCGCATGAGTGATACCCGTCTGACCCGCAATTTTTCCATCATCGCCCACATCGACCACGGCAAGTCGACCCTGGCGGACCGCCTGATCCAGGGCTGTCGCGGGCTGACCGAGCGCGAGATGTCGGAGCAGGTGCTGGACTCCATGGATCTCGAGCGCGAGCGCGGGATTACCATCAAGGCGCAGAGCGTGTCGCTGTACTACGACGCCAACGACGGCCAGCGCTACCAGCTGAACTTCATCGACACCCCGGGCCACGTGGATTTCTCCTACGAGGTCTCGCGCTCGCTGTACGCCTGCGAGGGCGCGCTGCTGGTGGTGGATGCCTCCCAGGGCGTGGAGGCGCAGAGCGTGGCCAACTGCTACACGGCCATCGACCAGGGGCTGGAGGTCGTGCCGGTCCTCAACAAGATCGACCTGCCCGCGGCCGAACCCGACCGCGTGGCCGACGAGATCGAGGACGTGATCGGGATCGAGGCCACCGACGCCCTGCGGGTGTCGGCCAAGACCGGCGAGGGCATCAGCGAGCTGCTGGAGGAGCTGGTGCGGCGCATCCCCCCGCCGCAGGGCGATTCGGAGGCCCCGCTGAAGGCGCTGATCATCGACTCGTGGTACGACAACTACCTGGGCGTGGTGGCCCTGGTGCGGGTCAAGGCCGGGCGCCTGCATGCCGGCCAGAAGATCAAGGCGATGGCGGTGGAACGCCCGCACGAGGTCAATCGCGTGGGGGTGTTCACGCCCAAGCCGGTGGATCGCGAGTATCTGGACGTCGGCGAGGTGGGCTACATGATTGCCACCATCAAGGACATCTCCGGGGCCAAGGTCGGTGACACGATCACCGACTTCAACAACCCGGCGGACGAGCCGATCCCCGGGTTCCAGGAGATCCAGCCGCGGGTGTTCGCCGGCCTGTTCCCGGTCTCCGCGGACGACTTCAACGACCTGCGCGACGCGCTCGACAAGCTGCGCCTGAACGATGCCGCGCTGTCATTCGAGCCGGAGACCTCGGCGGCCCTGGGCTTCGGCTTTCGCTGCGGCTTCCTCGGCATGCTGCACATGGAGATCGTGCAGGAACGCCTGGAGCGCGAATACGGCCTGGACCTGATCAATACCGCCCCCACCGTGGTCTACGAGGTGGAAAAGAACGACGGCAGCGTGGTGTCCGTGCACAATCCCTCGGAGCTGCCGCCGAACAACGAGGTCGCCGAGATCCGCGAGCCGGTCATCGAGGCGAATATCCTCGTGCCGCAGGAGTACGTCGGCGCGGTCATGACCCTGTGCGTGGAAAAGCGCGGGGTGCAGACCCGCATGGCCTATCACGGGCGTCAGGTGCAGCTGTCCTACGAACTGCCGATGGCCGAGGTCATGCTGGACTTCTTCGACCGGCTCAAGTCCGCAACCCGAGGCTATGCCTCGTTCGACTACCACCCGCTGCGTTTCCAGGCGGCCCCGCTGGTGCGGGTCGATATCCTGATCAACGGTGACCGGGTGGATGCGCTGTCGGCCATCGTGCACCGGGATCAATCCGAGTCGCGTGGACGCGAGATCACCGAGCGCATGGCGAAGATCATTCCGCGGCAGATGTACGAGGTGGCCATCCAGGCGGCGATCGGCTCCAAGATCATCGCGCGCTCGACGGTCAAGGCGATGCGCAAGAACGTGCTCGCCAAGTGCTACGGCGGGGACGTGAGCCGCAAACGCAAGCTGCTGGAGAAACAGAAGGAAGGCAAGAAGCGGATGAAGTCCATCGGCAAGGTGGACGTTCCGCAGGAGGCCTTTCTCGCGGTACTCTCGGTGGACGAGAAATGACGGGAACCACCGGGCCGTCGGGCCGGTAGCGGGGGCGGGGAAACAACATGGCGAATCTGGAACTGATCCTGGTCGTGGCGACCGCGGTAACCGGCCTGATCTGGCTGGCATGGGCGGTGCTGCGCCGACGGCTGAGCCCCGAACGTCGGGCGAAGATGCCGTGGTACGTGGACTACTCGCGCTCGTTCTTCCCGATCCTGCTGATCGTGCTGGTCCTGCGCTCGTTCGTTGCCGAACCGTTCCGCATCCCCTCGGGCTCCATGATGCCGACCCTGCTGGTGGGCGATTTCATCATGGTGAACAAGTTTTCCTATGCCGTACGCCTGCCGGTGACGCGCACGAAGATCCTCGACACCGGGGCCCCGGAACGCGGCGAGGTCGCGGTGTTCAAGTATCCGCGCAACCCGGCCGAGGACTACATCAAGCGCGTCGTGGGCCTGCCCGGCGACGAGATCGAGTTTCGCGACCGCGTGCTGTACGTCAACGGCGAGCCGCAGCCGGCCGAAGAGGTCGGTACCTTCGACGGCGAGGGCTCCGGTGCGGTGATGTCCGGTGCCACGCTGTTCGAAGAAAACATGGGCGACCGGACGTACAACACCCTGATGCGCGAGGATCGCCCGACCGCGGAAGGGCGCGTGGTCGTGCCGGAGGGGCACTACTTCATGGTCGGGGACAATCGCGACAACTCCAACGACAGCCGGTCGTGGGGCTTCGTGTCCGAGGAGCTGCTGGTGGGGCGCGCGCTCTTCATCTGGCTGCACTGGGATTACAATGGTAACCATAGGGACTTTTCCCGAATCGGACAGACCATACGCTGATACATGACAGGGACGGGGGTAACCATGCAATCGAAGACCAGAATGAAGGGCGCCGGGGCAACCACCATCATGGCCATGATCTTCCTGGCCCTGATCGTGCTGACCTTCATCATCCAGATGGGCACGCAGTACACCCAGTACATGACGGTGCGCTCGATCATGCAGGACGTGGCGGAGCAGCCGGGGGCGGCCGACAAGAGCGAAGACGAGCTGTGGAGCGAGATGAACCGGCGCTTTCAGCTGAACACGGTGCCGGAGGAGATCGAGGAGGAGCACTTCTCGGTTGGCGAGGGCGACGAAGGCCCGGCGATGATGATCGACTACGAGATCCGGCGCGGCTTTCTGGGCAACATCGACATCGTCGCGCAGTTCTCCTATTCCGCGACCCTGGCGGACTGACGACATGCGACCGGGACGGGAACGGAAGGATCCAGACGTGCATGGCTGAACGGGATTTTCGAACCCTGCTGCCCGAGGCGGTGCGGGATGGCGAAGGCATGCGCCAGGCGCTGACCCATCGCAGTGCCGGCGGGCGCAATAACGAGCGCCTGGAATTTCTCGGTGACGCGGTGCTCGGCCTGGTGGTCGCCGATGCCCTGTACGAGCGCCTGCCGGACTCGCCCGAGGGGGACCTGACCCGGCTGCGGGCCGCGCTGGTGAATCGCGAATCGCTGGCGGCCCTGGCGCGCGAGACCGGCCTGGAAGGGACGCTCAATCTGGGCCAGGGCGAGCGCAAGAGCGGCGGCCAGCGGCGCGACTCCATCCTTGCCGATGCGGTCGAGGCCCTGATCGGGCTCACCTATCGCGAGGCGGGCTTCGACGCCGCGCGCGACTTCACGCTCGCGCTCTACGCCGAGCGTCTGGAAAACCTCCCCGCCGCCGAGACCCTGAAGGACCCGAAGACCCGGCTGCAGGAGAAACTGCAGGGCCGCAACGCGGAACTCCCGGTCTACGAGGTTCTGGAGGTCTCCGGACCCGACCATCAGCGCCATTTCACCGTGGCCGTGCATCTGCCCACCCAGGGCTGGGGACAGCACGGACGCGGCTCCAGCCGTCGCCGGGCCGAACAGGCCGCGGCCGAAGCGGCCCTCCACCGGCTCCAGCAGACCCAGGAACAATGAATACACCCGAGAACGAGGCACGCGACGGCACGCGTTGCGGGCTGGTCGCGCTGATCGGCCGCCCCAACGTGGGCAAGACCACCCTGATGAACCGCCTGGTGGGCGAAAAGCTGGCGGCCACCACTCGCCGGCCGCACACCACGCGCAACCGCATCCTCGGCATCGTCACCGAGGGTGACGACCAGATCGTGCTGATGGACACCCCGGGGATCGACCAGGAACGGACCAAACTGGTGAACCAGGTGCTCAACCGCACGGCCAGCCAGGCGCTGGCGGATGCCGACCTGATCTGTTTCCTGACCGAAGCGGGGCGTTTCGGCGAGGGCGACGAGCGCATCGAGGCGGCGATACGCAGCTCCGGGCGCCCGGCACTGCTGGTGATCAACAAGGTCGACCGGCAGAAGAACAAGGAAGATCTGCTGCCGTTCATCGAGGAGCGCATGGCCGCCTTTCCGTATGCCGGCGTGGTACCCATCGGCGCGCGCCGCGGAACCAACGTGCCGGGGCTGATCGAGGAGATCCGCAACCACCTGCCCGAGGGCCCGTTCCTGTACGACCCGGACCAGCTCTCCGACCGCCCGGAGCGTTTTCGCGCCGAGGAGATGATCCGCGAGGCCATGCTGGAACAGCTGGGCGAGGAGGTGCCCTACTCGGTCGCCGTGCGCGTCGAGAACTGGGAAGACGCCCCGCGCACCGCGCATATCGACGCGGTGATCCTGGTCGAGCGCGAGAGCCAGAAGGGCATCGTCATCGGCAAGGGCGGGCGCCGGCTCAAGCAGATCGGCCAGGCCTCGCGCCACCAGCTCGAATCGCTGCTGGAGCGCAAGGTGATGCTCAACCTCACCGTGCGGGTCGAGGCGGACTGGTCGCGCAGCCCGCGGGCGCTGCGCGAGCTCGGGATCGAGGAACCGCGGTAGCCACCGGAATCCGTACATGAGCAGCGCCGCCAGCGAGGTCACCCCGGGCGTGGTCCTGCATGCGCGTCCGCTGCGCGAGAACAGCCGCGTGGTGGAACTGGTCACCGAGCGGGCGGGGCGCGTCGCCGCGGTGGCGCGCGGGCGCGCCGGCAGCGTGCGCCCGTTCGTGCTGCTGGATCTGGCC
Organism: Thioalkalivibrio sp. AKL17; assembly: GCF_000377885.1. Lineage (NCBI taxonomy): Bacteria > Pseudomonadati > Pseudomonadota > Gammaproteobacteria > Chromatiales > Ectothiorhodospiraceae > Thioalkalivibrio > Thioalkalivibrio sp. AKL17. The sequence goes on from NZ_KB898766.1 coordinate 439,708, forward strand.
TGGCGCGGGCGCGGGGAACTGCCTTCGCTGAGCGTGGCCGAGGAACGCCGGGTGTACCCGCTGACCGGGCGCCGGCTGGTCTGCGGCCTGTATCTGAACGAACTGGTGCTGCGCCTGTTCCCGCGCGATGCCCCGCTGGAGGACACCCTGCAGACCCTGACCGGGGCCTACACCGATCTCGCGCAGGACCGTCCGGCGGATCGCATCCTGCGCCGGGCCGAGTGGCAGCTGCTGGGGGGGCTGGATTCCGGTCTCGCGTTCATCGACCCGGAAGAGCTGGAGCCGGAGGCGTGGTATCGCTACGAACCGGAACACGGCCTGCACGACGTGCCTGCCCGCACCGCCGGCGCCGTGCCCGGCGCCGCACTGCAGGCACTGGCCAGCGGCCGGGACGTCCCGGATAATCTCGCCCGGGCCAGCCGCGACTTCATGCGCGCGCTGATCGACGCCCATCTCGACGGCCGGCCGCTGCAAACCCGCGGTCTGCTCTGAACAGGAAACCGATACCATGACCGACGCCGCATCCGTTCCCGCGCTCAAGCTGGGAGTCAACCTCGACCACATCGCGACCATCCGCCAGGCGCGGCACACGCCGTACCCGGACCTGATGCAGGCGGTGCGCCTGGCCGAGGCCAGCGGGGCCGACTCCATCACCCTGCACCTGCGCGAGGATCGCCGGCACATCCAGGACGACGACGTGTTCGGCATCAAGCCGCGCCTGACCGTGCCCATGAACCTGGAGATGGCCGCCACCGACGGGATGCAGACGATCGCGCTGGAACTGCGGCCGGAATACTGCTGCATCGTCCCCGAGCGCCGCGAGGAACTGACCACCGAGGGCGGACTGGATGCTATTGGCCAGCGCGAGCGCCTGACCGCCTTTGTTACTCCCCTGCGCGAGGCGGGCATCGCGGTGTCGCTGTTCGTCGAGCCCGACGTGCGTCAGCTGGAGGCCGCCGTGGCCATCGGCGCCCCGGTGGTGGAACTGCACACCGGGGCATATGCCAACGCCACCGAACCCGCCGAGCGCGAACGGCTGCTGGCGCAGATCAACGAGGCCGCCGAGGCCGGGCGGCAGATGGGGCTGGTGATCAACGCCGGCCACGGCCTGGACTACGACAACGTGCGCGCGATCGCCGCCAACCCGGTGTTCAACGAGCTCAACATCGGCCACTCGATCGTTGCCCGCGCGCTGTTCACCGGGCTGCCCGAGGCGGTCAGCCACATGCGCGGCCTGATGGACGCCGCGCGTGAGGGCGCGCCGGTCGGCCAGTACCCGGTGTGACCCGGGCGAGGGCCTCGGCGTGATCCTCGGGATCGGCACCGACCTGGTGCAGGTGGCGCGCATGCAGGCGCTGTGGACGCGCCACGGCGAACGTTTCGCCGAACGTATCCTGCATCCGGTGGAACGCGCCGATCTCCCCGCACAGGACCCGGCCGGCTTCCTCGCCCGGCGCTTCGCCGCCAAGGAGGCCCTGTCCAAGGCGCTGGGCTGCGGTGTCGGCGCCGGCATGGCGCTGGTCGACGCCGGCGTCACCCACGATGCCCGCGGCCGCCCGGAATTCGTGCTGGAAGGCCGCGCCCGCGCCACCGCCGAACGCCTCGGCGCCGGCCCCGTCCACCTCAGCATCTCCGACGAACGCGACTACGCCCAGGCCTTCGTCATCATCGAACGCGCCTGAGCCTGCGCTAGCCGAAGTCGCGGGAGTGGGTCACCAGGTCGCCGAGCCAGGTGCTGCGGTCGATGAGGCGGCGGGCGACCAGGTGGCCGACGCCGTCGGCCCACTGCCATTCGCCGTCGATCTCCAGCAGCTGGCCGTGCAGGACCTCGGCACGGAAGCGTTCCACGCGGTCGGGCCAGACGATCACGTTCAGCGTGCCGTGTTCGTCCTCCAGGGTCAGGAATACCGTGCCGTTGGCCGAGCCCGGGCGCTGGCGGGTGATCACCAGACCCGCGTAGCGGGCCGGGCCGGGGCGCCGCCGCGCGGAAAGCGTCGCGGAATCCGGCAGGCGCCGGCGTTCGAGCTGCGGGCGCAGCAGGGCCAGCGGGTGCGGCCCCAGCGTGAGGCCGGTGGTGGCGTAGTCCTGGACCAGGTCGTCCACCGCGTCGGGCACCGGCAGCAGGGGCGTGCGGGCGTCGTCCCCGGCCGGCGCCGGCTCGTGCGGCTCGCGTGGCTCGTGCGGGGCGTCGGCGGGCTCGGCGTGTTGCGGCAGGCCCTCGAACAGCGGCAGCGGCGCCTCCACCGCATCGGCGGCCCAGCGCGCCTGGTGGCGGTTGCCGGCCAGCGCCGCCAGGGCCCCGGCGCGCGCCAGGCGGCCGGCCTCGGTCCGGCTCAGGCCGGCGCGCGCGACGAGCTCGGGCACGTCGCTGAACGGCCCCTCGGCGCGGGCCGCGTGGATGCGTTCGGCGACCTCCCGACGCAGGCCCTGGACACGGTTGAAGCCCAGGCGCAGGGCCAGCGGCGCGTCCGGTGCGTCCGGTGCATCGCTGGCGGGCTCCAGGCTGCATTCGGGCAGGCTGTGGTTCACGTCCACCGGCCGTACCTCCACGCCGTGGCGGCGGGCATCGGCCACGATCTGCGCCGGGCCGTAGAAGCCCATCGGCTGGCTGTTGAGCAGTGCACAGGTGAAGATCGCCGGCTCGAAGCACTTGAGCCAGGCCGAGACCCAGGTGATCAGCGCGAAGCTGGCGGAGTGCGATTCGGGGAAGCCGTATTCGCCGAAGCCGCAGATCTGGCGATACAGCCGCTCGGCGAACTCCGCCGAATAGCCGCGCTCGCGCATCCCCTCCAGCAGCCGCTCGCGCCAGCGGCCGAGATCCCCGCGGCGGCGCCAGGCGCCGATGGAGCGGCGCAGCCCGTCGGCCTCGCCGGCGGAGAACCCGGCCGCCACCATCGCCAGTTCGATCACCTGTTCCTGGAAGATGGGCACGCCCAGGGTGCGCCCCAGCACCCGCTCGATCTCCGCATTGGGGAAGCGCACCCGTTCGGGGCGCGCCCGGCGCTTGAGGTAGGGATGCACCATCTCGCCCTGGATGGGGCCGGGACGCACGATGGCGATCTCGATCACCAGGTCGTAGAAGTTCTTCGGCTTCAGCCGCGGCAGCATGCTCATCTGCGCGCGCGACTCGATCTGGAACACCCCCAGGCTGTCGGCCTTCTGCAGCATCGCGTAGACCGCCGGGTCCTCGGCCGGGATGTCGGCCAGGCCCCAGTCGCGGCCGCGGTGCCGGTGCATCAGCTCCAGCGCGCGGCGCACGCAGGAGAGCATGCCCAGCGACAGCACGTCGATCTTCAGCAGGCCGGCGGCGTCGAGGTCGTCCTTGTCCCACTGGATCACGCTGCGTTCGGGCATCGCCGCGTTCTCGATCGGCACCAGCTCGTCGAGCCGCCCGGCGGCGATAACGAAGCCCCCGGTGTGCTGCGACAGATGGCGCGGGAAGCCGACCAGCTCTGCGGTCAGGGCCTGCCACTGGCGGGCCAGGCCGCCGTCGGGTTCCAGGCCGACCTCGCGCAGGCGTTCGGGCGGGATGCCCTCGTCCCAGCCGGCGAGGTTGGCGGTCAGGGCATCCAGCCGCGCGCGCGAGATCCCCAGCGCCCGGCCCACGTCGCGCAGAGCGCTGCGGCGGCGATAGCGGATCACGGTACAGGCCAGTGCCGCGCGGTCGCGGCCGTAGCGCCGGTAGATGTACTGGATGACTTCCTCGCGCCGTTCGTGCTCGAAATCGACGTCGATATCCGGCGGCTCGCCGCGTTCGGCGGAGATGAAACGCTCGAACAGCATGTTCGAGCGCGACGGGTCCACTGCGGTGATGCCCAGCACGTAGCACACCGCCGAATTGGCCGCCGACCCGCGCCCCTGGCACAGGATGCCGCGCTCGCGCGCGAAGCGGACGATGTCATGGACCGTCAGGAAATACGGCTCGTAGCCCAGCTCGGCGATGATCCCCAGTTCACGCTCGATCTGCGCCTGCACCGCCTCCGGGATGCCGTCGGGCCAGCGCTCGCGTGCCCCGCGCAGGCTCTCCTCGCGCAGGTACTCGGTGGCCGTGCGCCCGGGTGGCAGCGGGTCGGTGGGGTAGTGGTATTCGAGCTCGTCCAGGGAAAAGCGGCAGTCGGCGGCGATGGCGACCGCATGATGCAGCCAGGCGGCGGGATACAGCGTGGCCAGGTCCGCCCGCGGGCGCAGGCAGCGTTCGCCGTTGGGGAACAGCCGGTCGGCCGCCTGCGCCACGGTACAGCGGTGGCGCAGCGCGGTCAGCACGTCCTGCAGTGCGCGCCGCCCGCGCGCATGCATGTGCACGTCGCCGCAGGCCGTCACCGGCAGGTCGTGTTCCTGCGCGAGCTGCCGTGCCCGGGCGATCTGCGCCGGATCCCCGGGCGTGCGCAGCAGTGCCACCGCCAGATGTCCCTGGCCCGGCGCGGCCCATGCCCGCAGCCAGGCCGCCGCGTCGGAGAGGCCGGGGGCGTCGGTTTCCGGCCACAGGTGCAGCAGCACATGCCAGCCGGCGCGGGCCTGCGGCGGGACCGCCTCCAGATCCGCCCGGGTCAGGTGGTGCTCGCCCTTGTCCGCGGCCCCGCGTGCGGTGGTGATCAGGCGGCACAGCGCGGCGTAGCCCGTGCGCTCGCGCACCAGCACCGTCAGTTCGGGGCCGCCGGCCAGCTGCAGGCGGGCCCCCGCGATCAGGTGCACGCCGGTGCGCTGCGCCGCCTCGTGCGCGCGCACCAGGCCCGCCAGCGAGGCGATGTCGGTCAGCGCCAGCGCGCGATAGCCCAGCGCCGCCGCACGCTCCACCAGCTCCTCCGGGTGCGAGGCCCCGCGCAGGAACGAGAAGTTGCTCAGCGCCGTGAGTTCGGCAAAGGCCGGGGCGGTTTCGCCTTCGGGTGCGCGTTCGTCCATATACTGTATATTTGTACAGTATCACGGGCGAAGCAAGCCGCCCCCCGGATTCCGGGGGACGGCGAGGGGCTGTCAGGCGGCTTCGGGGTGGCGGGAGATCAGCGCCCCAGACCGGTGAGGCGCGCGGGCTCCAGGATCTCGATCCAGTAGCCGTCGAGGTCCTTCACGAAGGCGATGTCCTTCAGCCCGCCCTCGTCGGGGCGCTTCACGAACTCCACGTCGTTCTGGTCGAACCAGCGCACCGCGGCGTCGAGGTCGGGTACCGAGAAGCAGATGTGGCCGAAGCCCTGCGGTTCGGCATTGCCGTCGTGGTAGTAAAAGTCCGGATCCTTCTCGGTGCCGTAGTTGTAGGTCAGCTCGAGGATGCCGCGCTGGCTGAACATCCAGCGGGTGCGTTCTCCCTCGTCCTGCGGCGGCGCCGGCTCACCTTCGTCCTGGCGGGCGAGGAAATACAGCGTGAACTCGAATTCCGGGAAGTCCAGGGTCTTCACCAGCTCCATGCCGAACACGCGCCGGTAGAAATCCAGCGACGCGTCCGGGTCCTTCACGCGCAGCATGGTGTGGTTGAAGCGGAAGCCAGCGGTCGGGTTGTCGCTCATCATGCGTTCCTTTGGGACGTAGGGATGTGCAGGAGACTGGTACCGGGTCCGACCGGTTCCCGGGCCGGGCCGCGTGTCAGCTGCAGAACGGCCCGACCTGCCAGAAGCGGCGGCAGCGGAACTCCGATTCGCAGCCCTCCAGCTGGGTGGCATAGCGCCCGGCGCGCTCGCGAACCTGGCGCGCGGCCTGCTGCACCCCGGGCTTGCCGCGGTAGCTGCCCTGGTTATAGCCGCCCTGGCCCTCGTGGTAGGCCAGATACAGGTGCTCCGGGTTGTCCAGCGACACCCCGGTCATGCGGCGGGTGCGGTCGTTGTACCAGCCGATGAAATCGGTTGCATGCTTCATGTGCGTGCGCCGGGCGAAGCGGCTGCCGGCATCCTCGCGGTATTCGCCCCACACCGGGTCCTGGGCCTGGGCGTAGCCGTAGGCCGAGGACGGCCGCCGCCAGGGGATGATCCCCAGCAGGCGCTCGCGGTCGGGGCGTACGTGCGAGCGGAACGAGGATTCCTGCTGGATGATCGCCATCTGCGTGGCGATGGGCGTGCCCCATTCCTGCTCGGAATCCCGGGCGTAGTCGTACCACCGGGGCTCCTCGCGGAAGATCTCGCAGATGTTGCTCTGCTCCTGCGGCGGCGAGGGCGAGAACATCGCACAGCCGCTGGTGGCCAGGATCAGCACCAGAAGGACCAGGGTACGCAGTGCCATCGTCGAATTCACCCGGACCTCCCCGAGGTGGTTGCGTGGAATACCCGGAGTATAAAGCAGGGTGAACCGGGGTGACATCGGTCGGGCAAGCGCGCGGGAGCGGTGTCCGGGAGGTCGTCAGGGCCGCGCGGGCGTGGCGGGCCGGGCCAGCCAGTTCGCGTCGAGCGGGTGCAGTGCGGGGTCGAGGGTCCACGGGCCCGGGGGCGGTGCGCCGGGGTCGTGGACCAGCGGGCGGATGTAGCGCAGGAAGGTGTCGCGCGGGAGTTCCACGGCGCCCAGGTTCACCAGGTGTTCGGTGGCCATCTGGGTGTCGATCAGCGGCCAGTCCCAGGCGACCATGTGGCGGCACAGCCAGGCCAGGGCCACCTTGGAGGCGTCACGCTCGAGGCTGAACATGGACTCGCCGCAGAACAGCCGGCCGGCGGCCACGCCGTAGAGCCCGCCGATCAGCCGCGGGCCGTCCCACACCTCCACCGAATGCGCGTGGCCCACGCGATGCAGCGCGGTATAGGCCTCCTGCATGCTCTGGGTGATCCAGGTGCCGGCGGAGCGGGCGCGCGGGCCGGCACAGCCGGCGATCACGCGCTCGAAGGCGCGGTCGAAGGTGACGGTGTAGCCGGCGTTGCGCAGGGTCTTGCGCAGCGAGCGGCGGATGTGGAAAGCGCCGGGTTCCAGCACTGCGCGTGGGTCGGGGCTCCACCACAGGATCGGCTGCCCGGCCTCGAACCAGGGGAAGATCCCGCTGCGGTAGGCGTTGAGCAGGCGCGGCACCGAGAGATCGCCGCCGGCCGCGAGCAGGCCGTTGGGTTCGTCCAGTGCCGTCTCTGCCGGTGGGAACGGCGCCTCCGGGTGATCCGGGTCCAGCCAGGGGAGGGTGATGGGGCTGCGGGGGCTCATGCGGCGCCTGGTCGGGCGGTGCCGGATCGGCCAGCGCCGGATCGGCCAGCGCCGGATCGGCCAGAGGGCTGGCCTCCTACCGGGGTTGGTCGGGCGGTGCCGGACCGGGCAGCGCCGGATCGGCCAGAGGGCTGGCCTCCT